>CACWRR010000058.1 GCA_902763335.1 uncultured Lachnospiraceae bacterium | reverse complement strand
ACCTCATTGTCAGTTTTTATCTGCTCTTCCATTGGATTATTTTTGCCTATTTTTTTAGTAGCAAGATACGGACTGTTCTTATCAAAGACTTTAAGTTTATCCTCTTCATGCAGCACAAGCTGATTTATTTCGTTTGTAAAAAACACCTTTGCCTCATCAAGAAATGAATCCCGTTTAAATCTGTCATCTTTTACAGAGAACTCTTTTTTCTCATAGACCTCGCCTTTTCTGATAATCTTACAGCCATTACGGATGTTACCACTTTCATCTAATATCTCTTTCTTAGTACGCACATGCTTTCCATTCTCATCATAAAACATATTTCTAGATGCTACCTTTACAACTGGCTTTTCCAGCTTCGTCCTTTCCGCAAATATCAGGTGGATATGAAAGTTCGTCTTTCTCTTGTTATGGTGCAGGGCTGCATAGCAGTCTACACCATACTTTTTCTTAAAATTCGTAGCAAAATGTTTAATAAGATAATCATGCTCATAATGATATAATCCTTCCGGTAATGCTATAATCAGTTCCCTTGCCTCAATACATTTTCCTGTCGTTCCACTTTTAGCAAATTCTTCTCTGTTGCATTTTGCAAGATCTTTCCAAAAAGAACGAAGTGGCTGTGTCGCATATATGGCATATAGATTTTCCTGTTTAACTGTACTTGTTATATAATCAATTCTCCCCATGACATTATGAAGTTTCGTCATCTGTATAAATGCATGTCTTGGCATTGCTATCATCTCCTTCTTTTTATCAGCTACATCTAATTCTTCAAATGCAGCCATAGTAATATTTATTCTCAGGCTCGATGCAATCGCGAAATCCCCGGAGTACAAAACGAAGTTTTGTGCGGAGGGTGTATTTCGCTCTCAAACGCCGAGGGCTGTATTTGAACTTCTCTTGCCCCTTGCTTGAAGCAGCTCTTGCTCTGATAATTGTCTAAAATCTCGTAAAGGTGTCTTTTCACATTAATTGACGGCAATTTGTTACAGCATTTTTCATAGCTGACTTCACTTTATGCCGTCGCTCTTATATAATGCCGTCGCTTTGTGCCATCACTTTTCCTTTGTTCTTTTTCCGACTTTCTTTCGTTCAAGTTCCATGCTGTCGGATTATTACGGCATTTTAAGTTACTGCCGTCGGATTGTTCAGTCGCTTTTTATTTCTGCCATCGTTTTATGCCGGCAGTCGCTACAATATTTGCAGATAAAAATAAGGACCATGTATTTCTACACAGTCCCTGTCTCTATAATCTATATTCTATTGCTAATCATTTATCATCCATCTTAGTGCACTCTGTACTAATGTCTCATCTTCTTCATAATCCTCTGACTCCTCATCAGATATGCTTTTCGTTCCTGTCTCCATAGCAGCATCAGCTTTATTCATTACTGACATAGCACCTCCACCAGTCTGAATTGCAGCCAGCAGACTTCCTACCATTGTCATAACTTCCTTATTGGCTTCCTGACGTGCTTCTTCCTTTGCCGCCTGCCTGATTCTTTCCTCAATTGCTTCCATATCTTCTGTTGATACAAACTCCGGCTCTTTCTCTTTCTTTGGCTGCGTTAATTCTTCCTGCCCATAATTCTCGATATAATAAGTTGCTGCATCTATAAAAAACTGATTCTTTGACTTAAATATATCCAAATTTAACTCATTCAGAACCTTATTAATAGTTACATGAGCCGGATTAAGCATATTTAATCTCACTGTAAACTTAACTGTCCTGTCTATCGCCATAATTATTCCTCCTCATAATCTTTCTTTACATATAATCCCAGTAAGGCAGGAAGATTGGAAAGTACTTTCCTTTCTACCTTTCCAACTATCCTGTCCGCAAATGCATCTTCTTTTTCCCTTGTTTCCAGATATGGATCTTCCTGTATACGCATAACTCTCTCATAATAATAATTGATTGCTTCAATCACGAACCTGTTTTGTGACTTAAATCTTTCCCCCACATCTTTGCTGTGAAGGCTCTCCCATGCCATAATATCAGATTCCTTATCCATATTAAATCGTATATTCTGATTTTTATTCATATAATCACCTGTTCCTTCCATTATCTTTAATCTGTTTTTCATGCCACTCTTTTACGAGCCTCTCTATAAGTTCCACCTTTTGCTTTGGAGTAAAATCATCTGGGAAATACTCCTCAAGTGTACTGGCACAAATCTTAATCTGTTCCCGCTGGTTCGGTTTTTCCTCTTCCAATATTGAATAGATTGCATCCATATCCAGCTTTCCGCTCTGACTTATACGTTTCATCCTGTTTGCCTGCGACAATGATGGTGTGCACTGCTCTAAATCCATGACTGCATGAAGCTCATACTGCTCATTCTCCGACAGATAAGACAGTTCTACTGCAATCGTGAATGCAATCTTCCCATCATCAACCATATCAAGTATCTTTGGGATAAGCTTTGTAAGCCTTATATATCGTTTTATCTGTGCCACACTCTCTCCCACCTGTCTTGCAAGTAATTCATTACTATTTATTGTACTTGTATTATTGCCCTTCTCATTTAGCTGACTTCCATCTATAAACTTTGGTCCAACTTGAGCCAAAGCCCCACTGTCAAGGTGCTTTCCCTGATGTTTCATTGCATCCAGCTTCATCTTATACGCAAATGCTTTCTCGCTAGGTTTGAGATTCTCTCTATGCAGATTAGAATCAACCATTGCCACAACTGCCTGATCATCATCTAATTCTCTTATCACAACCGGAACCTTCGTCTCTCCTGCCCAAATTGCTGCCTCCTTCCTTCTATGTCCTGATATAACTTCATATCCATCACCGTATGGATTAGTCCTTACAAGAAGTGGCACAAGCACTCCTTCTTTTTCAATACTTCTCATAAGCTCGCACAATTCTGTATTCATCTCTACTTTAAATGGATGATTTTTGAAATCATGCAATCTGTTTACATCTACATTCCGGATTGTCTCCATAATATCGCCTTTCTCGAACACATCGAATCAGCCCTTTAAAACGTCTTAATAAAAATCCGTTTTAAAGGTATAAAAAAAGACCACTCACTTTCAATTTTTCTTGAAAATGAACGGTCTTTCACGCTTCTGTTATTTAGTTGAATGATAAAAATATTACTTTTCCTTTGATGTGTTTCCGAAGCCGCAGTCCAATACCACAGACACATTTACTCCATCAGAAATTGCCTTTTTGTATGTTTTTCGGTCACTCTGGTCAAACCTGAAAAACCTCTCAAAGTGCCTAAAATCAAGGATTCTTACAAATCTGTCCGATGTAGTGCAACTATTGTCTCTATATGCACTCCCATCCCGAACATATCAACTGTCTGCACTTCCACCAGCTTATATCCGTTCGCTGTAAAATACTCCACATCCCTTGCCAGTGTTGCCGAGTCACAACTCACATACACGATTCTCTCAGGTGACATTTTCACCATGGTCTCACGCAGTTTTATATCGCATCCCTTTCGTGGCGGGTCCACTACTATCACGTCTGCCGTTGCATTATTTCCTGCTGCCCGCTGCTCATCATAATACTTCGGGAGTACTTCCTCCGCTTTTCCTACATAGAACTCTGCATTATCTATATGATTCAGCTTTGCATTATTTCTTGCATTTTCTATTGCCTCAGAAATTATCTCAACACCTTTTACATGAAGGGCTGACTTCGCTAAAAATAAGGAAATCGTGCCTATTCCGCAGTACAGGTCCCACACTGTCTCTTTGCCGGTTAATCCTGCATATTTTAGTGCGGTCTCATAAAGTTTAACAGTCTGTGCAGGATTTACCTGATAAAATGCAAGGGGTGATATCTGAAATTTCACATCACCTATGGTGTCTGTTATATAACCCTTTCCATACAGATTGATGATTTCTTTTCCCAATATTACATTTCCCTTTTCACGGTTGACATTCAGACAGACTGAAGTCATTCCGGGGATTTTTGTAAGGGCAGTGACAAGTGACTCTGCTGCCGGATATGTTTTGCCGTTTATTACGATGCACACCATTATCTCGCTGGTGGCAAATCCTTTCCTTATAAGAATGTGTCTTACCAGTCCTTTATGCTTTTCTTCATCGTAGCATGACACATTATTTGCAATCATATTCTCTTTTATAAGCTTTAAGATTTCATCATTTCCCTCTGTATCTATATAGCACTTCTCCGTCTCGATGACTGAGTGTGTTCTGCCCGCATAAAATCCCATGTGGATATTCCCGTCATTTCCCATTCTCACCGGATACTGTGCCTTATTTCTATAATGATATGGATTGTCCATTCCCATAATCGGATGCATCACGAAATCTTTTGCTTTACCTATACGTTCAAGGTTGTTTTTTACTTTATTTTCTTTAAATTCAAGCTGTTTTTCATATGACAGATGCTGCAGCTGACAGCCTCCGCATTTAGATGCCACAGGACACACGGGTTCGACTCTGTCAGGTGATGAAGTCAGTATCTTCTGCACTCTGGCATAACCAAAGTTTTTGTTTGCTTTCATTATTTTAGCTTCCACCCTGTCTCCCGGCAGTGCATCCTTGATAAACAGGGTATAGCCGTCAACCTTTCCTATCCCTTCGCCGTTAGTACCTATATCATCTATCTCAAGTATACAAACATCATTTTTCTTAAACATATAGAAATCCTTTCCTCACACGCTCTACTTCGAAGTCTTTCTTATACTCGACTCGAAAAATCTGTTATAGCCTATCCACTGATTTTCATCCTGTGTCTGGGCTGACTTAAGTATCTCTGTCATTGTCTCAAGCTTCGCATCCGTATTGTCTGCAAGGTTGAGTGCCAGAGCCTCTACTATCGCCGGTTTCTTAGGAGAACCGTACTCAAGTTCACCATGATGAGCCAGTATACAGTGCTTAAGCTCTGATGCCTGTTTTGCCGGAAATCCGTCTATCTGTCTTATCTTCTCAGCAACCATCTCTGTTCCCATCATAATATGACCGAGAAGCTGTCCGTCATCCGTATAATCATTTACCGGAAATGCTGATATTTCATCTATTTTTCCTATATCATGAAACATTGCCGCCGTTAAGAGCAGGTCCCTGTTTATCACAGGATATGATTTTGCATAGTAATCACACAATTTTGTTACCGAGAGCGTATGCTCAAGAAGTCCACCCATAAAACTGTGGTGAACACTTTTAGCTGCCGAATGTCTCTTAAATTCAGCTATGAACTCCTCATCTTCCGTAAAGAACATATTCAGAAGTTTTTTGAAATATTCATTGTGAATACTGTTTATGTAACCCTTAAGTTCATTGTACATAGTCTCAATGTCCTTAGAAGATACCGGAAGGTAATCTGCCGGATCATATTCTCCCTCAGACACCTTTCTGATTCTCTTAATATTTATCTGCAATGCACCATTAAAGCTGATGACATCTCCGACCACATCCACATAATCAAGCGGGTCAAAATCGCCTATTCCCTGTGAGTTCGGGTCCCATATTTTACCGTCAAGTGTACCTGTTTTATCCTGTAATATAACTGATTCATATGCCTTGCCGTTCTTTGTCACCGCTGATGTTTTCTGCTTGCACAAATATATATTAGAGATTCTTTCTCCTTCTCTCATTGACTCTATATACTTCATTTTTTCCACTCCTAACGCAATTTTCCATAAATATTTGATATATTACAGATTATAATGTAAAATACTACTAAAAGCAATCTTTTACATTATTTAGATTGGAGGATATTTCATGAATCCCAAAGCATTAAAAACTTTAGAATACAATAAAATCATAGATAAACTTACTGATAATGCCTACTCACAGACTGCCAAAGAAATGTGCAGAAACCTTGAACCGATGACAGATATCAATGCCATCACTGCTGCACAGACTGCCACCACGGATGCAGTCAGCAGACTGTGGAAGAAAGGCAGCATTTCATTTTCAGGAATCCGTGATATCACGCCATCGATTAAACGTCTTGAAGTAGGCAGTACCTTAGGTATCACAGAATTGCTGTCAGTCAGCTCACTTTTAAAAGTTGCACTGAAGGTCAAAAGCTGGGGACGTTCCGATGATGAACTTGTACATGATGATTCACTTACGGAAATGTTTAACAGCATTGAACCATTGTCTCTGCTTAACAATGAGATTGGCAGATGTATATTATCGGAAGACGAGATCAGTGATGACGCAAGTCCGGAGCTTAAGAGCATCCGCCGTCAGATAAAACTGTCAAATGATCAGATTCACTCACAGTTAAACAGCATGATAAATTCATCGTCCGTAAGGACATATCTTCAGGAAAATGTTATAACAATGCGTAACGGCCGCTACTGTATTCCGGTCAAACAGGAATACCGCAATCAGGTTCCCGGTATGGTACATGACCAGTCATCTACCGGTTCCACGGTATTTATTGAACCTATGTCTGTTGTTAAGCTGAACAATGACATAAAAGAACTTATGATTCGTGAACAGGATGCCATTGAGGTCATTTTAGCTAATCTCAGCAACTCCTGTGCTGAGCACAGTGCTGAACTGACAGCAGATTTATCTCTTCTTACAGAACTTGACTTTATATTTGCAAAGGCAAGGCTGTCAAAGGATTTAAACTGTAGCGAGCCTGTGTTTAACACAAAGGGAATCGTCAATCTGAAGGAGGCTAGACATCCTCTTATAGATAAAAATAAGGTGGTTCCGATAAACATTATGCTCGGCAAAGACTTTGACCTGCTCATTATCACAGGTCCAAATACCGGCGGTAAGACTGTTTCATTAAAGACCGTAGGACTTCTCACTCTTATGGGACAGGCAGGTCTGCACATTCCGGCAGACGAAGGCTCAGAACTTTCCATATTCAAGGAAGTGTATGCAGATATCGGAGATGAACAGAGTATCGAACAGAACCTCAGTACGTTTTCATCCCACATGACAAATATTGTGACAATGCTTGAAAATGTAAACACGGATGATTTAGTTCTTTTTGATGAATTGTGCGCAGGTACGGACCCGACAGAAGGTGCCGCACTCGCCACATCCATACTTTCATTTCTGCATAACATGAAGGTAAGGACAGTTGCCACAACTCACTACAGCGAGCTCAAAGTATATGCACTCTCCACTCCGGAGGTTGAAAATGCATGCTGTGAATTTGACGTACAGACCTTATGCCCTACATACAGACTTCTCATCGGAGTTCCGGGCAAAAGTAATGCATTCGCCATATCAAAGAGAATCGGTCTGCCTGAATTTATCATAGAGGATGCTAAGAAACGAATCGATGAAAGTGATGTTGCGTTTGAAGATGTCATCACAGATCTTGAAAACAGCAAACTCATTATTCAGAAAGAGCAGGAAGAGATTCAGAGTTATAAGAAAGAAATTGAATCCCTTAAACTTGAACTTGAGAAAAAGCATGAGAAACTTGACGACAGTAAGGAAAAGATTCTCAGAAATGCCAATGAGGAAGCCGCAAGAATACTTCAGGATGCAAAAGCATTTGCAGACGAACAGATACGCTCGCTCACGAAACTGTCAAAGTCCGGTTCCACAAAGGAAATGGAAAAATCCAGAGACAGTATCCGTAAGAAGCTTAACGAATCACAGAGTAAACTCAGTCTCAAGGCCGCTAAGAAATCCACAAAGAAATATTCAGCCAAGGATTTCAAACTCGGCACTCTCGTAAAGGTATTAAGCATGAATACAAAGGGTACCGTAAGCTCCCTGCCTAATGCCAAGGGGGATTTGTATGTCCAGATGGGTATTCTCCGCTCCCAGGTAAATATACGGGATCTCGAGATACTCGATGAGCCTGAAACTTCTCCAAAGATAATGGCTCATACCAGTACAGGTAAAATAAAGATGTCCAAATCAGCAGGTATATCCACAGAGATAAATCTTATCGGACTTACTGTGGATGAAGCCATCGCTGAACTTGATAAATACCTTGATGATGCTTATCTTTCACACATATCCAGTGTGAGAGTCGTACACGGAAAAGGTACCGGTGCACTCAGAAACGGTGTACACAAATATCTCAAAAAATGCAAATATGTTAAAGAATATCACTTGGGAGCATTCGGTGAAGGCGATGCCGGTGTAACCATAGTAGAGTTCAAATAACAGACAAAACGGAGGTCTCACATGAGCAATAAACAGAAAATTTTAATCGTTGATGACGATGATAATATAGCCGAACTTATTTCCCTTTATCTTACTAAGGAATGTTTTGAAACCCGAACCGTAGGTGACGGAGAAAGTGCCATATCAGAATTCAAAGAATTTAATCCCGATCTGGTTCTTTTAGACATCATGCTTCCAGGTATGGATGGGTACGATGTATGCCGTGAGATAAGGAAAAATTCAACCAAACCTATCATTATGTTATCAGCCAAAGGTGAAGTATTTGATAAAGTTCTCGGACTTGAACTTGGAGCTGATGATTATATCATCAAACCATTTGATTCCAAAGAACTGGTTGCCAGAGTAAAAGCCGTACTCAGAAGATACCGTGAAATTCCGGATCCGCAGACCGATTCCAAAGACACACAGTCGGCTGCCCTCGTTGAATTTCCGAATCTTATAATCAATCAGGCTAATTATACTGTAACTTACAATAACCACATAGTTGATATGCCGCCTAAGGAATTTGAACTCTTATTTTTCCTTGCGTCATCGCCTAATCAGGTATTTACCCGTGAGCAGCTCCTCAACAATATATGGGGCTATGACTACGTCGGTGACACACGAACTGTAGACGTTCATATAAAAAGACTTCGTGAAAAACTCACAGATAACGAATACTGGGCTCTTTCCACTGTATGGGGCATCGGATACAAATTTGAAGTAAAACAGCCGCTCAGAAACGAGGATTAGTATGAGACGTAAAACTATTTATTACTATTTTCTGCTTTCGTATGTTCTGGTTTTTATAGGAAGTTTCCTTGTTATCGATCTTTGGACATCATATGAAAATAAACAGCTTCTGATAAAGAACAAAGAAACTGAACTTTACGACAGTCTTAATGTAATATGCGTAAACACCATTCATGATAAGTACAACCGCGTGGCAAACGGTATAGATGAAGATTTGAAGATACAGTTGCGTACATATGCCAAAAGCCTGAACTGTACATTGCAGATTATAGATTTTAAGGGAAATATATTATACAGTTCGCAGTCATACGAAGATGACAGTATCCCTGATTTTAATATAAGGGATTTCGGAGAAAGCAATTACAAAATCGGCAAATTTTATAATTATTTTGATGACAAGGTTATATCAGTATATATGCCTATCACGGAGAATCTTCAGACCCGCGGCTATGCATTTTTACACTATGACTTAGACGCTCTGGATGAAGAACATCTTAGTATCCAGAACACCGTGTATCTGACATTTTTATTTATATTTATGCTTACACTTATTATCCTGATTACATTTACATTTACAGTGTTTATTCCAATCAAAAAAATAAGTATTGCAGCGAGAGAGTATGCTAAAGGAAACTTTACATATGAAGGCCTTGAGAAGTTCAATTCAGATAATGAGATTGGAAGACTGGGACTTTCTCTTAAATTTATGGCAGATGAACTTAATACCATGGAGGTTGATGAACGTAAATTTATAGCTAACATTTCACATGATTTCCGTTCTCCGCTTACTTCCATAAAGGGATATGTTGAGGCCATGAAGGACGGTACCATTCCATATGAAATGCAGGATAAATATCTTGATATCGTATTATTTGAAACTGAACGACTTACAAAACTTACCGAAAATATTCTGACACTTAATAAATGGGACAGTAAAGGCAACCGCCTTGATATTACATCGTTTAATATCTACACTCTTATTCGCCAGATTGCTAATTCATTTGAAGGTAAGTGTGAGAAAAAGAAACTGTCGATATGCATCAACACTGACAATAAATATTATATGGTAAGTGCTGATAAGGATAAAATCAGCCAGGTAATATACAATCTTATCGACAACGCAATAAAATTCAGCCATTCTGAATCAGAGATAACTGTAAATATGACTTCTAGAAATGATAAGGTATTTATCTCTGTGGCAGACAGTGGCATTGGTATTCCAAAAGAATCTTTAAGTAAGATTTGGGACAGATTTTACAAAACAGACCTTTCCCGTGGAAAGGACAAAACCGGAAGCGGACTCGGTCTTTCAATAACAAGAGAAATCATTCTTGCACATGAACAGAATATAAATGTTGTCAGCACCGAAGGTGTCGGTACAAAGTTTATATTTACACTCAAAAAATCATAATATCCATAATGAAATTTAAAAGGACTGAAGTGTTGCAATATGCTGACACTTCAGTCCTGATTTATTTTTAGTTTGAGCTGCCAAAGAAATATCTTCCAAGCATCTCCCACTCTTCACTATATACGCAGTTTTTCATCTCACCGTTAAACAGACTTTTCTTACCTACTTCGTAGTCAATCCATTTTACCGATTCGACTTCCTCCTTCTGAAGCTTAAAATCATCCGGCTCAAGCTCTGTACCGTCATACACATATACCATACTGTGTTCATTATTTATAAATGGCTTCCCATAAAATTCTTCATTTGACATACCGTTATGAACACCTATGAGTTGCAGTTCTTCAGGTTTTGCCGTTATTCCAAGCTCCTCTTTAAGTTCACGCAATGCCGATTCCTTATAATCTTCACCTGCCGGAATATGTCCTGCACTCGATATATCATAATATCCCGGAAATGAATCTTTATGTTCATTTCTCTTCTGAAGCAGTACGTCATACCCTGAATTTTTCTTTCTGTATATCCACACATGTGAAGTCTTGTGCCATGCACCGGTCTCATGCACTGACGTTCTTTCCCTTACTATGCCTGTCTCCTTATAATCATCTGACAGGATATCAAACAGTTCCATTTCTTTTCCATCAAGCACAGCCCTGCTAAGCTTCTTTCCATTATATTCAAGCCTTAAGTCAAACATAGGATAATCTTCTCTTATAAGCCTTAGGAAAATCTCATCTCCTGCCCACATATACAGCCCTCTTATCCTGTCTTTTTCGATAAATTCAAGTTCTCCCTCATCACAATTCTTTATTTCTCCTTCAAATCCGTCCGCCGTATACAGAAACATATATTCACCTTCTGCCTCGTCAGATATAAATGTAACAATTCCTCTGAGTCTGTAAGATGTCAGTGTAAGTCCTGTCTCTTCTTTAACTTCTCTCATCAGACATTCCACCGGACTCTCTTCATCTTCAAAGTGTCCGCCCACTCCTATCCACATGTCCTTACTCAGATCATTTTTCTTCTTAGTTCTGTGAAGCATAAGATATTTGTCATCTTTCTCTATATAGCACAAAGTTGTAAGCTGCATTATGTTCCTCCATTCCAGAGCCACACTTATTTCTATTCATTAAGCGGTCTTGCTATCATCACTATGTCATGTGCAGGATATGAACCTCCACCGTAATACAAATCTACATGGTATATTCCAAGGTAACGTCCATTGTCGGCTCCGCCGTGGAATATCAAGTCTCCCGGCCTCATATTTTCAAATGATATATACTGATATGAAAGTACCCTTCCGGTATCACTCATATATTTTGCCATATTAGCTGCCGTAGGTGCCCATGAACCGGTTCCGCCGATAAGTCCGGCATCATAGCCATATGATTTAAATACAAGTGAACTGCAGTCATAATATCCGTCATTCATTCTGAGTTCCTGACTGTATGTCCAGTTTGCCAGTATCCATGCACCTTTATTACATGCATTTATTGCCCTTTCAGGAGCAACCTCCACCAGATACCTGAATCTCTGTCCGTCTGCAAGCACTGTTATGTATGTGGCTCCATATGCTCCGGCTGTTACCACACCTTTTCCATTTACTGAAGCTATGGTACTGTTATCGCTTGAGAATGATACACTGCTCTTTTTGTTTATACCCTTTACAGATATGGTTGTCGTCCATCCCGGTGCAAGAATTGCATTAGAATCTGCAAGACTCGGATTACTTACATACACATGGCATCCTATTGTCTTTCCATCTGCGTTCACCCTTATAATAGTACTTCCCTTTTGCAGGGTATTAATGTTTCCATTAGCATCAACTGTTGCCACAGAAGGATTGCTGCTCTTATATGACACTTTACTCCACTTATTCACACCTGATAACTGTATTTTCTTTGTCTTTCCCGGTGTTGTTACAATTTGGGTTATATTGATTGACGGTGATGAAACTTTTATATCTGTTGTATATCTGTTTACCTCTCCGTTTTTAAGTGTTACCACTGCCGTTATCTTTACTTTGCCGGCTGATTTTGCATTTACAAGTCCTGTAGACTGATTCACTGATGCCACCTTCGGTGAGGAAGATTTCCACAATACATTCTTTACAGGAGATGATTTATCCACTCTTACAAGCCTTAACTGCTCACTTGTTCCCGCTGCCATTGAAAACTGCTGCTTTGTAATTCCTTTTTCCACAACATTCACTTCACACGCACGGTTCCACTCTATTTCTTTTCCATTTACATATGTACTAAACTGCACGTAAACCAGCTGTTTACCAACTTTTTTTCCTGTAATCTTACACTGGTCTGATGTCTGGTTGCTTATTGTTACATTGTTTATTGATTCATCTTTAATAAATCTTGCACTCTCATACTTACATTGTTTATTGATTCATCTTTAATAAATCTTGCACTCTCATACTGTGGTACATTTAACAGTTTCAATGTCTGACTTTTTCCTCTGACAATCGTAATTGCTGTCTTATCAAGTTCATATTTATCTTTATAAACCCTTACTTTACATGACACCTTTGCCCCTCCGGCTGATGCATATATTTTCACAACTCCGGGATTTTTTGTCAAAACATTTCCTTTGTCATCTACAACAGCAATATTTGTGTTGGATGATTTCCATTTAATCTTTGATTCATAAGGATTTTTATACACATACAAAAACACACTGCTTCCACAATACAGATTTGCCTCTTTTGTATACATTTCAAGTTCCGGCTTTTTTACCCTAACCTTACATTTTGCTGAAAGGCCTCCTGCCGTTACCTTTATAAATGCAACACCTGCTTTTACAGGGGTAATATTACCTTTATTATCAACTTTAACTATGCTTTCATTTGTTGATGACCACTTGATTTTTTCACTTAAAGATGTATATGCATACAATGAATATTCACCTTTTTCCTGTCCGAGATATACTGTATATTCC
>CACWRR010000057.1 GCA_902763335.1 uncultured Lachnospiraceae bacterium | reverse complement strand
GTTATTTCTATGGAAACGGTTCAGGTGGAAGTGACCAGTATGAGACTCAGGGAGCCGGTTCAGGAATTATCGTGGGCGAGAACGATACAGAGCTTCTGATAGTGACTAATCAGCACGTTGTAGCTGATGCTGACAGCCTTTCAGTTCAGTTTTGTAATGAAAAGTCAGTTGAGGCAACTGTAAGAGGTGAAAATGAGAAACAGGATATAGCAGTATTATCCATTCCATTATCAGACATAGACTCAGATACAATTTCAGCTATAAAGATAGCTACACTCGGTGATTCCGATAAGGTTAAGGTTGGAGAAGGTTCAATAGCCATCGGAAATGCATTGGGATACGGACAGTCAGTTACAACCGGTGTAATAAGTGCATTAAACAGAACTATTACGGTGGATAACTATGACAGAACGGTTCTTCAGACTGATGCAGCAATAAATCCGGGTAATAGCGGAGGCGCACTGCTTAATATGAAAGGTGAAGTAATAGGTATAAACTGTGCAAAGAGTACACAGAACTATTCAGAAGGAATGGGTTATACCATACCGATTTCATTAGTTAAGGATCTCATCGATGACATGATGACAAAAGATGTTAAGCAGAAGGTCGATGATAATGAAAAAGGATATCTTAACATATACGGAAAGGATGTTACATCAGATTTGTCACAGATGTATGACATTCCGGAAGGCGTATATATTATGGATGTAATAAAAGATGGTGCAGCCGAGAAAGCAGGATTATCAAAATATGATGTTATTACTGCAGTGGAAGGTGAATCGATATCCTCAATGGAAGAGCTTCAGGAACAGCTTGGATATTACAAAAAAGGTGAGAAGGTAAAACTCACAATTGAGACATTAGAAAAGAATGAATACGTCGAGAAAGAAGTGGAAATCGAACTTGGCGATGAGATGGAATAAAGTGTAAATATATGGGCAGCTGTCGTATTATTATAGTACGACAGCTACTTGTATTTTTTGCAAAAATAAAGTATCATTTATAGTATGAATTGTAATGAAAGGAAAACGATATGGAAGAGAAATTTAATATTGTTGTGGGACAGAGTGGCGGACCTACAACTGTTATAAATGCCAGCCTTTACGGTGTAATCAGAGCAGCATTTGAGAATAGTGATAAAATTGGCAAAGTATATGGAATGATAAATGGTATAGAAGGTTTCATAAATGGAAAATTTATGGATATAAGGGAAGAGATGTGTGATGATGAGATTGAACTTTTGAAATCCACACCTTCATCATACCTTGGTTCGTGCAGATATAAACTTCCTGATTCTATGGAAGATGCCATGTACAGACAGATATTTGAGAAATTTTCAAAGATGAATATAAAATATTTTATATATATCGGTGGAAATGATTCTATGGATACCGTGAGCAAGCTGGCTGTATATGCAAGATGCACAAACAGTGATGTGAAGATTATCGGTGTTCCAAAGACCATAGATAATGACCTGGTTCTTACAGACCATTCACCGGGATTTGGAAGTGCGGCAAAATATGTGGCAACTACTGTCAGGGACATAGTTATGGATGCATCAGTATATGATACCCAGTCAGTTACCATTATAGAGCTTATGGGACGACATGCAGGCTGGATAACTGCATCAAGTATTCTGGCAAGAAAATATGAGGGTGACAATCCGTATCTTATATATCTTCCGGAGGTTGCGTTTGATGTCGAAGCATTTGTAAATAAAGTATCAGAGCTTCTGGAACACAAGAAAAATATAGTAGTATGTGTATCTGAAGGTATAAAGGACAAAGACGGAACATTTATATGCGAATATTCCGGATGTGCAGGTGTGGATACATTCGGACATAAGATGCTTACAGGATGCGGAAAATATCTTGAGAATGTTATTAAAGAACATCTCGGTGTTAAAGTACGTTCAGTAGAATTAAATGTCAATCAGAGATGTAAGGCAGCACTGGCTTCAAGGGTAGATGTTGATGAGGCGGTTCTTGCCGGAAGATATGGTGTAAACGCACTTCTTGAAGGACACACAGGTTCTATGGTGTCATTTGAGCGTAAAGCAGGAGATGAATATGGTATAGAATGCAGGCTGGTTGACTGTGAACAGGTATGCAATCAGGAGAAAATTGTACCGAGGGAGTGGATTAATGAAGAAGGAACGGATGTACTTCAGGGATTTGTGGATTATGCAAAACCACTCATTGTAGGAGAAAGTGAACAGGTGGTAAAGGACGGACTGCCTGTATATGTGTATAGAAAGGAAAAAAAGGTATAAATAATGGCAGATGAAAGAGACAATATTCAGGATGATGACAGCGAATATGAAAAAATATGTTATGTATGCAGAAGACCTGAAAGTAAAACAGGAAAACAGGTAAGCATGCCCGGAAATATAAACATTTGTCCTGACTGTATGCAGAAAACATTTGACATGCTTGACAGCAGCGGACTGACAGGAATGGACATTCCAAATGGTGCATTTATGAATAATATTAGCGGTAGCGATGATTCTGATAAGGATGATAAGTCATCAGATGATAAAAAGAATTCAAATTATGGTAAAATGCCGAATATAGGATTTGTAAACCTTGCAGATTTGCAGGCACAGATGCCAAAGAGACAGAAAATCAAGAAAAAGAAAAATAAAGAGCATGTTATAGACATAAAGAAGATACCGGCACCTCATAAAATAAAGGCAAGTCTTGATGAATATATTATAGGTCAGGAGCATGCTAAAAAAGTAGTATCTGTTTCGGTATACAATCATTATAAGAGAGTATCACTCGGAGAAAATCCGGATGTAAATATAGAGAAATCAAATATGCTTATGATTGGACCGACAGGATGTGGAAAGACATATCTGGTTCAGACACTTGCAAAGCTTCTTGATGTTCCGCTTGCTATAGCTGACGCAACATCTCTTACGGAGGCAGGCTATATTGGCGATGATATAGAGAGTGTCGTATCAAAACTTCTTGCGGCAGCGGATAACGACGTGGAGAGAGCTGAAACAGGAATAATATTTATAGATGAGATAGATAAACTGGCAAGAAAAAAGAATGCAAACAGCCGTGATGTCAGCGGAGAAAGCGTTCAGCAGGGACTTTTAAAGCTTCTTGAGGGAAGTGAAGTTGAAGTGCCGGTTGGTGCAAACAGCAAAAATGCCATGGTTCCTCTTGCTACAGTAAATACGAGTAATATATTATTTATATGCGGCGGAGCATTTCCGGATATTGAGGACGTTATAAAAGAGAGACTTAATAAGCAGTCATCCATTGGATTTATGGCTGATTTAAAAGATAAATATGATAATGTCAATGACATTTTAAAACAGGTAACCATAGATGATTTGAAAAATTTTGGTATGATTCCGGAATTTCTCGGACGACTTCCGATAGTGTTCACTCTGGACGGACTTACAAAAGAAATGCTTGTTGAGGTATTATCTGAACCTAAGAATGCTATTCTTAAACAGTATAAGAAACTTCTGGAGATGGATGAGGTTGACTTGGAATTCACAGATGACGCACTTGAGGCAATTGCTGAGAAGGCACTGGAGAAAAAGACGGGAGCCAGAGCGTTGAGAGCCATTATAGAAGAGTTTATGCTTGATATAATGTATGAGATACCTAAGGATGACAATATAGGAAAGGTCACAATTACCAAAGATTATATTGAAAATACAGGTGGTCCGGTGATAGAGATGCGTGGCACACCTATGCTTGAGAAAAAAACGGATTAAACTGAATA
Source organism: uncultured Lachnospiraceae bacterium (assembly GCA_902763335.1). GTDB lineage: Bacteria > Bacillota > Clostridia > Lachnospirales > Lachnospiraceae > UBA2821. The sequence goes on along the minus strand of CACWRR010000057.1, from coordinate 22,842 downwards.
ACCGTGCGAAAAATATGCATTATAGGATTCAGGTGTCAAAAGCCCCTACGGGGACTAGCCAACACAAGTATGTGTATTTGCAAGCTGGCTTGCAATATCACATATTGTGTTTGGCTGGTGCGTAGCCCCCTTTTGACACCTGAATCCTTATAGTATATTTTTCACACCATCCCTCATAAAATTAGATTAACTGGTTTTATGGGGGATTTTTTATGCCTGATTCATCACGTTGCAGGGAAATAATCATGTCGGAGGATTATGCCGATTTTATAACTGAATATACAAGTACAACAGAGGAGTTCGAGGAGGAAAACAGGGAATACTGTCCCCAGATAGTGGGATACAGGTATGCACTGGTGTATGAGAGGACAGACAGGATTCTGCCTATAAATCCGCAGGTATATTCATACAGGTCTGTTCCGAAACTGTATGGTGAGATGGATACACAGGCTGTAGAAAGCACCGGTTCGGTGAGACTGCAAAATCTTACGGGACTTAATCTTGACGGAAGCGGTGTTATAATCGGGGTGATAGATTCCGGAATAGATTACATGAATGAAGCATTCAGATATTCAAGTGGAGACAGTAGGATAGTTTCTATATGGGATCAGAGTGACAATTCAGGAAATACGCCTGAAGATTTTGATTATGGAACGGAATACAGTCAGAGTGATATTAATGAAGCAATAAGGAGTGAAAATCCATATGATATAGTGAAGTCCAGAGATATAACGGGACACGGAACTTTTATGACGGGGGTGGCAGCAGGAAGTGAAAATGTGCAGCAGGATTTTATCGGTGCGGCACCGGAGGCAAAGATTGTAGTTGTAAAGCTTAAGCAGGCAAAAAAATATCTGAGGGATTATTATTTTATAGATGAAAATGCTGTGGCATATCAGGAAAATGATATAATGGCAGGAATAAGATATGTTGAGCGGGCAGGTGTAAAATACAGAATGCCTGTGGTTATGTGTCTTGGAATCGGAAGCAGTCAGGGAGCACATTCAGGTGAATCGTATCTTGAGACTATTATAAATGAGCTTGCCGGAAGAGTGGGGATATGTGTGGTGGCACCTACGGGAAATGAGGGCAATGCAAGACATCATTATCAGGGAAGAATATCATCGGCAGAGTATGTAAATGTGGAAATGAGAGCTGACAGAAGCTTTACGGCAGAATTGTGGGGACAGTCTCCGGATTTATTTTCAGTATCAATTATTTCTCCTACAGGTGAGGTGGTACCGAGAATACCCGCGAAAATAGGGCAGAGTGATATACTCTCGTTTATATTTGAGAATACTAAGGTATATGTGGATTATAGAATAGTTGAGCAGAGTACGGGAGCGCAGCTTATACTCATGAGATTTGAAAATCCTTCAGTTGGAATATGGAGAATACAGGTGTATGGAGATAACATAACGGTCGGCTCTTTTCATATATGGCTGCCGATAACTGAATTTGTGGGAAGTGGGACATATTTTCTAAGTCCTGAGCCGGATGTGACCCTTACTGCACCGTCCTCATCACTTAGATGTATCACTACAGGGGGATATAATTCTAGAAATAATACATTTTATATAGATTCAGGCCGTGGATTTAACAGAGACGGAGCAAGAAAACCGGATATTACGTCACCGTGTGTAAATGTATTTGGTCCGGTACCGGGCGGCGGATATCAGAACCGTACCGGAACCAGTGTGGCGGCAGCCCTTACTGCCGGAGCGTCTGCACAGTTATTACAGTGGGGATTTATAAATGGAAATGATACGAATATGAATTCTCAGGATATAAAAAACTACTTAATAAGAGGTGCAGACAGGAGCAGGGACATAGTGTATCCGAGTGAACAGTGGGGCTGGGGGACATTAAATGTATATGATGCCCTTGATATACTCAGGTAAGTTTTAGTGCTGCGATGTATCTGAGCGGAGAATAGGGTGGCCGTGTTCAAACAGTCTGTCATTTATTTCTTCTATATTAAATATTTTGTTATTTATGCAAATGGCAATGATGGCATCACGGCTGTCCTTTGGATAAAGGCTTCTGTGACCGAATATTTCAAGGGTACGCCGTGTGTGTTTAAAATCCATGTCTGCCGCAAGGCACAGCAATATTACATTATCTCTTGAAGGGTTTGTTTTCTTGCCGTTTAACAAATCGTATATGTATGATTTTGAAATGTAACCCTGACATTTTTTAACTATATCGGATGACTTAATATTGTGGCTGTAAAGATAGCCGGAGAAAAATTCTCCGATGGATACGGTATGTCCGTGTTCATCTATAAAATCATCCAGTTCTTCAATATCAGTGTTGTTTAAAATGTTTAATAAATCTGTTGTTGATTCTTCCATTATAATGTCCTTTCGCAGTTGATTAATGATTCATGTGTCGTTAAATGTATAAACGTGTTATAATCATTATACATGATTTAGGTGATATATGAAAGGGAGCATATAAGAAAATGACAATTGAGGAAGAATACGAACTTTCCTGTTATGAAGAAATAGGAATTTTAAAAGAAGGAAAAAAGGCATGGCTTGTGCGTCATGTTGAAAATGGAAACCTGTTTGTTAAGAAAAAGATTAAAAAGTATAATAAAGAACTTATATTCAGGTTAAAGGAACTGAATATACATGATATTCCCAAGATATATCAGTGTGTTGAAGATGAGGATGAATTGACGGTTATAGAGGAGTACATACATGGTGACACTTTGTATGATATCCAGAAACGGGACGGATTATTTGACTGTGAAAATGCCGTAAAAATTATCGGTTCACTGTGTGATATACTTACGAAACTGCACAGCCTTAACCCGCCTGTTATTCACAGGGATATAAAACCGACAAATGTTATGGTAAGTAACGACGGTATAGTGAAACTCATAGATTTTGATGCGGCAAAAGAGAATACGAAAGGGGAGAAAAATGATACATATCTTATGGGAACAAGGGAATATGCAGCTCCTGAGCAGTATGGTTTCAGACAGTCAGATGCAAGGACAGATATATACGCTATAGGTGTACTGCTAAATGTGATGCTGACAGGATGTGTTCCTAAAGAAAATCTGTATTCCGGTAAGGTGCAAAAAGTCATTAAAAAATGTACAATGATGGAACCGGATGAAAGGTATAAATCTGTGGAAGAGCTAAAATATGCACTTGAACTGGTGGTGCAAAACAGGGAATATAAAAATGACGGATATATTCCCGTGGGTTACAGGACCGGAAAGTTGTGGAAAGGTATAGCTGCAACTGCCGGATATGCATTTATTATGTGGCTTGGTCTTACAATCGAGTTTAATAATAAAGACGGAACTCCATTTACAAGGGCTGCCACCGCTTATTCAAGAATTTGTGTGATTGCGATGATGCTTGGTACGGTTATGTTTATTGGTAACTATAGAGGTATACGATACAGGCTTCCGGGAATGAACAAAAATCCGCTGATACACTGGCTGTTGTGTGCCGTATATGTAATAGCATATTGGTTTATGATACTTGTGGTATTGGCGATAATGCAGATGTTTTTTGGGACATAGAGAAGACATGAAGTGAAAATTTAAGACCAGTTATCGGTTAATAACTATCTGTGAGTAAACTGTCCGCTGTATAGCGGACGGAAAAGACAACTTAATTTGCTATAATTTTCCTATACTGATTCGGGCGTCAAAGGGTGCTACGCACCAGCCGGACACAATATGTGGTATTGCAAGCCGGCTTGCAAATACACATATATGTGCCGGCTAGTCCCCGCAGGGGAATTTGACACCTGAATCCTATATTAAAAATACAGGGCATGGCTTCTGTAGAATGGAGGAATATTATGAGCGAAAAGAAACGCGGTGGAAAATTCAAATGGATTGTTATCGTCATTGTAGTGTTGGTGATTATAGCAGCAGTAGGCGGCAGTTCAGATGATGATGACAAAAAGGTAAAAAAAGTGGGAGAGGCAGGAAACACCACACAGTCCGGTGACAATAATTCATCAGGCAGTAAAGAGGATGGCACTGAAGCAGACACAGAACCTGCCAATGAATTTTATGCGGGTGATATAGTAGAGACAGATAATTTGAGGATAACATTTGTATCAGCAGAAGATTATGTATCAGATAATCAGTTCATACAGCCGGCAGATGGAAAGAAGTTTGTAAAGGCAGACTTTGAATTTGAAAATATAAGTGATAAAGATGTACTTGTATCTTCATATGACTTTGACTGTTATGCAGACGGCTATGATATGCAGATGTCATATATAGAAGATGAATCATTGGACGCTACATTATCACCGGGAAAGAAAACAAAGGGAAGTGTAGTATTTGAAGTATCTGTAGATGCAGCAGAAGTATTAATCCAGTATGAAACAGACTACTGGTCAGAGGACAAAATAGACTTCTACGTATCAAAACCACAGTAGAATTATTTATAGAGAACTTAAAATCTAAAAATTTGTATTTTTATGCACAGTGAAAAAAACATCTATTTCATTGCAAAAAAAAAGCATAAATGATATAATATATCAAAAATAAAGCGTTCTGAGCAAAAGAAATCAATCTGATGTAAAGACATAAAAATGCAAATAAAAACTATTTAACAGGATAACTTTGTGCCTTATGTCGTTACATAAGGCATTTTTTGTTGCATTTATTGGAAAGGAGGCCCACATGGCAATTACTTTAAATGACACACCATCATCTGACAGAACCCACATTGTATTTATCGGCAAAATGAACAGTGGAAAATCCGCACTGATAAATGCACTGACAGGTCAGGAAATATCCATTGTATCAGACGTGAGTGGAACAACAACAGATGCGGTAAAAAAGCCGATGGAAATACATGGCATAGGCCCATGTGTTCTGATAGATACAGCCGGAGTTGATGACAGTGGCGAATTGGGACAAAAAAGAGTAGAGAAGACGAAAAAGGCGGCTGAACATGCGGACATTGCAGTAGTGGTTGTGACTGATGATAATCTGGAAGAGGAAAAAAGATGGTATGATTATTTTGAACATATGAATACGCCTGTTGTCACGGTTATAAGTAAATGCGATGAAATCGCAGATGCAGATGAACTGAAAGTGAAAATTGAAAAGATTACAGGGAAAGAACCTGTTGTTACATCCGCAATGAAAAAGTCAGGAATTGATGAACTGCGAAAAAGACTGATACAATGTCTGGATAAGGGCGAAGAGAAAAGATATATAACAGGCAGCATTGCAGGTGCAGGGGATGTTGTTATGCTTATTATGCCGCAGGATATACAGGCACCGGAGGGAAGACTTATATTACCACAGGTGCAGACCATAAGGGAACTGTTAGATAAGAAATGTATAGTGGTGAGTGCCACAACAGATAAGATGCAGGAGGCACTTAAGGCACTGGCAGAACCTCCGAAGCTTATCATAACTGACTCTCAGGTGTATAAGGAAGTTTATGATATGAAACCGGAAGAGAGTATTCTCACATCATTTTCCACATTGTTTGCAGCATATAAGGGAGATATAGGATATTATGTAAACGGTGCAGAAAATATAGCAAAGCTTACCGAACAGTCAAAAGTTCTTATAGCAGAATGTTGCACTCATGCACCGCTTAAGGAAGATATAGGAAGGGAGAAACTTCCGAAATTACTGAGAAAACGTGTGGGTGAGGGACTTCAGGTAGACATAGTAAGCGGAAATGATTTTCCTGAAAACCTTAAAAATTATGACCTGATAATACAGTGTGGAGCCTGCATGTTCAACAGGAAATATGTTATGTCAAGGATAGACAGGGCAAAAAGTCAGAATGTACCTATGACAAATTATGGAATAGCGATAGCATGGATGAAAGGAATACTTGATAAAATATGGATACAAGATTAGCAGTAATGGCAATAGTTGTGGAAAATCCCGACAGCGTGACGGAACTAAACGAGCTGCTTCATAATTTCAGCGAATACATTATAGGAAGAATGGGAATGCCACACCAGAAAAGAAATTGTTCACTTATAAGTGTTGCAATAGATGCACCGGCAGATGTTATAAATAATCTGTCAGGGAAAATAGGAAAAATTAATGGAGTTACATCTAAAGTTGCCTATTCAAAAGTATAAAAAAAGGAGAAAAAAATGTATAACGTAATGTCACCAAAGGCAGAAGAGTTCATTAGTGATGAGGAAATCAGAGAATGTCTTGAATATGCCGAAAAAAACAAAAATAACAGAGAACTAATTGATGAGATTTTAGAGAAAGCAAGAAAGATGAAGGGTATATCCCATAAAGAGGCGATAGTTCTTCTTGATTGTGAACTTGAGGATAAGAATCAGGAAATATTTAAACTTGCTGAGGATATTAAGAAAGAATTTTATGGAAACAGAATAGTTATGTTTGCACCATTATATCTTTCAAACTATTGTGTAAACGGATGTGAATATTGTCCTTATCATGTAAAAAATAAACATATTGCCCGTAAGAAGCTTACGCAGGAAGAGATTGTAAAAGAGGTTACGGCACTTCAGGATATGGGGCACAAGCGTCTGGCACTTGAGGCAGGCGAGGATCCTGTGAACAATCCGATAGAATATATACTTGAATGTATAAACACAATATACAGTATCAAACATAAGAATGGTGCGATAAGACGTGTAAATGTCAATATTGCAGCTACAACGGTTGAAAATTATACAAAGCTTAAGGATGCAGGAATCGGTACTTACATTTTATTTCAGGAGACATATAATAAGGAATCTTATGAAAAGCTTCATCCGACAGGACCAAAGCACAATTATGCATATCACACTGAAGCCATGGACCGTGCCATGGAAGGCGGCATAGATGATGTAGGTCTTGGTGTGTTATTCGGTCTTAATAATTACAGATATGATTTTACGGGAATAATCATGCATGCAGAACATCTTGAGGCATATAAAGGAGTGGGACCTCATACTATAAGCGTTCCGAGAGTGAGAAGAGCAGATGACATTGACCCTGATGTATTTGATAATGGAATATCTGATGATACATTTGCAAAGATTGTTGCATGTATAAGAATCGCAGTTCCGTATACGGGTATGATTGTTTCTACAAGAGAGAGTCAGAAATGCAGGGAAAGAGTGCTTCATCTCGGTATATCACAGATTAGCGGTGGTTCAAAAACAAGTGTAGGCGGATATTTTGAAGATGAACCGGAAGAGGAAAATTCAGCACAGTTTGACGTGAGTGATACGAGAACGCTTGATGAAGTGGTTAAATGGCTTATGGATATGGGATATGTGCCAAGCTTTTGTACAGCATGTTATCGTGCAGGACGTACGGGTGACAGGTTTATGGAACTGTTAAAGAGTAAGCAGATAGTAAACTGCTGCCATCCGAATGCACTTATGACATTAAAAGAGTATCTTGAGGATTATGCAAGTCCTGAGACTAAGGCAGTTGGTGAAAAGCTTATAGCAGACGAGCTTAAAACTATTCCAAATGAAAAGGTAAGGGAGAAGGCTTCTGAATATATTGAAAATATCCATGAAGGACAGAGAGATTTCAGATTCTAGAAAGATAAGAGGTGTGATTTGGCAAAAAAATATTATGCGGTAAGAAAAGGAAAAACAGCAGGAATTTATATGAGCTGGGATGACTGTAAGGCACAGGTACAGGGATTTTCAGGTGCCGAGTATAAAAGCTTTCCGACTATTACGGAAGCGGAAGCGTATATGGGTGGTGCCGTGAAAAATTCCATACAGGTGGAAAATGAAGGTGGAGTTCCCGTCACGGATAAATTAAATGCTGTTGCATACGTTGACGGAAGTTACAATATAGCTACAAAGGAATTTTCATATGGTGTTGTAATGTTTCATGATGGAAAAGAACTGCATTTTTCACAGAAGGTAGATGACAGGGAACTTGCCGAAATGAGAAATGTGGCTGGAGAGATAAAGGGTTCTGAATGTGCAATGCGGTATGCAGTGGAAAACGGTTGTGAAATACTGGTTATATATCACGACTATGAGGGAATATCAAAGTGGTGTACAGGTGCGTGGAAGGCTAATAAACCGGGAACCATTGCGTACAAAAAGTACTATGAAGAAGTAAGTTCAAAGCTCAAAGTCGAATTTATAAAAGTCAAGGGACATTCCGGTGACAGGTTCAATGATGTGGCGGATGAACTTGCCAAAAAAGCTATATTTTAGAGTGCTTGCATGTGAGGCAAAATAATGGTAAAATCTATATATTATATTATATACGGCTATTTTGCCGCATCGGAATGGAGGAAGAAATGAACGCATTAATAAATGCCCTCGGTCTGACATTCAGCCAGCAGGGACTCAAATATGCAGTGGCAGGAGACAATCAGGAAGCGATAGTCATCATGCAGAAGATGAAAGAAGCACCGGTTACATTGAAGATTCTCTTTGTTGTTGCAGAAGATAACAAATCAATGTCGATAAAATTCTACAATCTGTATCATGTAGAGAGAGTTACGGAAAAATTAATACTCAAGGTAAACGAGTTAAACAAAATTTACAGATGGGTAAAGCTTACTATAGAAGACACAGATGTAGTTATGAGCATGGACCATATGGTAAATGAGACCAATATCGGAAGACTTGCGATAGAACTTGCTCTCATCGGAGTACAGATGGGTGACCTTATGTACAAAGAGATAGATGCTATGTACGAGAAGAAATAGAAATAATATAAAGAAAGCCATACAGAATATATGGAATGTAACATGCCCGTATATGTCTGTAATGGCTTTTTTAAAAGCCCCTACGGGGACTAGCCAACACAAGTATGTGTATTTGCAAGCTAGCTTGCAATATCACATATTGTGCTTGGCTGGTGCGTAGCACCCTTTTGATACCTGAATCTTAATAGGCAGAGAGAAAATTAACTTTTAAGCTGTCTGCCCTCGTGGTTTATATTATATGTATCCTTGTATATAAGTTTTGATATAGGTACAAATTCATAGCCTTTTTCTTTTAATCCGGTTATCAGTCCGTCCAGTGCTTCAGCGGTGAATTTAGCTCCGTTATGGCATAATATTATAGAGCCGTTGCCAAGATGCTTGTGATTAAGGACAGTGTTTTGAATATTTTCAACTCCATAATTTTTCCAATCGAGACTGTCTACATCCCATTGAATAGGAAAATATCCGTTTTCCCTTGCAACGTTTACCACTTTATTGTCATAATCTCCATAAGGTGGTCTGAACAGACACATATCTACCCCTGTCAGATCTTTGACCTTCTGGTGGACTTTCATCAGTTCATCTTTACATTCGGCTTCTGAAAGTTCAGTCATATGCTTGTGATTTTCACTGTGATTGCCCAAATCGTGTCCGGCAGCGGCTATCGCTTTGACATCATCAGGATATGATTCTACCCATCCACCGGTCATAAAAAAGGTTACATGTACGTCGTGTTTTTTTAAAATTTCTAAAATTTTAGAAGTGTCATCATTGCCCCATGCTGCATCAAAACTGAGGGAAATCTGTTTTTTATCAGTTTCTACGCAGTAAATGGGAAGAAGTTTGTCGGAGGTCTGGCTTGATACAAATGCCGCATTTGGAATATAGAGACTCATACAAAATAGGATTGCTATGGCGCTGAGCCATAAGATAGATTGCTTGATACGCATAAGTCACCTCATGCAAATAAATTCTTATATATATTATATTAGTGGGGAGAGGGAAATATAATAAAATTTTGTAAGGAATAAATAACAAAATGAGCTGTGCACTAATTTGGTGCAACAGCTCATTTTATATGTTAAATCAAAATATGCTATTCATTATTATCATCATTATTACGCCTACGTGTTGTTTCATCTGTAGGAGCCTCGGTAGTAGGAGCTTCCGTAGTGGTTTCCTGCTGAGTTGTTGTCTCAGTGGTAGGAGCTTCCGTAGTAGGAGCCGGTGTGGTAGTCTCCGGTGCAACTGTTTCCTGAGTAGTCTCTACAGGTGCCTGAGTTGTAGTTTCAGGTGCAGCAGTAGTTGTATATTCCTGGGTATGACGATAAGTTTCTTCATCATCATCGTCATCATCATTTTTCTTTTTGCTGTTTTTAGATGTTTCGCGTACTGCGGTGGCAGTTTCGATAGGTTCAGTTTCGACTACGTTGTCTGCAACGGTAATGTTTGCCGATACGGAAACTGTTTTTCCGAGTAAATCCGTAACAGTATATGTTACTGTATATATTCCCGGTTTACTCAGGTCATAGTTACCTGTAAGTCCTGCATTCTTTGTAATGTCATTTCCACATGTATCTACTGCTGTGATATATTTAAGCAGATTCATTGATGAACCGGTTTTTAATGTGAGATCGTAGGCATTTGAGATAATAGGTCCGCATGATAACCATGGGTTTTCCGGATCAGGGTCAGTAGGGTCCCATCCTGAATATTCACTGTCTTCAGGTATTTTTATGGATTCAGGCTTTCCGAGTGGTCCCGGATTGCTCTCATCATCATATATAACCACAGTAGTTCCCGGAGGGCAGTTATCATATATCCATTTTGTATCACGGACAGTCATTCTGATACATCCGAGAGATGCCGGCTGACCGAGTTTATTGTATTCCTCAACCTCAAGTCGGCTCTTATCCTGTTTAAAACAAGGTACTGAGTGGAACATTATCTCGCCTTCTATACGGTATGCGTACTGGGAGTAAGTGCCGTCGACCATAAGTCTCCAGTCATATTTTTCAGATGTTTTAAATGTTCCGAGAGGAGTACTTTCCTTATCTTTTGCAGTAGAACATACAATAGCTTTAATAGGAACAGTATAGTGACCATCTGCATCCTTAGAGTAAACAGTTACACAGTTTGCGGCACGGTTTACCTTTATAAGGTAAGGACTGTCACTGTCGCTCAGAGAATAATCATAATCATCCGGTGAATTCTGGTCATCATCTGATGAATGTTTCTTAGTATTTTCGGCAGCCTGTGCTGTGTTTTTTTCTGTTTTATTTTTAGAACCTTTTCCGGCTGATAAAATTCCGTATCCTATAACCGAAGCAGCACCGACAATCAGAACAACAAGAACCAGTATAATTATGGGTGCAATCCGTCTTTTTCTTCTTTTCTTCATTATATTTGTCCTTTCTCTATATCTGTGCACGACACAATATCGCATAATCCTTTTCATTTTACAATGGTGTGGACATAAATACAAGCTTATATTTGCAAAAAATTTATAAATAAAACAGTTGATAAATGTGAAAGTAATTGATATACTTTTAGATATGACAACGGCGTCTTCACAGTAGTAGAAGTATGCCGTTTTTTCAATTATTTATAAAGATTCAGTTGTCAAAAGACCCTGCGGGGTTAGCCGACACAAATATGTATTATAGTGTGCACAGAAAAATGTGAATGTGCGGGAATGGAGGATGTATGAAGTATACAAAGCAACAGATAATCGATATGGTACAGGAAGAGGATGTTGAATTTATCAGACTTCAGTTTACCGATATATTTGGAACATTAAAAAATATAGCAATTACCTCAAGTCAGCTTGAGAAGGCACTTGATAACAAGTGTATGTTTGACGGTTCTTCTATAGAAGGATTTGTCAGGATAGAAGAGTCTGATATGTATCTGTATCCTGACCTTGACACCTTTGAAATATTTCCATGGAGACCACAGCAGGGAAAGGTTGCCAGACTTATATGTGATGTATATAAACCAAACGGCCAGCCGTTTGAAGGAGATCCGAGATATGTTCTTAAGAAAGTGCTAAATGAAGCAGAACAGATGGGATATGGATTTTCAGTAGGACCTGAGTGTGAGTTTTTCTTATTCCATACAGATGATTACGGTAATCCTACTACGGAGACTCATGAAAAGGCCGGATACTTTGACCTTGCACCGGTAGACCTTGGAGAAAACTGCAGAAGAGATATGGTACTTAATCTTGAAAGTATGGGATTTGAGATAGAAACATCTCATCACGAAGTTGCACCGGCACAGCACGAGATAGATTTTAAATATGCGGATGCGCTTAAGACTGCTGACAACATTATGACATTTAAACTAACGGTCAAATCAATTGCAAAAAGACATGGTCTGTATGCAACATTTATGCCAAAGCCAAAACATGGTGTAAGTGGTTCGGGAATGCATATCAATATGTCTATGACAAAGGATGGCATTAATATATTTGCCGATGAAAATGATAAGGTCGGACTCAGCAGTGAGGCATATCATTTTATTGCAGGAATTATGGAGCACAGCAAGGGTATTACATTTATTACAAATCCGCTTGTTAATTCATATAAGAGATTTGTTCCGGGATATGAGGCACCTATATATATTGCATGGTCTGCAACCAACAGAAGTCCTCTCATCAGAATACCGGCAGCAGGCGGGGACGGAACCAGAGTAGAGCTTAGAAGCCCTGATCCTTCTGCAAATCCGTATCTTACATTGGCAGTGTGTCTTGCAGCGGGACTGGATGGAATAAAGAGAAAAGCACAGCCTATGGAGAGCGTAGACAGAAATATATTTGAGATGACGGCAGAGGAAAAGGAAGCAGCAGGAATAGAAAGTCTTCCGCAGAGCCTTGATGAAGCTATAAATGAATTTCTGAAGGATAAATTTGTGCAGGATATTCTTGGTGAACACATATCGGAAAAATTGGTAGAGGCTAAAAAGAGAGAATGGCAGGAATATCGAGAAAAAGTTACTAATTGGGAACTTGAGGAATATCTTCATAAGTATTAAAATTAAAATGGTTAGAATACACTGACTGGAGGCGGAATCATTTGATAAACATAGTGGTAGTGTTTCCAAAACCGGAGGATGGAAAGGCGATAAAAAATCTTCTGGTTAGAAATGGATATGATGTTACCGCTGTTTGTACATCTGGTGCACAGGCAATGAATTTTGTGGATGAAATCGACTATGGTGTTATTATCTGCGGCTATAAATTTAATGATATGCTGTATTCTCAATTATACGAATGTTTACCAAAGAGTGTGGAAATGTTATTGATTGCCTCAAGGATGAAACTACAGGAATGCACTGCAAGCGATATACTGTCGATTGAGATGCCATTTAAAGTCAATGATTTGATAAATTCGGTAGAGCTGCTGATAAATTCAGTTTCAGCAAAACGACGTAAAATGAAAAGCCAGCCTAAAAAGAGAAATCTTAAAGAGCAGGCATATATTGATGAAGCAAAAAAATTGTTGATGGAGCGAAACAATATGTCTGAAGAGGAAGCACACAGATATATTCAGAAACACAGTATGGACAGTGGAACAAATATGGTGGAAACAGCACAGATGGTATTACAGGTTATGCGTTAATAATCGGAGGCACAGTTTCCGAAAATCATAAATAAAAAATGGAGGAATTGCAAAATGTTTAAAATTAATGACAATTATTTGAAATTACCGGGAAGTTATCTTTTCTCTACAATAGGAAAAAAGGTAAGAGAGTATAAGGCAGCCAATCCGGACAGAAATGTTATCAGTCTCGGTATAGGTGATGTTACACTTCCACTTGCACCTACGGTTATAGAAGCCATGCATGGTGCAGTAGACGAGATGGCAAGTGCAGATACATTTAAGGGATATGCTCCTGATCTCGGTTATGAATTTTTGAGACAGGCTATTGTGGATAATGATTATAAGGCAAGAGGTGCTGATATCGCTATTGATGAAATATTTGTAAGTGATGGTGCAAAGAGTGATTCAGGAAATATAGGTGATATATTTTCTGTGGATAACAAGATTGCGGTTTGCGACCCTGTATATCCGGTGTATGTTGACACAAATGCCATGGCAGGAAGAACCGGAGATTATATAGAAGCAGAACAGAAATGGAGTAATGTTATATACATGCCGTGTACTGCAGCTACAAATTTTGCACCTGAGATTCCAAAAGAAACTCCTGATATTATATATCTGTGTTTCCCAAACAATCCTACAGGTTCAACAATTACTAAGGATGAACTTCAGAAATGGGTTGACTACGCATTGAAAGTAGGAGCAGTTATCATATATGATGCCGCATATGAAGCATATATTTCAGAGGATGATGTACCACACAGCATATATGAATGTGAAGGTGCAAAGGCATGTGCAATAGAGATAAGAAGTTATTCAAAGAATGCAGGATTTACAGGAACACGACTTGGTTATACTGTAGTGCCTAAGGAACTTAAATCCGGTGAGACTACTCTTAACAGCCTTTGGGCAAGACGTCATGGTACTAAATTTAACGGTGCTCCATATATTATCCAGAAGGCGGGAGCTGCCATTTACACTGAGGAAGGTAAAAAGCAGACAAAAGAGATGGTTGGATATTATATGCAGAATGCAAAATATATAAGAGATGAGCTTGCAGCAGCAGGATATACAGTATCCGGCGGTGTAAATGCTCCGTATATCTGGTTAAAGACTCCTGATAACATGACATCATGGCAGTTCTTTGATAACCTCCTTGAAAATGCCAACGTTGTAGGTACTCCGGGTTCAGGATTCGGTCCTAGCGGAGAGGGATATTTCAGACTTACTGCATTCGGAAGTCACGAAAATACAAAAGAAGCTATTGAAAGAATTAAAAGATTATAGTTTAATATATATAGAAGGGCGTATTAATGTGAAAAGTAAAAAGGCGCATTATACGCCCCTTTTATATGAGTGGCATGGAAAAGTGCCTCCGGAATGGAGAACGAAATGAGATATAATGTGAGAAGAGTGATGGCATTGACGCTGGCGGTCTGTATATGTACAGGGGCAGCAGGGTGTGGCAGTTCAAAAAAGAAAGATAAAGATACTGAAAATATATTTGTTATAGGGCAGCTTGCATCGGAGACAGGTCAGTATTCCCAAATGGGAAACAGCGTATATGGCGGTGCACTGATGGCTGTAAATGAGATAAATGATGACGGCGGTGTTACAGTCGGAAATAAAACATACAAACTTAAACTTATTGAAATTGATGATGAAAGCAATGCGGAAATTGCAAAGAGCGGTTATTCGAGATTGAAAGATAAAGATATAAATGCATTTATAGCTCCGGCAGCAGATGAACTGTGTCAGGAAATAGAAGAAAAGACAAACGAAGATAATATTTTCACGATTATACCGTCTTCGACATCGGATAATACAGGAACATTTGATAATACATTTAAAATATGTCTCTCTAACAGTCAGGAGGGAATAGAGGCTGCAGAGCATGGATTTTATAATATGAATTCAAGAAAGGGTGCAGTACTATATTCGGAAAATGAAGTTGAAAAAGCAGAAGCATTTATAGATGAATTTTATAATTGTGGCGGAAATATAGTAGCCAGAGAGGTGTATTCTGATGACCTTCAAAGTCTTGAGGCTAATATAAACAGCATAAAGGCATCGGGGGCAGAAGTGGTATATATTCCGGCAGATTTTGAGACGGCATCAAATATTATTCAGATTATGGATGCTGATAAAATGGGGATATCCGTCATAGGAAGTTCACAGTGGGAAGGTATAACACCGGGAACATATGCGGGACTTAACAGAATAGAGTACCTTAACCCATATGGGGATAAGAGGACTGAATATGAGAATACATATGAGGTTACATATGGAAGAAAGTCTGACCTGTACAGTGCGCAGGGGTATGATGCAGTGTATGTTATAAGGGCAGCTATGGAAGAGGCAGAAAATATTGATTCCGATTTGCAGATATGTGCAATGAATGATATAAATATAGACGGTGCCACAGGAGAAAATATTTCATTTACAGATGATGGGTACAGCAAGAGGACGGTAGAGTTTAAATCGATTCAGATTGGAGGTATAAATGAATAATTATGTTATAACCATAGGACGTGGATATGGAAGTGGCGGAAGAACCATAGGAAAAATGTTAGCTGACAAGCTTGGAATAAATTATTATGATAAAGAGATAATGAGACTTGCATCAAAGGAAAGCGGGATAAATCAGCAGTTTTTTGCAATGGCAGATGAGAAACTGAAGCAGACAAATATTTTTAAGGTTTCACAGAATGTATACAGAGGTGAGACATTTTCCGATGTTGACCAGATTTCAAATACAGAGATATTTAATTATCAGGCAAGAGTTTTAAGGGAACTTGCCACAAGAGAGTCATTTGTGATAATGGGAAGATGTGCAGACTTTGTTTTGAAGGACTATAAAAACGTAACAAAAGTATTTGTTCATGCATCTATTGATAAATGTGTAAAAAATGTAAGCAGTATGTCAAGCATGACAGAAGAAGAACTTAAAAAGTTTATTATGCAGACAGATTATCAGCGCTCGCAATATTACAGATTCCATACAGGCAGGGAATGGAGCGATGCAAGAAATTATGACATATGTCTTAATACGGATGGAATGACACTTGATAACTGTGTGGAAACCATTAATAATTACAGGAAAATGAAAGGTACACTTTAAAAATGAAATCGAAAGAGGAAATACTTAGAAATTCCGCGGTTGTGTGTGCACTTGCATTATTGTGCTGTGCATTGTGGGGAAGTGCGTTTCCGTGTATAAAGATAGGATACAAGTTGGTAGGAATCGGCGGACAGAACAGTGGCAACGGTTCAAGGATAATGTATGCAGGATTAAGATTTATTTTAGCCGGAATTATGGTAATAATAGTCGGAAGTGTGCAACAGAAGAAAATAATGGTTCCCAAAACATTTTCAACTGTTAAGAGGATATTTATACTCAGTTTATTTCAGACGATACTTCAATACATATTTTTCTATATCGGACTTTCAAATACATCCGGAGCAAAGGCGTCGATTATAGAGGGTGCAAATGTGTTTGTGGCTATATTGGTATCTGTATTTATGTTCCGGCAGGAGAAACTGACGTTCAAAAAGTCGATAGGATGTCTGGTAGGATTTGCCGGAGTAGTTATGGCAAATGTATGTGGCAGTGGCGGTATGGATTTTTCATTTAAGTTTACAGGTGAAGGATATATACTTATTTCTACATTTGCATATGGTATCTCAGCGGCACTTATGAAAGAGTATTCGAAAGAGGATGATACGGTTAAATTAAGCGGTTATCAGTTTTTGTGTGGTGGAATCATACTGACTATATCAGGATGGCTTATGTCGGGAAGATTTTCTATAAATGGTGCAGGCGCAGTGGCGATGCTTTTGTATCTGGCATTTGTATCGGCAGCAGCATATACAATATGGGGAATTCTTCTTAAATATAATCCGCTATCTAAAGTTGCGGTTTTCGGTTTTATGAACCCGGTTTTTGGTGCTATACTGAGCATGTTGCTCTTGAGTGAGGACAGCGTGCCTGTAATAGTAAGCGTTATGGCACTGTTACTTGTAAGTTGCGGAATTGTAATCGTTAATGGACGCGGCAAAAAAGGTGTTGACTAGGAAAAAGCACATATGTAAAATATGTAGATAAGATGAGCTTATACATATTAAGATAAGAATGGAGGCAAAAATGAAGAAAAGCAATGATCTGGCTATATTTTTAGTTGGGGTTATCATGTTGGCAGCAGGTTTATACTGGTTCTGCAGTAGTGTGACGGTAAGCACGGGATTTTATGCATTTTCATATGGCGGAATGAGAATAGGCGGTCTGGTCGTGGTTCCGCTTCTGGCAGGTATATGCTGGGTGTTTGCAAAACCGGATTCAATATTTGCAAAGGCACTTATAGTCATAGGTGTGGTTATCATTATAGCATCTATTATAATGGGAACACATCTGACACTTCCAAGTATGTCACTTTATCAGTGGTTAATAATGCTTTTGTGTATATTTGGCGGATTTACACTGGTGATGAGAGTGCTTTTAAAGAAGTAATACTGAAGTTTTAAAATTTTCAGTATCAATATAATTGATTTCTAGCTTGTAGAGCTGAAAAACTGGTATTTGTATATATAGTTGAAAATGAGTTAGAATTTATAAAGAGCCAGAAAGTGAGGTAAAATGGTATGGCAAAAGATATCATTAACTATCAAGCTGTGATTACTGATATAAAGGGAATTATTTCATCAGGTCGTGAAGTGGCATACAATGCGACAAATAAGGCTATGGTGCTCACATATTGGCATGTAGGAAAGCGTATTGTAGAGCAGGAACAGGCGGGAAAAGAAAGAGCAAAATATGGTCAGGCTTTAATTGAAGTATTAGCGGATGAACTTACGAAAGAATATGGAAAAAGCTTTTCCAAAAGAAATCTGCAATATTTTCGCAAATTTTATCTTGCTTTTCCGGATGAGCAAATTGTGAACGCATGCGTTCACAATTTGAATTGGACGCATTTTAGAGCACTTTTACGTGTGCCAGATGAAAATGCCAGATTGTGGTATATGAATGAAGCAGCACGGGAAGGCTGGAGTTCAAGAACTTTAGATAGAAATATCAGCACACAATTTTATTACAGATTAATGCAGTCACCAAAGAGGGAAGCGGTCATGAATGAAATGCTTCAGAAAACAGCGGAAACAAAAAATAATAAATTTGAACTTCTGAAAAGTCCGATTGTTGCTGAGTTTCTCGGATTCAAAAATGAAGATTCCTATATAGAAAGTGATTTGGAGTCAGCTATTTTGACACATATCAGAGACTTTCTTATGGAGATGGGAAAGGGATTTGCTTTTGTTGCCAGACAGCAGCATATCGTTACTGAGACAGAAGACTATTTTATTGATCTTGTTTTCTATAATATTGAGCTGAAATGTTATGTGCTTATTGATTTAAAAATGGGGAAAATCACACATCAGGATGTGGGACAGATTGATATGTATGTCAGGATGTATGACGAATTGAAATGTAAAGAGGGAGATAATCCTACACTGGGAATATTACTTTGTGCGGAAACCGATGAGGATATAGCAAGATATTCCGTACTGCATGATAACGACAGACTTTTTATGTCAAAATATCTCACATATCTGCCAACAAAGGAGCAGCTGAAAGCAGAGATAGAAAGGCAAAAAGAAATATTTTATATGCAGCATCCTGCATTATCTGAAAAAGATAAAGAAGATATGGAAGAATAGTAAGGTACTCAATACAATTCAGTTGTTCGGAATTTCCTAACAGCTAAAATAGAAAAGGTTTGACACATAAGATGATAATTCTATGAAAAACAGCATATTGGTTCGGGAAAATTATATCTGAGCATAAAAAGTAATACTGCTTGACAAAGTAAGTGTGATAGTGTAAAATATCCTTTGTTTGCAAAAGCAGACAAAGGTTTTATGCCCAGTTAGCTCAGTTGGTAGAGCAGAGGACTGAAAATCCTCGTGTCTCTGGTTCGATTCCGGAACTGGGCATTATAAGCTAAGAATGACGAACCTGATCTTTTTGAAAGATTGGGTTCTTTTTATATAAGAAATGAGGCATGTTATGGATGAACAAATGAAAAAAGATTTCTTAAATATCATGAAACTGGCTGCACGGAAAGACATTGCAGATAATAAGGATATATTAAGAAAAATAATCAGAATTAATGATACAACAGATAATTTCAAGTCAGCATTTGGAAAGAAATTTATACATAGAGTAAAAATAATCTTATCAGGGGATGAAACAGAGTTCACATGCATTTTGTGTGGAAAAGATAAGGCATGTAATGGATTTATATGTAAGAGTTGCATGGACAAGTATAATAAAGGAGTAAATAAAAACAGTCAGGGAAATGCCGGGAAAACAAAAAAATCCAATGACCACCGGAGTGATAAAAAAATATACAGGAAATCTGTTTTGGGAACGATTATGTATAACATAACGTCTATAGGAAATAAAAAGGTATTGAAACAAAAGCGGGAGAACAATCCGGAATACCAAAAACCGGTGAGTGGTCATGTATTCATTGGCTTATATACGATAATTCTGTTATTGACATACCTGTTTAATATCTATGCCGGAGGAATATTTTTGTTACTGGGACTTGGTATTGCATTTTGTACGTTTATCAGGAAGATAAAACATTTCAGGATGGAAAATCTGATAATAATTCTGCTGTCAATAGTGTTTTTCCCACTGGGGATAGTATGTCTGGTTTTGGGAATTATTAAGAAGATAGGATATGTGTATGAGAATAGGAAATATATTAGTGCAGGACTTACTTTATATGGGTGTGCAGCCCTGATTTGTGCACTGCTATATGATATTCCGGGGTATCGTTGTGAACCGGGAATAGTCGGTTATTTAAAAATGATATTTATGGGGGAGTTTGGTACCAGATGGGACAGAAGTATTACGGGGGCGACCATAGAAATGGTGATTTATATTATCGGCGCCTGTATTTTCACGTTTATAGTGATTGCGTCTATATCAGTTTCTCTTGATGAAATGGAAGAATATTGCTGCAATAACGGTTTATCGGTAAGACAGGCTTTTGTGAAAATATTGCAGAGTCCCGTTGAAGTTTTAATGATGTTTGTGCCGCTTATTCTGTTTGTTTTGTGCAAAACAGAGTCATTGGAAGACGGATGGGGACTGGATATAGATAATAATATCCACAATATATCATCCTATTCACGTTTTAGGAATGGAAGGTGGGAGAATGTCAAGGAATATACGAGAAGAAATCCTGATGATATTATAAATAATAATTCTAATGTCCCCATTTTAACAGATATTTTTAACACTTACAAGGTGTTATAGTATTCCTCTACAACCCTTGAAAACACTAAATTTATTGACAACAACCCACCGTTTCATATCACATCATTTTATATCCGTTCATAGTCTTTTCCGAACTCTCGCAAGGGAAAAAACAAGGGAAAGAAAATGCAGTAATACGATATAACACATTATAATCTGACAATAAAAATCAAAGATATGCTCATATAAAATAATCAAATTCAAACAAATCTCTCCTAGAAGTTTTCTCAGGGGAGATTTGTTATATTCATGATGATTTCAATTAATGTATTTATTACCAAATTCTCTTACTTCTTACGACACTTCAATACCAAAATATGACTTTCTTATAATAGCAGAATCAGTATTTTTTTCTTGTAAAATAATATAATATATGATAAAATTAGTTAAAGGGATATAACAGAAAGCCGACATAATTATTATAGTAAACGCACTATAACAAAGAGGAGGTGTCACTATGGCAATGGACAATATAAAGATACAGGACACATCGGAAGTTGATCCTGATTTACTCCGTATGTTAGACAGAGGCTTGGAAGATATTGAAGCCGGAAGAACACTTCCGCATAGTGAAGCAACTAAGGAAGTACGGCGGATAAGGGAAGCAAGGCAGTATGCCAGAGCAAATGCAGGAGTGGCAGCCAATGCATGACTATGAAGTGATATGGTCTCGTGAATCAATATATGATGTGGCAGATATAGCAGATTATATTGAACAGCGATTTGGAAAAGATCGTGCTGACCGCTTTAATGACGAGATAGATGTGGAATTTGAAGCACTCGGCAGCGATTATAAGTTATACACAGGGACAGGAATCAGTTATAGAGGAAAGCTGATTCTCAAAAAGGTGTTTGATCCGTCAATCATCTTCTGTTTTGTTGATGATAAGTTTAAGAAAGTATATATTATCAGAATTCTTCGCCATGAGAGAAACTGGCAGAAAATTCTCAGGGAAGGGCTGAGTTATACTTTTGAATGATGCATAAATAAATGATAGAAAAATACCCGAAAGGACTTGACAGATTTGTTTAATGATATAAAATTCTCAAGACAAGACAAGACAAGACACAAGACAAGACAAGACAAGACAAGACAAGACAAGACAAGACAAGACAAGACAAGACAAGACAAGATAGAGCATTTACTGCTCTTTTTTGCGTGTTTTTGAATATGAAGCATCTGATAAGGGCTTCGGTAGGGATACCGTAGTATTTATCGGGTGCTTTTTATATTTATATAAACATATTAACAATTTTCATATCTGGTAATTAGCGGAATGTAACTTTAGATGTAAGATAGATGCTATACATCGTGATTACGGGATATGAAAATATGAAGTCAAAAGCGACATAAGACAGTAACAAAGTAATGTTTAAAATTTCAATCAAACGGAGGTAATCTTATGAAAATGAAGAAATTAACATCAATCGCACTTGCGGCAGCACTTGCGATAGGAACATTTGGATTCAGTGTTCCGGCAAAAGCAACTGAGCCAACAACTACAACAACAGATTATGTGCTCACAATTCCGGCGACATTAAATGTGAAAGATGCTGGGTGGAATGCTACTGACGGAATCACGGCAAATAACAGTACACATAATTTTGACACAGGCAAGAAGCTTTCTGTGACGGCAACATCAGAACATGGCTGGAAACTTGAAGCAGATGGCGTCACAGATACAGTCAGTTACAATCTGGCGGCTTCCGGTGACAATAGTTCTACATACAGCAGTACGGCAGACCCGGCATCATGGGAGTTTTCCGCAGCAGAACTGAATCAGGCGAGCGGAACAAATAAAGCTATGGGAATTATTGTGGAGGATTACAGTAATAAGGCGGCAGGAAATTATCAGGACACCGTGACCTTTACGGCAAAAGTAGAGATCGCCAAAGCTGCTGCTGAAACGCCCGCCGTTGCGCAAGAGAATTGCACGTTCAGTCCGACAAACGGAACGAGCACACTCTCAAACGCCAATATTACCACCTCAATGGAATACTCCACCGACAACGGCACGACCTGGACTGATGTGACTTCTGCCGGCTCTATTGCTTCTCTCGCAGCAGGAACAGTACAGATTCGCGTCAAGGAGACCGTTGACAATCTGGCAAGTGAAGCAGTTTCAATCACCGTACCAGAAGTACTTCGTATTAACGAACTCGTAGGTCCGTACACCGGTGATAGACTCACCTGCGAATACTACGCCGGAGAAACATGGCAGGCTTTGGTCGACAGATATGATTTGAT
>CACWRR010000056.1 GCA_902763335.1 uncultured Lachnospiraceae bacterium | reverse complement strand
CATTTTTTAATTTACACCAGTGCCTCAAGCACCTTAAGTATATAATTCCATATTCTTAAAACACTGTCCGCTTTCATTCTTTCTGCAGTAGTGTGTATATCAAATATATCAGGTCCAAAGGAAACACAGTCAAGTCCCGGTAATTTACCTGCAAATATTCCACATTCAACCCCCGCATGAATAGCTTCTATCTTCGGGCTTTTACCTGTCATTTTCATATATATGTCAGTCATCACTTCCCTCAGATACGAATCTTTCTTATATTCCCATGCAGGATAATTTCCACTAACCGATACACTGCCTCCAAGTACTCCTGCAAGGCTCTCTATCTTCTCTATCAGTTCTGTTTTTTCACTTCCCACACTGCTTCTCACAGATGTGACAACACTCACCGTCTTACCCGTAGTTCTAAGTATTCCGATATTTAACGACGTCTCAACAAGTCCCTCTATCTCCCTGCTCATTTTCTGTACTCCACACGGCATATTAAACAATGCTGCAATAACCCGTCTTTTTGACTCATTTTCCATAGCCATATTATCATATGATGTTTCTTTTTCCACATACAGATGTATATTGCCGTCGGTCTCTGAGTACTCATGCGACAGGATATTATTTATATCAGCCACACACGCCTCTAATTTGGCCATATCAGCCTCCGAAATTACTATTTCAGCCTCTGCCTCTCTCGGAATTGCATTATCCTTCATTCCGCCATTGACAGCCTTAAGCGCATAATCTGTTTTACCATCCAGTTCATACAGAACCCTTCCTATTATCTGGCATGCATTAGCCCTTCCTTTGTCTATCTCGACACCGGAATGACCGCCACACAGACCCGAAACGCATATTTTAACGGCAGTTCCCTCACGTTTTTCCATTTTACACTCATAAACACATTTCACTGTGGCACCGCCGGCACAGCTTACCAGAAGTTCACCTTCATCTTCTGAATCAATATTAAGCATCAGTCTTCCCTGAAGCGGTGAACAGTCGATATACTCTGCTCCAAGCATGCCTATCTCCTCATCGACAGTGAATACCGCCTCTATCGGCGGATGTTTTATCGTGTCCGAATCAAGTATTGCCATGGCATAAGCTACGGCTATGCCGTCATCTCCGCCAAGGGTGGTTCCTTTCGCAGAAATAACACCATCTATACACTGAAGCCTTAAGCCTTCCTTTTCAAAGTCTATATCACAATCCTTTTCTTTCTCACATACCATGTCTATGTGTCCCTGTATAATTACAGGTTTTGATTTCTCATATCCTCTGCTGCCATCCTTAAATATAATTACATTATTTTTTTCATCCTGAATATATCTGAGACCACGCTCTTTTGCAAATTTCACAAGATAATCACTTATCTGTTTTGTATTAGAAGACCCGTGCGGTATTCCACAAATCTCCTCAAAATATTTAAAAACACTCTGTGGTTCCAATCCGGCTAAAACACTCATCCTTTTACATTCCTTTCCATCAAACTTCTTTTTTCACCCTGCAGCTGAAAACAAATATTAAAATCAAAACGGCAAATGCCAGAATTGCCCCTGTTTCCCCCGCAATGCCATTTAGATTTATAACATCTTCAACACTGCCTTTACCATATGGTATAATGGCAAATATTGCCGTTAGTATTCCTACAAGTCCCTCGCCTGCTATCATTCCTGACGAAAACAGGACTCCATTATCCACTTCATCTTTATCCCTTCTTTTCTCCATTCCCCACCTTATAAGTCCACCTATAAATATAGGCACTGACAAATTTACCGGCAGATACATGCCAACTGCGACCGGCAGCACCGGAATTCCTATGACCTCAAGTGCAACTGCAATACATCCGCCGCTAAAAACCATTGCCCACGGCAGATTTCCCTCCATAACACCTTCAACTATCACTTTCATAAGTGTTGCCTGCGGTGCCGGCAATTGCGTTGAGCCAAATCCCCATGCAGCATCTAACAGATACATAACTCCTCCGACTGTCAGTCCGGCACATACCACTCCTATAATTTCTCCTATCTGCTGTTTTAACGGAGTAGCTCCGACTATATAGCCTGTTTTCAAATCCTGCGAAGTATCCCCTGCCATAGCTGCTATTATACATATTACCGTTCCTATATAGATTGAAGCCATCATTCCGGCATATCCTGTATTTCCCGTAGATTTAAGAATAGCAGTAGAGACTAAAAGTGTGGCTATCGCCATTCCCGATACCGGATTATTCGACGAACCTACCATACCAACCATACGGCTTGAAACAGTGGCAAAGAAAAATCCAAAGATACCTATTATTATAGCACCAAAAAAGCCAATAGGTATAGCCGGTGTCAGCCACATAAATATTATAATCAGACCTACAAGCAGCATAACATATGACATACTCATCTGTCTTTGTGTCCTTTTCTGCTCTCCGCCTGCATATCCCTTTGTCCTGAAGATTCCCGAAAATGTCCTCATTATCACAGGTATACTTTTAAAGAGGCTTATAACACCTCCAACCGCCACTGCACCGGCTCCTATATATCTTATATACACAGACCACAATTGCTGTGTACTCATGTCAGATATTGCGTTGCTTCCCGGATATATTACATTACCGGCTCCAAATAAGGCTATTAACGGCATAATACCAAGCCAGGATAAAATTCCTCCCGCAAACATATATCCTGATATTCTCTTTCCGCATATATACCCTACAGACAATAATGCCGGCAAAACATCGGCTCCTATTCCCGCACCTTTTATCCTCTTTATTTCACTGTGAATTTCCGATGGAAATAACTTCATGCCATCAGTTAAAAATTTATAAACCGCAGCGACAAAAAGTCCCTTAAATACAACGGAAGATTTTTTCTCATTTTCATTTCCCGCTGCAAGAACTTCTGCACATGCAGTTCCCTCGGGATACGGCAGTTTGCCGTCCTCCTTCACGATAAGTGCATCTCTTAACGGAACCATAAACAATACTCCAAGCAGGCCTCCGCATATGGAAACCAGCGTGATTTTCCAAAACTCCGGTGTCTTATCACCATTTTCCCCTGCCCACATAAATAAGGCAGGGATGGTAAATATTGCTCCGGCAGCCAGTGATTCACCTGCTGACCCGATTGTCTGTACTATATTATTTTCAAGTATCGAATCCCTCTTCATCAATACTCTTATTATTCCCATGGATATAACGGCAGCCGGTATCGATGCCGACACAGTCATACCGACCCTCAGTCCAAGATATGCGTTTACACCGCCAAAAACAACCGCAATAATTATTCCGATTACGACAGATGTAAATGTCATCTCCGCAGTCTGCGAAATTTCTTTAACCTTCTTTTCTTTTTTCATCCATTACAACTCCCTATACCTATAAAGATACAGAAAGTATTCCCAAACGGCTCAGGCTTATTCAGAATTTACACTTCGTAATCTATACACATTCTTACTTCCATATATGGTCTGACCTTTCCGTCTGCCACCTTAACATGCTCCGGATGAACCGCATAGCCCTTAAGTACCTCCTCGTTCTCAAATGTTGAATCCAGCATCAGATCTGCTGTTGACGAATCAAGTTTTTCAATCTGTACATGGATATCAGTAAGTCCCGGTACTTTTCCCTTAAGATTTTCCAATCCGTTTTTAACGTCCTCCCTGATTTTCTTTTTCTCATCCTCATTAAAATTATCCTTAATTTTCCATAAAATAATATGTTTTACCATTTCACTCATCCTTTCTGATTTTACATAAAAAAAGAACCATAAATTTTTATGATTCCTTCGTAGCTGGGCCAACTGGATTCGAACCAGCGACTGCAGGAGTCAAAGTCCTGTGCCTTACCGCTTGGCGATGGCCCAAAATTGTTATAAATTTAAAAAAAAGTTAGGAGCTACCCGAACCAAGTAGTTTCTAACTGAAAGGTGGATACAGGGATTCGAACCCTGGGCCTCCAGAGCCACAATCTGGCGCGCTAACCAACTGCGCTATACCCACCATATAAAATTCCCGATTATACGGAAAAAATGTGCCCAAAGGGATTCGAACCCCCGACCCACGGCTTAGAAGGCCGTTGCTCTATCCAGCTGAGCTATGGACACATATGAGCTTACCTATCCGGTAAACTAAAGCGGGTGATGGGAATCGAACCCACGTATCTAGCTTGGAAGGCTAGTGTTCTACCATTGAACTACACCCGCACACAATCGGGGTGACAGGATTCGAACCTGCGACCTCTTGATCCCAAATCAAGCGCTCTAGCCAAGCTGAGCCACACCCCGTGTTCAGTTTTTTTACTTCGTTGCTGTCTCACAACGCAAGAACAATTATAACCAACAAGTACTTATTTGTCAACACTTTTTTTTATTTTTTTTAAATTTTTTTATTTGACTATTTCAGGTACTTAATCTCGCATTTTACATCGTCATCATCGTCTATTGTAAGTATGGCATATGTAGGCTCATGCCCTATCTGTCTTGGCAGTGATAAACTACCCGGATTAAGCAGAAGTACACCATTTTCATTCTCATACACCGGTCTGTGTATATGTCCGAACATAACTATATCTGCGCCTCTTCCGATTCCTTCATTTACAATAGTCTGTGTCTCAACAGAAACATTATAATAATGTCCGTGTGTCATAAATATTTTATGATTGCCTACATATATTTCCTTTTCCATTGGCAAATCACTAAAATAATCATTATTTCCCGCAATCATTTCACATCTGCATCCTGCTGCCGACTCAATATAGTGCTCTGAACCTTCAATATCCCCCAGATGAATGAGCATATCCGGTTTTCCCTCTATCTCCAGAACCCTGTCAAAATTTTCATCTCTTCCATGTGTATCGCTTATCACTAATATTTTCATACATTTTCTCCCATTCACAATCTACATTTTTTTCTGTAAAATTTCACGCATCTTTCTTAAGGCTATTCCTCTGTGACTTATCTTATTCTTATCCTCCGGAAGCATTTCTCCTGTTGTCATTCCATATTCCGGCACATACAATATAGGGTCATATCCAAATCCATGAGTACCTTTTTCCTCATATCCGATGACGCCTTCTATCGTTCCTCTTGTAGTAACTGTCTCGCCATCAGGAAATGCTGCTGCTATACTGCACACAAATCTTGCACTTCTGTCATCGCCTTCTACACCGTTAAGTCTGTCAATAAGACTTTTGTTTTTTATTGCATAAGGAGTATCCTCTCCTAAGTATCTTGCCGAATATACTCCCGGCTCTTTATTGAGATAATCTATCTCAAGACCGGAATCATCTGCCAGAGTCACACAGTTTGTCAGTTTCATAACTGTCTCTGCCTTAATTATTGCATTTTCCTCAAATGTTGTTCCACATTCATCTATATTGGCATATATTCCTGCCTCTTTCATTGATAATATCTGTACTCCGAACCCTTCCATTATCATCCTTATTTCATCCATCTTTCCCTGATTTGATGTTGCAAATATAATTTTATCCATTTTCTTATCCTCTATATTTTCATTTTATTTTATTGCTTTCCGTTAATGCCTGCTTTATTCCTTCATATATTCCCTTTGCAGCCTTAGCCTGTCCTTCATCTGAATTAATAATGTTTAAATCATTGTCATTCGTCATAAATCCTAATTCTATTAACGCAGCCGGTGCCTGCGTATACCTTACGACATAAATGGAATCTCCCTCTACAGGGCCTTTATCCACCGTTCCAAGCTGTTTTACAACAGCTCTGTCGAGTATATCTGCCAGCCAGTATGAACTGCCTTTATCAGTCCCATTAAGAGAGTTATATAACACACTGGTTCCCTGTATATCTCCCTCATCATACCAGTTTATATGAACACTTACATACAGATCCGGACCTGTCTCATTTGCAAATGCAGCTCTTTCCTCAACTGATGAATAGGTATCATCTTCCCTTGTAAAATACAGCTCAAACTCATCATCCGCCGCCAGTTCTTTTAACTTTTGGCAGACTGATAATGTTATGTTTTTTTCAAATATTCCGTCTCTGTTAGCTCCCACATCATTACCGCCATGTCCGGGATCTACAAGGACCTTAACCGCACTGTTATTAATATCAAAGAATCTGACATACAGATGATTGTCCTGATAAAGCCACTTCACATTATAGTGTCCCCCAAGACTGATTGAAATATCTATTCTTCCGTTATCTGAACTGTATGATATTTGTATAATCTGCTTCGCAGTATTCTTCACTCCTGCCACATCAAATGTATTATCCTTTACATCAAAGGATATATTAACTGATTTGTATATCATATTTGAACTGACCGTGATATCACTCTCTGTTACCCCTTCAGGTATGGGAATGTCAAGATTGTCATTCGGATCCATCTCCATGGTCTTAACCGCAGATTTGGCATTTTTATCACCGGATACCTCTTTTTCTGTCGGATTTGCCTTTATCCTCTGGCTGAATCCCGGCGACAGTTCAAATATTAATATAATCACAACCAGAAATAATATGCCGGATATAACAGAAGCTCTCAATGTTACTTTATCCATATCTGCTCCTATTCTCTCACATCATTAGTAAATGCCTTAAGGCAAACATTGCAGCCGTGCTGCTGCTCAGTACTCTCCCATTCTATTCCCTTATAACTTACATATCCCTCTCCATCGTCTATATTAACCGTATCTGTCTGGTAATCATTTCTGAATTCTATAGCAACCGGCCTCTCTGCTTCCGGTGTATCAATCTTGACAATTATAGCATATTTCTGCCATTTATTCAAATGTATAGTCTTATCAAGATTAACCGTATAATATCCCGGATTGGTGAAACTTCCAGAAACAATAGGATCACCTCTTCGGCTGAGAGATGCTATATTTTCAAATTTCTCACAAAAGTATACACTATACTCTGTATTTTTATCTGTCGCATAAAATCCTACAGCCTCAAGTTCCTCATCATCACCACTTGTATACACATTTGCAAAATAAGCCTCACCGCTGCCATATCCCATCTGACCTACCCATCCGCACAGATCAGACTGGTATATATTATCATAATTATCCGCGTCCTCAATCTTCGTATAAACAACATTATTACTGCCTATGTTCGTATCATAATATGAAACATAAAAATCACCATTGCTGCCAAATGTTTCTCCCCAACTGTTTCTGCATATAAATGCTCCGTTTCCTTCAACATCAATCTCAAAATTTTCCTTTGGATAATTGTCATCCCAGCCAATTATAACTATATCATGATTAGGCACAGACTGTCCCGAATAGCAGTATGAATTATTGCTTTTGTCATAGTATCCTGACTCTACCAGCTTAGAGTTTGTATTTGCCACATAAATAGAACTCTGCACGCCTCCGCACTCCAGTACTTTTCTCTTTATTTCCTCATAGTCCTTTGCAGGAATAATCTGAACCTCCTGAACATGCTTTACAGCCTCCAGTTCACTATTTGTAACGCCATCACCATAGTGATCATCCTTTTCAAGTACCGGTCCCTGCCATGCAGTCAGATACGCCATTGCCATCTGATAATCTCCGCCTTCTTCCTGTGTAAGATTATATGAGTTATTTAACGTCATATGATCCTCTGAAAAATCAAAAACTTCCTCCGGAAGCAAAGAAGTCTCAAGTGCCGTAAGTGCCGCAAAAGCCCAGCATGTCCCAAAATGCCCCTGATTTTTGGCAATATTTACACGTTCTTCTTCTTCATAATTATATTTAACAGGAAGAGGGACTTTCGTATCTCCCTCTGAAATTACTGCCTGATTTGTACTGTAATCCCATTTATAATCATATCCAAACAATTGTGAAAGTGCCGAAATAGAGACAAAATTCCCCTTATCATTGCATACAAAATCAATTTCATAAGGATTCTTATCCTCATTTTTTATGAGAGGGTCATCTGCACTAATCTGTACAACTTCATCTCCTCTTGTTATTTTAAGAGTATTATTGTCAAATACATTGGCTGCACATTCAAACATTTCACTTACAACATTTGTACTGCACATAAGCTCCATATCATCTGACATGTACATGTCAGTTGCCGTACTGTTATACTTTTTTCCACGTACATTTACAACTATGGCTGTGGCATTAACACCGTCTGCAATTATTTTATTCCACTCATCCGGGTAGTCCGTTTTTTCACTTCCCATGACAACATATTCTCGCTGTGTAAACGTATTATATCCGAAATACATTACCGCTGCTAAAATTATCACAAGGAATACTGCCATTCCCTTATTCTTCAATTCCTGATTCTCCTATTTTTTCTTTCTCGGTGGTTTTTCACCTATAAACTGGTAAAAATAAGTTTTTAACATTCCATTATATATCTTGCGGTTCTTTGTCGCTTTCAATCCCATATCCTTTTCTGTATTCGCATATGATGTAATAACATATGCTGACCATTTATCAAGTGCCCTATATCTTTCTCCAAACGTTCTATAAAGTTCTGTAAGCGCCTCTTTCTCCTCAAGACGCTCTCCATAAGGCGGATTCGTCAATATAAAACCATATGGCTTTGGATGACTCAGCTCTGATACAGGTCTTTGTTGAAAATGTATCATATTCTCAACTCCCGCTTCTTCTGCATTTCTTCTCGCAGCCTTCACGATATCTCCATCTATATCATATCCCTGTATATCCACACTGACATCATAATCAACCATATCATTCGCTTCATCAATAACATTGTACCAGTTTGACTTATCTATAAGATTAGTCCATTTTTCTGATATAAATTCCCTGTTCATTCCCGGTGCAATATTTGCGGCAATCATGGCAGCTTCTATAGGAAATGTACCGCTTCCACAAAAAGGATCTACTAAAATCCTATCCTTTTTCCACGGTGTGAGCATAATCAATGCAGCCGCAAGCGTCTCCGTTATAGGTGCCTTTGAAGTGAGTCTCCTGTATCCTCTTCTGTGCAATGATTCACCTGTTGTGTCTATTGCAACTGTTGCCTCATCCTTATTAAAGAACACTCTTACCGGATATTCATTTCCACTCTCATCAAACCATTCCACATTATATTTTAACTTCATCCGCTCTACCATGGCTTTTTTGACAATCTTTTGTATATCTGACGTACTGAAAAGCTTACTCTTTACGGAAGTAGCCTTTGTGACCCAGAATTTGCCGTTTTGTGGAATAAAATCCTCCCATGGAAGTGATTTTACGTTCTCAAATAATTCATCAAATGTAAACGCCTTAAACTTACCTACCTGTATCATTATTCTCTCTGTAGTTCTAAGAAAAATATTGGCCCTGCATATTGCATCCGCATCTCCTTCAAAGGTAACTCTTCCATCCTCGACACACACAATATTATAACCCAGATCGCTTATCTCCCTTTTAAGTACCGACTCCAATCCAAAATGACAAGGAGCTATAAGTTTAAAGCTGTTCATCAATCTATCCTCATTTCATATACTTTACTCTATATTAAAATTATAAAACAAGTATGTCAATGACTTTTACATCTTTTTAACCAGATACTTTCCCCTATACGAATGTATTCCTCCTCCCAAAACTCTTATATCATATTTATCTCCATATTTTCTTGCTATGGCAAAACTTCTTCCTCCCCTGTCACAATACAATATTATTTTCCTGCCTTCAAAATTATTTTCATTTAAATACATATCAAAATCTTCAAAGGGTACATTTACCGCTCCCTTTATCCTGTTATAATCATATTCTTCCCTGTCCCGTAAATCTATTATAATATATCCGTCATCCTCTACACACCTGTCTATTTCAAAATCACCTATCTGTCTAATCTCCATAACCCATCCTCCATTACACCTTTATATTACTATTATATTCAACATATATTCTATGTTACAAAAAAAGCTGTGGTATTTACAACCACAGCTTTTACCCAGGCATGGATTAAATTATCTGCAATCCGTTTCCTGTGAATAATCCGAACTATTTTTAGTCGAATTCTTTGATGAGTTTTTAGAAGAATTCTTCGATGCATTCTTTGCCGAATTTTTTGATGAATTCTTTGATGCATTGTATGCATTTTTTGAGTCCGACATTCCTGATGTCATTTCTTCATTTTTAGAATTTTGCATAGACATTTCGTTTCCTCCTTTTAATATTTTCCGTACATATCTTATTTTTTACATCAGGAAAAAAAATATTCAAAAAAATAAAAAAAGTGCTTGCAATTTTCGACATCATCTGATATTATATCTCTTGTAAAGAGAAATAACCCTTCAAATGTTTCTTTTTACTTATAACCCCTTATTAATTATTTATACTCCCCTCAAAAAGCCTTGCGGTTTTCCGCAGGGCTTTTTACTTATATTCTATTATATAAAATGATTTGGTTACCAATCAAATACCGTCATCAATTTATATATTAAAAAAACAGAATCGACATTATATCAATCCTGTTCTCTACATTTTTCTATCTGTTAAAAAGATTCTTTATTATTCCGACAATAGCAAGTATAACCAATACCGGAATAACTATTTTCACAAATAAAGTTACAACTCCCGCTATCAGCGTTGCAATAAGTACAATAACAAGTATCAATATCAATGCTGCAAAAATTTTATTCTTCCAGCCTACCTGTTTAAAATCATAAAAATGATATTCTGTACCACTTTCTGTATTTCCACTTTCAACGTGAGAGTAATTACTGTATGAAGCAGATTCAGCCTCCTTAGTATCTTTAATCGATTTAGCAAGAAGTCTCGGACTTCCCAATTCATCTATTATCTCTTTCTCACTTCGCCCGGCTGCCATCTGTTCATCAAAATAATTGCTATAAAACGAAATTGTATCATTTTTGTCATTTTCACTAAGACCTGATAAATATTTCCTCAGTTCATTTAAAAATTCATCTCTGTTCATTTACTTACCTTCTTTCTGTCAGCTTGGGATTGAGCAGTCCAATCCACTGTGTAATGAAATATTTTCAATTGATAATTTCAAAATTTCTTTATCATTGTTTTCCAAATAACTGTTTATCTCACTCAAAACCTTATTATACTCCAAAACAGCTTTACTAAATAATTCATCAAAACTCTCTATTCTTATTATGTCAGTCTCCCACGGGCTAATCCATTGATTATTCCCTATATTGACCGGATCATCATATTTAATTTCACTTTCTCTCTCCACAAATAACGGAGAAATCAATTGTTTTCTTAATATAAATCTCTCGACTATCCTGACTATTTTCTTTTTAATCCCACACTTATCTTTAAAAATGTTCAAAAAGAATAAATAAAACCTTATAACAAATATCATCATATTCTTGCTTAATGAAACATCTGTATAAGTTTTCGTTACAACCTGGCTGAAAATCTCTGCTACTACATCAATTTCTGCATTATCCAAATTCACTGTATCCCTGCAATTAAAACCATACAAATCAATATCCTTATATTTCTTTATATAAATAGAATCTATCTCTGTCTCCAGTTCTACATGCTTTGCAAAATAATTCTTGTCCTTATGTGCATAATCTGTAACCGCATAAACATATGGATGGCATATTTTGTCTAATGTACAGTGTCCTATGAATCCTACAAAATATGACAATGCTATCATGCTTTTCTCTCTGTCGTCTATCCGATCCAATAACTCTATATAATTCTTTTTAAACAAGCCTATATCTATTCTGTGCATTATCGACCCGACATTTTTCTTAAAAAATACTGGTGATATAAAGAAATAAAAAAACAAATCAGGTCCCTGCAATCCAAGATTATATACATCTCTATATCTGTCAACACTTTTTCTCACTAAATCATTATCATAATTATTTATCGTTTCTTCACCAAATAAGTAATGCACTGCAAATCCTGGCATATTTCCTCCATTCTGAAGCTGTTTATTGATATTTCAAAACATAAATTTCTTTATTTAACTTCTTCATTTTAGCATATTATATGTAATATTTGCAATCAATATTAAACAAAAAAGTCGTAAAAACACATATTACATGCAATTTCTACGACTTAACAAATTATTTAGCAGGGGATGAGAGAATCGAACTCCCACCAAAGGTTTTGGAGACCCCTATCATACCATTTGACCAATCCCCTATATTAAGTTTTAAGCGTGCGCTAGAGGATTCGAACCCCCGACCTTCTGGTCCGTAGCCAGACGCTCTATCCAGCTGAGCTAAGCGCACAAACTACCAAAAATGGTAATGCCGGCGACCGGAATCGAACCGGTACGGGAGGTTAGTCCCGCAGGATTTTAAGTCCTGTGCGTCTGCCAGTTCCGCCACGCCGGCATAGTCTGTATTGAAAATCATATAATTGACTTTCGCATGACTAATGGGACCTACAGGGCTCGAACCTGTGACCCTCTGCTTGTAAGGCAGATGCTCTCCCAGCTGAGCTAAGATCCCAAGAATAAGATAGCGACCCGAATGGGGTTCGAACCCATGACCTCCGCCGTGACAGGGCGGCGCTCTAACCAACTGAGCCACCGGGCCGGATATTTAGTGGACCTTCGGGGACTCGAACCCAGGACCGACCGGTTATGAGCCGGTTGCTCTAACCAACTGAGCTAAAGGTCCATAATTTTGAGATTTCTCAAAACTAAGCCGATGATCGGACTCGAACCGATAACCTGCTGATTACAAATCAGCTGCTCTGCCAATTGAGCCACATCGGCATTAACCAACTAAATAATGCCATCTAAAGCTATATTAAGTTATATAAATTTAGCCACATAAGTGGCATAAATAAGTGACTCCAAGGGGATTTGAACCCCTGATACCGCCGTGAAAGGGCGATGTCTTAACCGCTTGACCATGGAGCCATAGTTTAAAAAGCTCCCCGAGTTGGGCTCGAACCAACAACCCCACGGTTAACAGCCGTGTGCTCTACCATTGAGCTATCGAGGAATACTGAAGGAATATACCTTCAAAACCACACACAGAAATTATAACCGACATTCTTTTCTTCCAAACCGGTTTTGGTCAAGCCCTCGACCTATTAGTATCAGTCAGCTTA
>CACWRR010000055.1 GCA_902763335.1 uncultured Lachnospiraceae bacterium | reverse complement strand
TTTGCATGTCCAAGTATTCCCGGTCCCCACGAACATACATAATCTATATAAATGTTATCATCAACGTCCGCTATGCGACTTCCGAATGCACTCTTTATAAATAACGGTGTTCTTCCAACCGACTTAAATGCCCTCACAGGACTGTTTACTCCGCCCGGAATCACGGTTTTTGATTTATTAAATAATTCTCTTGATTTCTCTTCTAACATATATACCTCTCTTTCATGAAAAATCCTTCGCAACAGCCTCTATCATTCCCGAAATATCATATCTTTCAGCCATAATATACCCGTTTATCCCTGATTTTCTGCACATCTTAGCTGTCTCCGGTCCGATAACCACTATTTTTGCAGTCACTTTGTTGCAGTCAGTCATACCTGCAAACGCCTTCACGGCAGAACTGCTTCCAAGCATTATATAATCCACATCATTAATATTTCTTATAAGTTCATCTCTTCTGCGTTCATCTGCCTCTGTCTCATAAAGGACAGCCGTATCATTTGATACTCCGGCATCTTCCAAAGCATTTCTCACATTGTCAGATCCCATATTCCCCCTCACTATCAGCACACGCTCATTACCATTAAGCATACCTGCAAGCCCTTTTGCAAGCTCTGCTGATGTGTATGTCTCAGGTGCAAAATCATACCTGTAGCCATAATTCTGCAATGCCTTTCCTGTCTGCTTTCCTATTACTGCAAATTTCAGTTGTCCCAGATTTCTGTAATCAACTTCAAGGAATTTCATTCTGTTAAAAAATGCCCTGACCCCTGCTGCACTTGTAAATACTATCCAGTTATAATCAGACACCGTTCTTAAATATCCGTCATAAATGTCGTTACTGCTCTCTTTAGTTTTTATAAGACTTATAGTCACGGTCTCAGCCCCAAGTTTTTCAAATCTCTTCTCCATTTCTGAAGCCATATGTTTCGTGCCGGTAAGCATTACCTTTACGCCGCTAAATATCTTCTCATTTTTTATCTCTATAAGTTTTCTTAACTTAACAACATTTCCTATGACAATAATGGCGGGAGTACCGACTTTATTTTTATTCACGACCTCTACTATATCACCTATTGTTCCGGTTACAGTCTTTTGTCTTACCGTTGTTCCATTGCTGATTACGGCAACAGGAGTATTTTCATCCATTCCGCCTGCCATAAGACCGGTTGTTATAGATTCCAGATGGCCAAGTCCCATCAGAAATACCAGTGTTGATTTCTCCTTTGCAAGAAGATTATAATCAATATCTTCATTGTCACCATTTCTGCCATGTCCTGTTATCACATGAAATGCCGATGATACGCCTCTGTGTGTAACAGGAATACCCGCCATCTCAGGAACACTGTAAGCAGATGATACTCCGGGAATTACCATATATTCAATTCCTGCTTCCCTGCATGCCAAAGCTTCCTCTACGCCTCTGCCAAATATAAAGGGATCTCCGCCCTTTAATCTGACTACTTTTTTGCCTGCTGAAGCATTACTTATTATCAGCTCATTTATGTCACTCTGTTTCATCGAATGTACTCCGGCTCTTTTTCCTGCATATATAAGCTCACAGTCATATTCCGCCTCATTCAGCACAGACTGGGATATGAGATTGTCATATATTATTACGTCCGCCTTTCTTACCCACTCCATGGTCTTTTCGGTAACGAACTTTCTGTCTCCCGGACCTGCACCGGCTATGACAACCATACCATATTTAAAATCTCTAACCATGTCATTCAGTGTATCCATGACTTCAACATCACTGTCTCCGCATTTCACATCACTGTACTTCGGACTCCTACCGTCAGATGCATACATTCCCTTTATATCATATCCGCTCAATGTCTTTTTGCACACAACTCCACATGGTGCATTACAGCTTCCGTCCATCTTCTTTAAAAATGTACGTTCAACTTTAAGAATATCCTCTGTATCTCTGTCACCTATTGCAGCGAGAAGCTCTTTCATTTCACCTTTTCTCGTCTCCAATGCTATTATTCCCTGTCCTGCTGCCGGAATAAATGTATCACTGTCAAAATATCTGTATACAAGGTCCTCTTCTTTATCCATCCCAAGCCTTTTAATTCCTGCCGCTGCAAGAATTATTCCGTCATATTCCCCACTTCTTAACTTTTCAATTCGTGTGGGTACATTTCCTCTTATCTGTTTTATCTGTACATTCTCTATGATACCTTTTATCTGCAGTTCCCGCCTCAAACTGCCTGTTCCTATAATACAACCGTCCTTTTTATATACGGTATCATCACCTTTTCTGGTCACAAGAACGTCTCTCTCATCACCTCTTGCCAGTGCAGCTCCTATCTCAAGTCCTTCCGGCAGTTCCATCGGAACATCCTTTGCACTATGCACGGCAATATCTATTCTTCCGTCTGTCAGTTCGTCCTCTATCTCCTTTGTAAATACACCTTTTCCGCCAAATGAAGCCAGTTCCCTGTCGGTTTTCTTATCCCCTTCGGTTACTATATTTACTATTTCCACTTCTTCATGTGGAAAAGCCTCTAATATTTTATCTTTAACTATTTCTGTCTGAATAAGTGCAAGTCTGCTTTTTCTCGTTCCAATTTTAATCATTTTCTTCAAACATCTCCGCAACCATTTTTTTCATCTCTTCTTCATCAGGCACTACGCCACTCTCATCACATTTACTGACCAAAGTCTCAAAACATTTCTTTCTGTCGCTTTCTTCTCTAACCGTAGCTTTGACAAACTCCCGTATATTCCCAAGTTTCTCATTCATCTGTTCATAGTATTCCGGAATAGTTTTTTCAATGCTTCTTCTTATATTCCTTGCCAGAACCGGACTGTTGCCACCGCTTGACACTCCGACTACTATCTCTCCGCGTTTGACAATTGACGGAAAATAAAATCCACATTTTTCCTTATCGTCAACCACATTTACAAGTATATTTCTATTCCTGCACATAATGGATATCCTGTCATTTACCACATCATTGTCTGTGGCTGCTATAACAAACAGCACATCCTCTAAATCATCTTCGCAAAAAAGTCTTCTGTCTATAGACATCCTGCCTGACTCTGCATTATCCTCATATAGTTTTACAATATCTTCTGAAAAATCCGGTGCAACCATATGAATATGTGCGCCAAACTCAAGTAATGTACAGGCTTTTCTAAAGGCAACATTTCCGCCACCCGCTATAAGACATTCTCTGCCATCCAAATCTATAAAAAAGGGAAAATA
The DNA here is from genome assembly GCA_902763335.1 of uncultured Lachnospiraceae bacterium. Classification (GTDB taxonomy): domain Bacteria; phylum Bacillota; class Clostridia; order Lachnospirales; family Lachnospiraceae; genus UBA2821. The sequence continues at coordinate 10,577 of CACWRR010000055.1, read as the reverse complement.
CGACATATTACTCCTCGTTTCTGAGCGATTTTATCGCAATTCTAATAATTATCCAAAAAGCTGTGCTTTACGCCTTTTTGCTTATATGCCACAACTGTATCCAGATTTACATTTTCAACACTCTTAAATATATTTCCTTCAACAAATGGATTAACTTTTTTAAGTTCCTTTATAAGTTCCTTTATTTCTACTCTCTTAGAAAGATTTTCTTCATTATTACATGTAGAACATGTATCAGTAAACTTACATGCACACTGTATAAAATGAAGGTCATTGTAATCTCTCCATGCCTTTATATCGTCCTCTCTCACGAGATACAGCGGACGTATAAGTTCCATTCCTTCAAAGTTCGTACTGTGAAGCTTTGGCATCATTGTCTGAACCTGCGCTCCATAAAGCATGCCCATAAGTATTGTCTCGATAACGTCATCATAATGATGTCCCAGTGCAATCTTATTACATCCCATTTTCTTTGCATAACTGTACAAATGTCCGCGTCTCATTCTGGCACATAGATAGCATGGTGACTTTTCTACATTGAAAACCGACTCAAATATATCTGACTCATATATCTGTATCGGAATATTTAACTTCCTTGCATTATCCTCTATAACTTTTCTATTTTCAGGACTGTATCCCGGATCCATAACGAGGAATTTCACCTCAAACGGAAACTTATTGTGAAGTTTAAGCTCCTGAAAGAGTTTCGCCATAAGCATCGAGTCTTTTCCGCCTGAGATACATACTGCAATGCGGTCTCCTTCTTTTACAAGTTCATATCTGTTTATGGCTTTTGTGAATTTACACCATATACTTTTCCTGAATTTTTTTCTGATGCTCTGCTCAATATCCTTACAGACATCTTCATCCTTGTCCTCATCCATCACATCAAGCAGCCATGATATATAACCACCCTTCAGGCTGACGGCATCATATCCTTCATCACAGAGTCTTTCAGCTATCTCTGTACTTGCTTTTCCTCTGCTGCAGCATATTACAAGCTTCTTATCCTTATCTACACTGTCACTCGTCTCTATATCATCCGACTGAACATTCACTGCCCCTTTTATGGCACCATGAGAAACCTCTGTCTCACTTCTTATATCTATAATCTGATATTTACTTTCATCTAAAGCTTTTAATTCCTGTATAGTAATTTCCATATAGCATTCACCTGCCTGTTTTATTAATACCCGTAATATCTTTTATAACTTCGCCTGCAATAATAAGTCCCGCAACCGATGGTACAAATGCCACACTTCCCGGTATATCACGTCTCTCTGTACATTTATGGGCTGCACCCGGCGGACATATGCAGTTTGTCCTGCAGCTTATGGACATATCCTCAATTGGTCTTGTAGGCATCTCCTCTGAATATACCACTTTGAGTTTCTTTACGCCACGTTTTTTTAATTCTCTTCTCATAACCTTTGCAAGAGGGCATACCTTTGTTTTATATATATCTGCCACTCTGAACATGCTGGCATCAAGCTTATTGCCTGCACCCATAGAACTGATTACCGGTACATTTTCAGCCTGTGCTTTCATTACAAGCTGAATCTTTGCAGTGACTGTATCTACAGCATCCACCACATAATCATACTGTGAAAAATCAAATTCATCTGCATTTTCAGGAAGGAAAAAACACTTATGAACTCTCACATCCGCATTGGGATTAATCTCAAGAATTCTCTCTTTCATTACATCAACTTTATATTTTCCAACCGTTTTTCTTGTTGCAATAATCTGTCTGTTCAAATTAGTCAGACATACCTTATCATCATCAATAAGGTCAAATCCCGTGACTCCGCTTCTTACCAGAGCCTCGCACACATATCCTCCGACTCCTCCTATACCAAACACTGCAACCCTTGATTTTTCAAGTGAATCCATTCCGTCTTTGCCTAAAAGAAGCTGTGTTCTCGAAAACTGATTTAACATATATTTTTTCCTTTCTAAATATACAAGTAATAATCTGTTATACGCTTTCACAATTACCTGTAAAATTTATAACGTAATTAATATCATATAGAGCCCTGTTCCCAGTATTATGCTCAGAAATGTATTCTTTTTTAATCTGTAGGATATGACAACCGCCAACACCGCCAGCAGTTTAGGAATACCTGTATTTAAAATATCTGACGGTACATCTTTTAAGCAGTATACTATAAGAACCGCCATTATTGCCGACGGCAATACTTTTCCCAGCCGTTCAAGTGCATCCGGCATTTTTATTTTTCCATTGAATACAATAAACGGCAGTGCACGCAGGATAAATGTTATTATGGCTGATATAAGTATTATCAGTATTATTCTGTATGGTGACATTCTAAGTTCTCTCCATTTCGTTCTTTTGACGAGCGTCCCATCAATATTAATGAAATGATTATCATGGATACCGGCATAAATGTTCTTTCACCCAGTACCAACAGGCATATTACCGACACGGCCGCTCCTATGACAGCCGGTATTCTGTTTTCCTTTTTTTCTAACTGTTCCATTAATATTATTACAAATAAAGCGGTCATACAAAAGTCAATCCCCTCCAGCTTATAAGGTATAAGCTGGCCAAGTATTCCTCCCGCTACCGCTCCTGCCATCCAATAACACCTGCTAAATAATGCCACGAAAAACATTATATCCCTGCGATTCTTTTCATCATCAAGTGTACAATTAACGGCATAGGTTTCATCCGTCATGGTGTGTATCATATATAATTTCTTTTTTCCCATGTTTTTAAAATCTTCCACAAATGTGAGGCTGTAAAACATCTGCCTGCTGTTCATCAAAAGCGCAGTAAGTGCTATGGTCAATATTGAAACTCCGCTGCTTAAAAATGTTATCAGTACAAACTGAAATGCACCTGTATACACGGTCAGACTGGTAAATAATGAATAATACCACGCAAATCCGTTTTCCTCCATCATTATGCCGTATGCCAGACTAACAAAAAAGTAACTGCACATTATGGGAATTGACTTTATAAATGAAGTTTTTATTATCTCTTTGTTCATCGTTTATCTCCATCCATAAATGACGGTATCTGATTTGCCAGTTTCTGCATCCGCGTGTCAGCCTCCGAAATAATCTCGGAACATTCCTTAAGCTCTTTTTGCATATCCTCAGTAAAATTCCTGTCCTTTTTATACCTTAACTGGTGTTCAAGACTTGCCCAGAAATTCATGGCTATGGTTCTAAACTGCAATTCCACGGGAACCTGACTTTTATGATCGGAAAAGTATACATCAACAAGAACTATCATGTGCAGACTTCTATAACCGTTTTCTTTAGGATTTTTTATGTAATCCTTGACCCTGACTACCTCGACATCCTTCTGATTTATAAGCATATTTGCCACATGATATACATCGGATATAAACGGACATATAACCCTTATTCCGGCAATGTCATGCAACGATTTCATCATACAGTTCACCGTAAGCGGCAAACCTTTTTTCTGCATTTTGGCAACAATACTCTCTAATGATTTAACCCTGCTTTTTATATTTTCAATAGGATTTCTGTCATTACAGAATTTAAATTCATTATTTAATATTTGCAGTTTTGCCGTAATCTGTTCAATTCCTGATTCATAAAAGAACATAATCTGACGATATTGTGCATCCACGGTCTGTAGCTCATTTACAGCCGGCAGCAAAATCTGCTCCTCGCTTTCTTCCTCTACCACCTCAACGAGCTCCACAAGCTCGCTATCTTTGTTTTTTATTCTACTTAAAATATCTGCCATGGAATGCTCACTCCATTCCTACATACCCATGCACAAATTCCTGTAGTCTTCTTCCAAAAAACGATGATATATTGTATGTCCCATTTCCTGCTTAATGCAGTAACAGTATTTATCTATGCCTTTATCCCTGAAATACATGACATAGTCAAAGTCCATTCCCTCCGGCATCTTTTCACACACATATTCGCTGCTGTACTTTTCAAATACGGCACAGATATCCTCAACCATACAGTGATGTTTCTTCTCAAACAATTCTATAATGTCTTTCAAAAACTCCGGCTCTTTAACATTTTCATGAACATATTCCACACCTTCCGGATGAACCGTCACTTCGACTCTTCCACCGTGTGTGCCAAAATCCAGTCCACCGGGCAATGCAGTCTTAAATGTGGTATTCCTGTTAAGTTCCGCAACTGCCATATCAGCATCTTTCCAGTCTGTCCCAAGTATGGCATTAATTGATGATATAACATAATAAAAATGCATTGTTTCCTTTGCATATCCAAGCTTTATCTGTGCTTCCTTAATCTGATCCTCAATATTCTCTGTCAATAATTCACTGCGCATGGTACTACACCTCTTATCCAAAATCTATTTTGCAGCAAGCTCAAGCATTTTCTCCAACGGTTTCTTTGCAGACTCCATTATTTCATCCCTGAGTATTACCTCTTTCTCAGGATTTTCAAGTACATCTCTTACCTTTTCTATAGTGATTTTCTTCATGTTAGGGCAGAACTGTCTGTGTCCCACTGAATAAAATTTCTTCTGTGGATTTTTAACACCAAGTTCGTAGAATATTCCCATCTCTGTACAGACAATGAACTTATCATGTGTGCTCTCTGTAGCATAATCTATGATCTGTGATGTACTTCCTATAAAATCCGCAAGCTCTAAAACGTCTGCCGTACATTCAGGATGCGCAAGAACGAGTGCATCAGGATATATCTTTTTTGCCTCTTCTAACGGTCCTCTTTCTATACTTTTATGTACATGACAGAATCCGTCATGGAAGATAAAGTTTTTCTCAGGAAGTTTTTTTGCAACATATCTTCCCAGATTGTTATCCGGAATAAAGAAAATATTTTTTGCATCAAGATTCTTTACAACCTTAATGGCATTAGATGATGTTACACATACATCCGACAAAGCCTTTATCTCTGCTGTTGAGTTTACATAACAGACAACTGATACATCCGGATACTGCTCTCTGACTTCCTTTATCCTCTCTTCAGTCACCATATGTGCCATAGGACAGTCGGCAGTATCATCGGCCATATATACCTTTTTACCCGGATTTAAAAGCTTTGCACTTTCTCCCATAAATGAAACTCCGGCAAATAAAATATTTTTATTCGGAATATCAACCGCTACCTTACTTAAATAAAAGGAATCTCCGACATAATCGGCTATTGCCTGCACCTCACCATCCACATAATAATGTGCCAGTATTACAAAATCCTTCTCTTTTTTTAATTTTGCTATCTCTTCCTGTATCATTTTCTTCTCCTATTTTGTTTTATTATTATTTTCTATCCTTATACTGTAATTCAGGAACTGCTATAGTTACCTTTGTATTTGCCGGTATTGACTTAGTGACAAATGAGTTACCTGCTACTATCGAATTTTTACCAACCACTGTTTCTCCTCCGAGAATAGTTGTATTTGCATATATAACTACATTGTCTTCTATAGTAGGATGTCTCTTTACTCCTGAGAGTCCCTGTCCCTTGCTCGTTGAAAGTGCTCCCAATGTCACACCCTGATACAGTTTAACATGGTCACCTATAATAGTGGTCTCTCCTATAACTATACCCGTTCCATGGTCAATGAAGAAATACTCTCCAATAGTTGCACCCGGATTTATATCTATTCCTGTATTTCCATGGGCATATTCAGACATTATTCTCGGAATGAACGGCACATTAAGCAGATACAATTCATGCGCTATGCGGTATACATATATCGCAAACAGTCCCGGATATGAAAATATTATCTCTTCCCTGCTGTTTGCCGCCGGATCACCATCGTACTCAGCATCCACATCCTTAAGTATCATCTGCTGTATATACGGCAGGCGGTCTATAAATGTGAGTACAGTCTGCTCCGTCTTTTCCTCTATCTCTTTCATGTTTTTATTTTCTGCCTTATATGAAAATGCTATCTTTACCTGTTTAAACATTTTTTCATATATTGTAGCCAGCGTATTTCCCGCAAAGCTCTCTAAAGATACATATGCTGTATTCTCTGTTCCAAAATATCCCGGAAACATAAGTCTCTTTATCTCACGGACTATCTCTATTATCTCTTTTCTCTTAGGAAGTTTTTCTCCTATTCCTATCTCAAATAATCCCTGTTCTTTATAATTGTAAGCTAATTTCTGTGCTATATCATTTATATTCTTCTTAACATCCTGTCCCATTATAATGGCACTCCTTTCTATAATGCATCACCGCGTTCGCTCACCAGTCTGTAGCCGACGCTTTCTACTCTTCTTTCAAGACATCCTCTGCACTCCGCTGCCTCTTCTCCCGTACATATTTTATTATCATACAAATCATATTTCTTCCTGTTCATAACCGGAGACAGATTCGGCATAACCACATTACATCCTGTCATCAGTCCCTTTTCTCTTCCTCTGGCATCCACCGTTCCCAGTGCCGTTGTAGCCGGAAGCAACACTTTAGGAAGCATTATGCGGATTATAGACAAAAGATATAAAGTCAAATCCACCGTTCCTGCTTTCTCATCTTTGAACTTTGTATCCTTATGCGGTATAAACGGCCCGATGCCCACCATTTCCGGAGCAAGCTCCTGAATAAACATCATATCATCCGCCAGAGTATAAATACTCTGCCCCGGCGAACCTACCATGAATCCTGCTCCCACCTGATATCCCAGTTTCTTCAGATTATAAAGACATTCTTTTCTGTTTTTCAGGCTCATATCTTCTGGATGCAGCACTCTGTAGTGTTCATCATTGGCTGTCTCATGTCTGAGCAGATATCTGTCCGCTCCCGCTTCCTTATACATTCTGTAACTCTCGTATGACTTTTCTCCTATCGACAGGGTAATAGCACAGTCAGGATAATCCCTGCGAATACATCGTACTATGTCTGCCATACGTTCATCCGTGTAATAACCGTCCTCACCGCCCTGAAGAACAAATGTCCTGAATCCCAGTTCATAACCGTTACGACAACAATCAAGTATTTCTTCCTTAGTTAATCTGTATCTGTCAGCATTCGCATTGCTTCTTCTGATACCACAGTAATAACAGTCATTTTTACAGTAATTCGTAAATTCTATCAGACCTCTTGTGAATACTTTATCTCCGTAATACTCTTTTCGGAGTTTCACCGCCTCACTTGAAAGTCTGTCTCGAACCTCTGCATTCTCAGAATATTTTAACAATTCTGCGTATTCATCTCTGTTTAGTTTATGAAATTCTATAAGTTTATCTACTACTTCAGGCATTTTTATCTCCATTCCGGAACAGGTCATTTTATATTCTACTATAATAGTATACTTAGTTTTTCTGGTCAACAGTTTCTTGACTGTATATATAAAAAACATGCGCTACCTTACAGCATCATCTGATACAAGAGGCAGCGCATTTATTATATAGACTCAGAAGCTTTTGCCCTCTGAATCTTATGATTTCAAATTGTTAGTCTTTTTTAGGTCTCATACCTATAGTTGTATAGCATATAACCTTATCAAATATCTTAAACATTGTAGGAAGAAGTACCAGAACTACTACTGTACTTATAATTGCACCTCTTGATAACAATGCCGTAATCGAACTAATCATATCGATACTAGAGTATAAACCTACACCAAATGTTGCAGCGAAGAAACTGATACCACTGGTTATAACCGGTTTCATTGATGTTCTGTGTGCTACTTTTATGGCTTCATTTTTACTCAATCCCGCCATTCTCTCAGCCTTATATCTTGACGTCATAAGAATAGCATAATCAACCGTCGCTCCTAACTGTATAGTACCTATTACGATACTTGCAACGAACGGAAGCTCCGTACCCATATAATATGGTATAGCCATGTTTACGCATATAGCGAACTCAATTACTGCTACAAGTATAACAGGAAGGGAAATTGACTTAAATACAATCATGATGATAATGAATATTGCTATTATCGAAACTGTATTAACCATAACAAGATCCACATCTGTTACATCCTGTAAGTCCTTCATAAGCGGTGCTTCACCGATTACCATTGATTCTTCGTTATATGATTTTACAAGTTTTGTTATCTTCTTTATCTGTGCATTTGCTTCATCAGTTGCCGCACTGTAATCCGAGCATACAAACTGGATTTCATAATTGTCCGTCTGCAACGTCTTTCTCAAATCACTTGGAAGTATATCTTCCGGAACAAGACCACCCATAACAGAGTCAAGACCGAGAGCCCATTTAACACCCTTTACATCCTCTATCTCATTTAACAGAGTACTCTTTTCCTTAGATGAAAGTCCGTCTTTCAAAAGAACCATATATACGGATTTCATATCAAAATCTTTTGATAACTTCTCATTTGCCTTTGAACTGTCAAGACTTGCAGGAAGTCCTTTATCTATATTGTAATAAAGTTTTACATTGTTGTTACCATATACAGCTGGAACAAGCATCACGAGGAACACAACAAGCCATACTATATGATGTCTTGTGATAAAATCCGAAAGCCTTTTCATTGTCGGCATAAGTGGTTTGTGAGTTGTCTTATCTATAAGTTTTTCAAATATAAGAATAAGTGCCGGTAAAAGTGTTACACAACATATAACTCCGATAATAACACCCTTTATCATAACTATACCGAGGTCTCTTCCCAATGCAAATGTCATAAACATAAGAGCTGCAAATCCGGCTACTGTTGTTACAGAACTTCCTGCCACTGATGTAAATGTTGCAGCAATCGCATCCGCCATAGCTGTTTCCCTGTCATTTGCTTTCTTTTTATTTTCCTCATATCGACTTAACAGGAATATAGAATAATCCATCGTTACACCGAGCTGCAATACCGCCGTCAGTGCCTGCGTTATGTATGATATTTCACCAAGGAAAATATTTGAACCGAGGTTATAAACAATACCTACACCTATACTAAACAGGAACAGTACCGGTACAAAAAATGAATCCATTGTAAGGCATAATACCAAAAATGATAAAACAGCTGCAATAGCTACATATACAGGCATCTCAGCTATTGAAAGATTCTTGATATCTGTTACTACGCCTGCCATACCGCTTATATAACACTGCTTACCGACAACGCTTCGCAAATCTTCAACGGCATTCATCGTATCATCAGATGATGTTGTATCATCAAACAATGCGATCATAAGCGTTGCATCACCATTAAACAATGCATCCTTCAATGTGCTAGGAAGCATATCCGTAGGTACGGATATATCCATGGCATCACCATACCACAATACTTCTTCAACATGGTCAACGGCTTCCATCTTTTCTTCAAGTTTCAGAATGTCTTTATTATCCATTCCTTCAACTACTACCATGGAAAACGCACCCATTCCAAATTCATCAACCATTATGTCCTGACCATCAACAGTTTCAAGTGTCTTTGGCAGGTAACTGAGTATATCATAATTAATTCTTGTCTTAACATATCCTATCGCGGATGGCACCAGCAAAATAAGTGATATAACCAGAATCAGATACTTATGCTTTGCTATAAATTTTCCTATTTTAGTCATAATCCACACCCTTTTCCTTTAAATTTTTTCCTTTATGTTCTCTTTCATTCACGGATTGTATCACAGTAAAAAATATGGTACAATAGTCAAATGTGAAAAATCTGTGCATTAATTCACACCATGTGAAGTTTTTATGCACAACTTTATAAATTATTAAGATTTTATACATTAATATGAAAGGGATTATCAATAATGGACAGGAGAAGTATAAGAACAGAACAGCTTATAAAGGATGCATTTATAAATCTGCTGATGACCAAGAAATTAAAAGATATAACCGTTACTGAACTGACAAGTATAGCAAATCTCGACAGGCGTACATTCTATCTTCATTATAAAGATATCATTGACCTCAACGACCGCATCATATCTGAATTTACGGATAATTTCAAAGCCAGAATAAATAGTGATGAATCAGTAAGGCTTTTAAACGACAACCCTCTGTCTTTTATAAGCATAATACTCGATTATCTGTTTGAAAATAAAAATCTGTGCATTGCAAATCTCAGCACAAATTATAACAGCAAAATAACTAACCAGTTACTGCACACTGTTCACGAAAAAGGTGTAGATATCATACATAAGAGATTTCCTAACTGTACTGATTTGCAGATGGAACTGTTTTATTCCTTCTGTGTATACGGTTCATTCGGTATCATAATTAACTGGATAGAAACAGGACTTGAAGTCTCCCAGCAGACTATTATTATAGAAATCGAGCATATAGTAAAAGCCACATCTGCCTACCTTGAGTAGGAATTTGGCTTTTATTTTTACATACTTTATGCTTCTTCCTCTATTAAATTGCCATCTTTATCAATCGTTATCTTTATACCGAATTTATAATCCTGTGTAAGCAGCACTTTGCTGAATAATTTTTTTACCCTTTCATTTGCACTGTCTGTATCTACGGACGTATCCGTTGTAATAATTGCAATCTCAGGATTTACCGCCTTTGCAAACTGTTCCGATGTAGCATCAGGATTTCCGTGATTACCGACCTTAAGTACATCAGCCGACACATCCGTTCCTGCATTAAGTAAAGTCTGTTCCTCTGCAAACTGCATATCTCCGGTAAACAAAAATACTTTT
>CACWRR010000054.1 GCA_902763335.1 uncultured Lachnospiraceae bacterium | reverse complement strand
TGATAATCACCAAAAAGAAGCCGAGGCTGCCGCAAAATCGACTTTGGAAGCCAAAAAGACGATTATCAGAAAAAACATCAAAAAAGAAGTGTCAGACACCGAAGCCGAATTAAAACGTGAAGTCACGCTAAAGGCAAACAGTTATAAAGAACAGCTTTTTAATGAAGTGGAACTTAAACTGTCCGGCTTTAGAAAAACCAAAGATTATGTTAATCTTCTCGTTTCGCTTATAAATGACTGCAAAAAGATTGCAGACGGCGACGAAATTCAGATTTACATTGACGAAGATGATTCAGATTTGAAAGACACATTATCTGATGCATCAGAAAATGACATACAGATAAATGATTTTAAATTTGGCGGCGGAATACGTGCTGTCATTCCATCGAAAAACATCCTTATCGATGAAACATTTGAAACAAAACTATCAGAAATCAAAGATGACTACAGAATCAATTGTTAGGAGGTTGCTCCAATGAATAATACTTACACCGGCACAATATACGGAATAAACGGTCCGGTTGTCTATATAAAAGGAAAAACTGCATTTAAAATGGGCGAAATGGTATTTGTCGGTCCTGAAAAGCTTGTCGGTGAAATCATAGCTCTCACCTCTGACATTACTACCATTCAGGTATACGAAGAAACCTCCGGACTAAAACCGGGTGATATCGTATATTCAACAGGAAGTGCCATATTCGTCACTCTTGCTCCGGGAATCATAAACAATATATTTGACGGTATCGAGAGACCGCTAAAAAGTATTGCCGAACAGTCAGGCATATACATTTCAAGAGGTATATCCGTAGATTCACTGGATACAGAACGTAAATGGAATACCCACATAACCATAAAGGAAGGCGACTATATATACGGAGGCACTATCATCGCCACCGTACCTGAGACACCTGCGGTCACACACAAATCCATGGTTCCGCCTTATGTAGAGGGAAAAGTAATATGGACTGCCTCTGATGGCGAATATACGATAAACGACAAAATAGCAACTATAGAACTTAAAGACGGTTCAAAACGTGACCTTACCCTTGCCCAGAAATGGCCAATCCGTGTACCGCGTCCGATATCAGGAAAACATCCGTCATCCATTCCGCTTGTCACCGGACAGCGAATACTTGATACTCTGTTTCCTATAGCCAAAGGCGGTACGGCTGCCATTCCGGGTGGATTCGGAACAGGAAAAACCATGTCACAGCACCAGATAGCCAAATGGTCTGACGCAGACATTATCATATATATAGGATGTGGCGAGCGTGGAAATGAGATGACAGAGGTTCTTGAGGATTTCTCAAAATTAAAAGATCCAAAATCAGGAAATCCATTAATGTACCGCACAACCCTTATTGCAAATACGTCAAATATGCCGGTTGCAGCCAGAGAAGCAAGCATTTATACCGGAATAACCCTTGCCGAATACTACAGAGATATGGGTTATCATGTTGCCATCATGGCGGATTCCACATCACGTTGGGCGGAGGCTTTAAGAGAATTGTCAGGCAGACTTGAGGAAATGCCGGCAGAGGAAGGTTTCCCTGCTTATCTGGCAAGCAAACTTTCTGCATTTTATGAGAGAGCCGGATATGTGGAAAATCTCAACCACACAGAAGGTTCAGTATCCATTATCGGTGCCGTATCTCCACAGGGAGGAGACTTCTCAGAACCTGTTACGCAGAATACTAAACGTTTCGTCAGATGTTTCTGGGGACTCGACAAATCCCTCGCATACGCAAGACACTTTCCTGCCATTCACTGGCTCACCAGCTACAGTGAATATGTGAACGACCTTGCTCCATGGTACGATGAAAATGTAAGTCCGGATTTCATTCCGTACAGAAATTCATTACTTGCCATTCTCAATCAGGAAAGCAGCCTTATAGAGATAGTAAAACTTATCGGAAGTGATGTTCTTCCTGATGACCAGAAACTTACATTGGAGATTGCCAGGGTAATACGTCTCGGATTCTTACAGCAGAACGCATTTCACAAGGATGATACCTGCGTTCCTTTAAAGAAACAGCTTCTGATGATGAGAACCATACTCTACCTTGATAAACGTGCAAAGGCCCTTATATCTCTCGGTATGCCTATGTCCGTTTTAAAGGAAAGTAATATATTCGACAGGGTCATTGCCATTAAATATGACATTCCTAATGACCACCTTGAATATTTTGATAAATACAAAACTTATATAGATGATTTCTATGATGAAGTCATAAGAAAAAATGGATGATAAACTAAAACTTCGAAAGGTATGGGAATACTTATGGGAATTGAATACTTAGGACTCAGCCGTATCAAAGGACCTCTGGTAGCCATTGACGGTGTCAAAGGTGCTGCATACGACGAAATCGTCGAACTCAGGGTAGATGATGATGCCAGAACAAAAAAATTAGGAAAAATAATTGAAGTATATGAGGACAAAGCCGTTATTCAGATATTTGAAGGCTCTGAAAACCTCTCTCTTTTAAATACACACACCAAATTCACCGGTCACCCGCTTGAATTTCCTCTGTCAATGGACATTTTGGGCAGGACATTTGACGGAATCGGAAGACCGATAGACGGACTGGGAACCATAGAACCGGAATGTAAAAGAGACGTAAACGGCAAACCGCTTAATCCCGTAGAACGTGAATACCCGCGTAACTATATACGAACCGGTATCTCCGCCATCGACGGTCTGACCACACTTATCCGCGGTCAGAAGCTTCCTATCTTCTCAGGCAACGGTCTCCCACATGACAGACTGGCTGCCCAGATAGTTAAACAGGCTTCTCTCGGAGATGATTCTGATGACGAACTTGTTGTTATATTTGCCGCTATGGGCGTAAAGTATGATGTTGCCGAATTTTTCAGACGGACATTTGAAGAAAGCGGCGTATTAAATCACGTTGTAATGTTCTTAAATCTTGCAAATGATCCGGTTGTCGAGCGTCTCATAACGCCAAAGGTAGCACTTACAGCTGCCGAATATCTTGCATTTGACAAAGGAAAACATGTACTTGTCATACTGACTGATATGACATCATTTGCCGAGGCTATGCGTGAGGTATCTTCATCAAAGGGCGAGATACCGTCACGAAAAGGTTATCCGGGTTATCTATACAGTGAACTGGCAGCCATATATGAACGTGCGGGAATAGTCAAAAATTCCACCGGTTCAGTTACACAGATACCTATACTTACCATGCCAAACGATGACATCACCCACCCTATTCCTGACCTGACAGGATACATTACAGAGGGACAGATAGTTCTCGACCGTGGTCTGCACGGCCAGTCCATCTATCCGCCTATAAATGTACTCCCTTCTCTTTCACGTCTGATGAAGGACGGTATAGGTGAGGGATATACCAGAGAAGACCACCAGTCTGTTGCCAACCAGCTTTTCTCTTCATATGCGAAAGTCGGAGATGCAAGAGCACTCGCATCAGTTATAGGTGAAGATGAATTATCCGCATCAGACAAGAAATATCTTGAATTTGGTAAAGCATTTGAAAAAGAATTTGTCAGCCAGACAGAAACCGAAAACAGAGATGTTATCACTACTCTTGATATCGGATGGAAACTTCTTCACATGCTTCCAAAAGAAGAACTGGACCGTATAGATACAAAACTTATCGAAAAATACTACTAATTTTTATCTGTAAAACATTATTTATAGGTATCAGAAAGGAACCGGGCTTATGGATTTAAAATCATTTCCAACCAAAGGTAACTTAATACAGGCAAAAAATTCACTCAGACTGGCAAAACAGGGTTATGAACTCATGGATAAAAAACGTAACATTCTTATCCGTGAGCTTATGAACCTTATATCTCAGGCTGAAGAAATCCAGAGTGAAATTGACAAAACATTTTCTGATGCATACATGGCATTGCAGCGTGCCAACATTGAGATGGGCATTAACGAAGTGGCATCATTTGCCAATGCCGTCCCTATAGACACTTCAATAAGTATCAAAACAAGGAGTATCATGGGTACTGAAATTCCGCTTGTCGAGACGGACAATACCGAAAGCAATACCCCTGTATACGCCTTTTCCACTACAAGCGAGTCTCTTGATGAGGCAAAGAAACATTTTGAACGGGTTAAGACTCTCACAATCCGCCTGTCCATGATAGAAAATTCTGCCTACAGACTTGCCTACAATATCAAGAAAACCCAGAAAAGAGCTAATGCTCTTCAGAATATAACCATTCCAAATTATGAAAAACTCGAAAAATCAATTTCTGAATTTTTGGAGGAAAAAGAACGTGAAGAATTTACAAGGCTTAAAGTTATTAAAAGCACAAAAGAAAAGAATGGTTGAAATCACATATAGATTATAGTATAATTAGCTTACTATTTTAGACATTTTACATTGGAGATTATTATGAAAAGATTTATTTGCTACGTTTTGAGCCTGCTCATCTTTCTGTCGGCATGTGTCATGTCTGATACAGTTTATGCGGCCGAGTCATCTGACATCTCGTCACTGCTTCCTGCTCCACCGGAAATAGTTGCCGAAGCCGGCGTTGTCATGGAATTATCCACAGGAACAGTTTTGTATAACAAAAATATGCACAACAAAATGTATCCTGCAAGTATAACCAAGATTATGACAACACTTCTTACACTTGAAAATTGTAAACTTGATGACATGATTACATTTTCCCACTATGATGTTTATTCTCTGGTATACGGAGATGCACACATCGGAATGCGTGAAAATGAACAACTGTCGGTATATGACTGTCTGAGAGGTGTAATGCTTGCTTCGGCAAACGAATGTGCAAATGCTGCCGGCGAACATGTTGCCATGCAGACAGATGCATACAAAAATAAAATAGCAGATTTAGATGCCCGGGGGAAAGATTATGATGCTTCAATTACAGCGCTGGATGTATTTGCGGATATGATGAATGACCGTGCTAAAAGAGCCGGTGCATTAAATACGCATTTTACAAATCCAAGCGGACTGTTTAACGAAAATCACTACACAACATGTTACGACATGGCAAGAATAACCAGAGCCGCAGCATCTAATCAGGATTTTCTTGATATTGAAAGCAAAACAATATATACTATTCCTCCGACAAACCTCGTGGCCGAACCGCGAACAATAGGAAACAGACACAAGATGCTTTATGAAAATAATAAGAATTATTATGAAGGCATTCTCGGAGGTAAGACAGGCTATGTAGACCAGTCAGGTAATACTCTTGTTACATTTGCAAAACGAAACGGCATAACTCTTATATCAGTAGTTATGAAAAGTAACTCCGCAAATGTTTACAATGATACAAGACTTCTTCTTGATTACGGCTTCAGTAATTGTCAGTCCGTTAATCTTGCATCAACCGACACTACATACAACTTAGAAAACTCTCTGTATTCACTTAATGCAGACGATAACCTGATACTTCCTGCATCCATATCATTTGCAGATGTAAAAAGCAGCGTGGAACCATCCGTAACCTCACCTGAGATTCACTATACATATAATGGTGTAGAACTCGGAAATACACGATTATCAACAAATCCGGATATCTTCTGTTCATTTAAACTCGGTCCTGATGCCATAAAACATTTAAAACATAAGAGCAAAGAGAACACATCCGTTCTGACTGTCATTATAAAAGTAATAATAATTACAGCAATAATAATCATCATCACTCTGGCAGTATTTTTTATAGTCAGATACAGACTGAACTCCAAACGGAGACGAAACAGAAAAAACCGTAAAAGAAACCATTAATTTAAACATATAACAAAATATATTAAAAGATTGGAGATTAATTATGAATTGGGTAGCACCTATTAAAGAAGACGAAACACTTGAAAATTTTAAAAAAGCACTTAGAAAAAATGATGATAAATACTATATCATGTTTGAGATTGGAGTAGGTACAGGACTTCAGCTTCAGGATATCCTGAAATTCAAGGTAAAAGATATAGCCGGAAAGTCATCTATAACAGTTTCTATCGGAACAAAAAATATTAAACGTACATTTAACATTCCTGAGGATGTACAGAAAATCATCACTGAATACACAGCAAACAAAAAACCGGATGATTATCTCATCACAGGTTACGCAGGCTCAACACAGCCTCTCTCAAGAGAACAGGCTTACAGAATATTTAAGGCTGCCGGTAAATCTATCGGTATCGGCTCTATCGGCGCACAGACAATGAGAAAAACATTTGCATGGCGTTATTACAAAGAAACAGGTGATATATACTATCTCCAGAACCTCTTTAATCATGCTTCACCTTCCATCACATACAGATATATAGGTGAAAAACCAAGTGTACAGCTTGTACTTAAGAAAATGACTCCTGAAGAAAATGAAAGAAGCCGTTATATGTTATATGCTGACGGAAGCGGCAAGAAACGTCTTGACAGCGTCATTTCAGAGCTCCAGAATATCAGGGATAACTTTGATAATCCGGCAAACAATGATGCGTTCTACGGAAGAGTTGACTGTCTTCTCACTGAGCTTGACGAATTAATGACTACTTACAGGAACACAAAGTAATAAAATGAATTATATAGTGTTTGATTTAGAATGGAATCAGGGTGGTACAAATGAAGAAAATAAAAACCTTCCATTCGAGATTATAGAGATTGCAGCTATTAAGTTAAACAACGATTTTGATATCGTCAGCAAATTTCAGCGGATAATAAAACCGAATGTTTACAAAAAGCTGCATCCTGTCATCCACGACATAACAGGATATAAAATGTCAGATTTAAAAAAGGGAGTCGGATTTACTGAAGCCGTAACCGAATTTATCGATTGGTGCGGAGATGACTATATATTCTGTTCGTGGGCAACGCAGGATTTGAAGGAATTACAGATGAATATGAGGTTCTATGACATGTCTCTCATAGACAAACCTCCTCTTTATTATTACGATGTACAGAAGCTGTTCAGCTACGCATTTGAAAATGGTGATGACAGACGTTCCCTAAAATATGCCGTTGACTACCTCTGTCTCGATGAGAACGTTCCATTTCACCGTGCATATGCCGATGCCTACTACACGGCACAGGTGATGAAAAGAATTGATTTTGACAGGGTAAAGGATAAATTGTCAATCGACACATTTATCATACCAAAGGACCGTTCAGAAGAAATATTATTGTACTTTGAAGATTATTCAAAATTCATCTCAATGGGTTATGGCTCTAAAGAAGAACTCATGAAACAGAAATATATAACTTCTGTACGTTGCAATTATTGCAAAAAATATGTCAAAAAAAAGGCGGGCTGGTTCTCAGACGGAATGCGCAACTACTATTTTGCAGGAGTCTGCAAGGAGCACGGCAAAATCAAAGGAAAGATACGCATTCGAAAAAATATTGATGGTAAATTTTATGCTATCAAGACTATCAAAACCGTATCTGATGAAGAATACGATGAGATACTTCTTAAAAAGCAGCACATCACATTAAAACGCAAAAAAACTCCATCCTCTACAGAGTAAACTCCTGATTTTCAGGATATACTGTAGAGGGTGGAGTTTTTGGGTTATATTACACACCACATTGCATAAAATCCTACAAAAAAGCCGAAAGCCATTGAAAATCAACAACTTCCGACTCATCATCAAACGTCCCAAAGAGGATTCGAACCTCCGACCTACCGCTTAGGAGGCGGTCGCTCTATCCTACTGAGCTATTGAGACACTTTAAAAAGTATAACATGTTTTACAGATATAGTCAATTATGTAAAACATATTATTCCCTGCATCCATATTATTCCCTTAAATCTCCTGTTCACCTGCGGCTCTCCTATCAGGTCAGCCTTATTTATCGCTACATCAAACACAACATCATTACAATCTATAACCATCTGATATATCTCTTCATTTGTAATTACATTGGTCGTAGTTTTTATACTCATTATCGTTCCTATTATGGAATATCTGTCACACGACACACCATATGGCATAAAACTTGAATCAACTATCGAAAATACATCTTCTTTTAATATTCTTCCCGATATCTTCGTATAAGTATCAAGATCCGCTACTGTCAATGTTTCCATTGCAGCCTCGTCACCACGTTTCGCAGCGGCAATCAGCTTGTTTTTATTTATAAGTTCTGATTTATTTCTCTGTATATCTTCCTTAGTTTTCATAACCGGAAGTAGTACTTTACCTGTCAGTGCCAATGCACTAAGCATTACCGGTGTGTACCTTGAAAGCCTGATTCCCTCCATACTTCTCTGAAGATACTCAATTCCATTCTGAACATAAAATATAAGAGACACACCTACTCTTACATCCTCACACGCTCCATAGTATGACGAATTCGATACGTTTTTCTCTATGGATATATCTTCCATTATGTGGGCATTGTTTCCTACATAATAAGGGAAATAATATTCAACCTCATATCCCTGTCTCTCATTAACAATTCCATGAACCACCAGGCCCATATTCTCTGCAAATTCCTTCCTGAATTCAAAAATCGTCTCCTCTGTAGTCACCATAAGTTCAAGCTTTGAATCAGGTTTTTCCATTACTTTATCTATAAGTTTATTGACTCTTACTTTATTTATATATCTGCTAAAACCGATAGGTCTAAGATAGCTATGCATGGTTGATATCCTTTCAATCTGTAAAATCTCATTTATTCTTAGACAATTATAGAATATGAAAAAAGATTTTGCAACTACTCTTCATTTTCTATCAATATGCTCTTAACTGATGATACTCCCAGCATAATAAACGGTAGTATTATTGACATTATTACAAGAAGAAGCATTATATAACTACCTTATATCCTTACACAATTCTTCCGTCACTTATCTCTATAATTCTATCGCATTTTTCCGCAACTTCCTTATCATGAGTAATAATCACAACTGTCTTACCTTCCTTATTAAGTTCTTTAAATGCATTCATAATATCCGCTGAAGTCTCTGTATCAAGTGCTCCCGTCGGCTCATCCGCAAGGATGACAGAAGGATTATTCACCAATGCTCTCGCTATCGCCACACGCTGTTTTTGTCCGCCTGACAGTTTCTTAACAGACTTCTTTGCTATATCACCCATACCGACTTTTCTTATGCTGTCCATAGCCGTTACTTTCATTGTATTAAGTCCACAATCTGAAAAATATAACGGAACCATAACATTTTCAAGTATTGTATAATCTTCTATCAAAGCAAAATCCTGCATAACTATGCCAATTTCTTTATTTCTTATCTTTGCAAGTCCACTGTCACCTAATCCCGCAACCGGTCTGCCATTTAAGAGATATTCCCCACTTTCAAAGAAATCAATACACCCTATAATGTGCATAAGTGTAGACTTTCCTGCTCCTGATTTTCCAATTATCGCAACCATTTCACCATCTTCTATAGTCAGATTAATATCCTTCAATGCATGAAATTCATTAGATTTTTTATAGTTATAAGTTTTATTTAAATTCTTAATTTCTATCATAATTTTCTCCTCTTTTTCTTTTAATTTTTCTTTAATTCAACTATACTTTTGGTATTAGTCGATATTATGCTGGCACCTATCATAATTACCGATATTATCATAAATGCAGATATGGCAATTACATACTCTTTCACTCCATAAATTTCCCTATAAAAACTGTTACTCATTAACATTATCGGATAGATAATTTTATTAAATATGCCAATCCCTATAAATGCACAACCTGCAACTTCAATAAAAATTTCCATAAGACAAATTTTTAAAATATTTAACACTGAACATCCGTTAATTCTCGATACTATCATCCAATTCTTACGCAAACCGAACAGATAATAGTAACATACAACTGAATTTAACATAAGTATTACTATAATCATAATCATCCCATAATATATAGTATTTTTACTTTGCAGTTTAATCAGATCAATTCCTTTTTCATTATCAATATACACATCCGTTCCGAAATACTTATGTATCTTTGATATAATCTCATTTACCCGTTGCTTTGACATTATTCCAAGCACTCTCAATTGAACTGTTTGCACCTTAACTTCATCAGGCATGGCATATATTGGTATTAAAGGACTATTATAATTACACCTTCCAACTATTTTATACTTTATTCCTGCATAGTCATAATATTTCTCATCTTTTACATCATATCCATATATTGATAATGGAATAAGTATAACTTTTTCATCACTCTGTAATTGATTGTATGTAAACCCATCATTACTGTCATTATCAACATATTCATTACTTCCAGGCATATACCCATGTACCCACTCATATTCTCCATTATTTTCAACATATCCATTTATACTTATTTCCCTAAAATCCTCACCTAACCATTCCTTTAATTCGGTCATTATTTTTTTACATTCAGATAATTGCACTTCTTTATTTTCAAGTGAAACCCAAAATACGCTACCATTCTCATCTGTAACAAAATCTTTCTCCGCCATCCACAGTTCAAAAACACCAACTGCCGCTATAACTACACAAATACTTATTATTTGTCCAATACACAATAAGGAAAAGAACAAAGTTCTTTTCATTGCTGTGTAAATCAAATTTTTAAATGTAATAAAAATTGTTTTCATTATTTCAACCCCATTATTTTATAATCTCACATTTTCATGTGCTATTACCTTTTACTCTTCGTGTTTAATTAGTATTTCCTTTATAGATTTTACCTTTAACATTACAAATGGCACAACTATTGACATTACCACAAGCATCACCATTATAAATAATGTTATCCATATGTTATTTATTTCCATTACCATTCCTATTTTAGTTCTTAATTCTGTATTATATACCGTAACAACTATACAAAATGAAACTACTACAGAAATTACATATGTTAATATGTTTCCTATAATAGTCATCAATATACACTTCATCCTTGAAGCACCACACAGATAAAACACACCATACTGTCTCATCTGTGACATTGTCTGAATCATTGATGCACTTACTATCCCAACCATTACTACTATCATTACCCCACACATTATAGGAAAAACTTTTTTCTGCATTTTTGTTATATATTTCTGACTGTTAGACTTGAATTCTTTTATTGAATAATAGAATCCTTTTCTTCCCAATACAGTATTATTATATTTTATTATATCCGGTCCTACCGGTTTATTATATGTAACAAATTCTCCACTTCCAACATAAGTACCGGAAAATTGTGATATCTTTTTCCCATTTACATATATAAATAAATCAGGATCATCTATCAATGTATCTTTAACATCATAGCTTTCAAAAAATTTATCACAACTGTTTGCTGAATAATCTGGCACAGGTCTATATGTCGGATTAGCCAAAACTCCCACAACCTTATATGTAACATTTTCTCCATCTAATTCATTTTCTTTCAGTATACTTCCAACTCCAATTCCAAGATTATTAGGACATATTACACATTCCACAATCTCTCCATCTTCTGACGTAAGATTCCAACTGCCCTCACTTAGTGGTATATTCATATTTTCATAGAACTCCGTCTCAAAGCCACTCACATTAACAAATAAACTTTTGTTAGCAGTTACTTTCATCCTGTCATTTCGCTCATATACCCGATGGATTGTATATTCTCCTTTAAGTTTTTTTTCAACTTTTTTAAGAGTCTTTAATACATCTGATCCACTAACATCTTCTATAAAGTCATCATTAGTATATATGAACCCATCATTATTCATCATATATTCAAATGGTTTGTATAACACTTTCTTTGAATTCATATTGGATATCATAATATTGGAAGCCACAATTATGACAATTACTTCAATCAGCAGAAAAATATTTAGCCATAATTTTTTACTAATTCCGCCAACTCCCAATTTTATAATTTTTACCATAATCCTCTTCCTTTATTAATATATATTATTAATGTTTTTGTAGCAACATTCTATTCCTCATTCTGTATCAATATATTCTTAATAGATGACACACCAAGCATAATAAATGGTACTATTACAGACATCACCACAAGCATCCCCATTACTGCCACAGTTGTCCATATATTGTTCATTTTAAATATCATCCCTATACTTATTCTAAGTTTTGAATTATACATTACCACTAAAATGCATACCGCAATAACCGAAGATATTATATATGTCAACAGATTACCTATTATACTTATTAGTATACATCTTATTCTTGAAGCTCCACACAGATAAAACACACCATACTGTCTCATCTGTGACATTGTCTGAATCATCGATGCACTGATTATACCTATCATTACAACAAACATAACACCGATAAATGCCGGCATAAATCTTCTTTGCATCTTCAATACATAATCTTCACTATTTTTCTTAAATTCTTCTATAGAATAATAAAATCCTTTAGTGTCTAAAACTTTGTTATTATATCTTATTATGTCTACTCCAACAGTTTTATTATATGTAATAAATTCACCATACCCCACCGATGTACCGGAATATTCAGAAAGTTTTCTCCCATTCACATACATAAACAGATTCGGACTGTCAATAGTTTCATTATTCATATCATAGCTTTTAAAAAAAGTATTACACCCACTTGACATGTAACTGGATGTAGGAAAATATGTAGGATTTGCCAACACTCCTACCACTTTATACGTAAGTGTTTCACCATATCCATTATTTTTCTCTGTAAGAAGAGACCCAACTCCTACTCCAAATCTATTTGGACATATTACACACTCAACATACTCTCCATCCTCGGATGTAATATCCCAGCTTCCCTCACTTAAAGGAATATTAATATTCTTACAAAACTCTGTCTCAAATCCATTCACAGCTACATCCAAACTTCTGTTTGCATTAAGTTTAAGTAAACTTGTTCTTCTATATACCCTGTGAACTGAAAAATCTCCTTTAAGCTTTTTTTCCATTTTCTTAAGAACTTTCAGTGTATCATCAGTGTCGTCTTCGAGTACCGGATCTGTTGCATACACAAACCCCTGCTTGTTCATCAGATATTTAAACGGTTCATATAATATTTCTTTTGAATTCATGTTACACACTATAACATTTGAAGCTACAATTATAACTATAACTTCTACCAGCAGAAATATATTTAACCATATCTTTTTACTTATGCCACCAATACCCATTTTTATAACTTTTATCAATGTTCTCCTCCATTTATTTCTTCTTTAAATCCATTACACTTTTACCTAATGTTGAAATAACTCCAATATATGAAATAGCCATAGAAAATAAAACAAATATTGCAGCACATAAAACATATGTCCTTACATCATATATTTCACTATAAAATCCTTTTCTGTGTACCATAAACGGATAAATTACTTGTGTAAAAATCAACAATCCTATTAACGAATTCGCAATTAATATAATAAGCATTTCCCCCATATACACATTCATTGCCTTACGCTTAGTACATCCTGTTATTCTTGTTACAATAAGCCAATTCTTTCTCTTATCAAATATATAGTAATAACATACAAACGAATTAAACGCCAATAAAATCACCGATAATACAGTACTCATTGTCACCATATTATTTCCCTGAATTCCCAATAAATCTATTCCTTCAGGACATTGAACTTCTGCGTTGGTATCAAATAATTTTTTTATCATGTCTGATATTTCACTTACTTTTCTATTACTTAGCATACCATCGATACATAGTTGTGTATTTTCGACTTCAAAATTATCCGGCAATACATTCATAGGTATGAAAGATTTAATATAATTTACATATCCAATTATCTTATATTCTTCTCCACCATATTTATATATTTTATTTTTAGGTTTATCTTCGTATAGTGTATATAGAGCAATTTTATCATTACCAACATAATCATCATATGTTAATACATCATTTGATTTCTCTTTAAACTTTTCTCCCGGATAAAGTGTCTGAATTCCCAGCTCTTCTCCTGGACTTCTACCTTCCATACACATACTACAGAAATCATCTTTCAAATATTTTTTGAACTTTTCAGTTACCTTTTTCCATTTTTCTACACTTATGTTATCATTATCATTAAATCTCACTGAAAATGCTGATAAATCTCCGTACCATTCAAGATTTTCTTCAGATAAATTAACCTGTACAACTCCTGTAAGAATCAAAACGACACACAATGAAACAATCTGTCCCATACACATCAATGTAAAAAAAACTATTCTGGTTTTAATCAGATAACGTAAATTTTTAAAAATTAATTCAATATTTTTCATAATTATCACCTTTGAAAATAGTAGTACATAAACTATGTACTACTATTTCATTATTATTTATCTTCTTTATAAGCAGTTCTAACGTATTGCTGGACTTTTGGAGATGTTTTTTCTGTTCCAGACCGAATATACCCATTATGATACCTTCTAGCAACACTATCACTTACAGGCCTAAGTTCTGTATAACAAGGTTGTGATGTTGTTTCTCTTATTACGTCATCTATAACCTTATACTTATTTTCACTTATTTTTTTGCTTGAATGATATCTTGCTAATTTAAATGTGCCATAATATCCAGTCTTCTTAGCTGTCACCTGTGTATAACCTGGTCTGCAAAAAATATCTGCATAAGTACCATAACTTATATCTAAATAGCTATACATATTTTGATAAATAATAGGATTATCACCTACTTTTGCATATGTACTACTATCAACAGCAGCAACTATTGAAACACCCATAACGCATGCCAATAATAGATTTGTTATCTTTCCTTTTACCATTTTGAAACTCCTTTTATTATATTATTTATATACATGCACATATATTAAACTTATTATATATTAATATTACATTTATTTCTATAAAGTTGTAATAAATTGCATATTTCTAGTAGTTATTCATTGTTATTTCTCAATTCTCTCACCATTTTTCCAACATATTCTCTTCTCGCCCTGCTTATCCCGAATATCTCACCACAGCATAGCTTTACTTCATGTTTCTCATAACTTTCTATGTAATCCATATTAATTATTACTCCCCTGTCAATCATCACGAATCTATAATTATTTTTTTCCAACCATCTTATCAAATCATTAATCTTCCCATAAAATATATGTTTTTTCTCGATTTCATCATCCAGAACCGTCATTTCAATTCGTCTGTCTATATTTTTAAAATAAACTATTTTATCCATATTAATGTAATGTTTTTCATAGTCTTCATTCCATTCAAATACATTATTTTTATTACATATTTTCATATCTTTCTCCCTTATTAACTACATAAAAATGTTTAAATATAATACTTTACAATCCGTTTAATTTTAACATATTGCAATTCATAAAACAATAATTATGTAATA
>CACWRR010000053.1 GCA_902763335.1 uncultured Lachnospiraceae bacterium | reverse complement strand
TTACAGGGCCTGCATTGTATAATGCTGCAACTCCGCCGCTTCCTATATTACCTGTAAGTGTTCCGTTACTTACCTTAAATTCACTGCCTGTTACCTGATCTTTATATGTACCGTCTGCCATTTTATTAACTTTTATATTTACACTCTTAGAGCCTCTGCTAAAGTTAATAAGTGCAACTCCTGTTGTTCCTCTTTCTACAACAAGAACATTGTCAGATGTCGTAACATACTCTGTCTGTCCTGCAAAGTAGTTATGGAACCTGTTCATTGCAGCAATTCTTGCGTCTTTGTACATATTTGTATGCTGTCCGAGCGCTGCACTCTTCCATGCTCCATCACCCTTATCGGCTATAGGACGTGAGAAGTAAAGTGCCGGTGATGTTCTTGAAGCTACTACGCACCATGCAAGTGCCATCTCTTCATCATCAAACTCTGCGTCTGTGTTCTCACCATAGTCACCTGCATATGTATCGTGTGACTCATTCCAGAGTACCCATTCGTTTCCGTTACTTCCGAATATATCATTGTTTGTAAACTTAGCACTGTCTGCATTTCTGTTCTTTATGCCGGCTCTCATATTGTTGGCATATTTGTTATTAGTAACCCTTATATAAGGTGTATACTTCTGCATGTCAGAATATCCGCCAGGTCCTGCTGTATTAAGAATCTCTCCATACAGGAACACATCAGGATTGTTCTTCTGTGTAGTTTCTTTAACTCTTGCCCAGAACTGACTTCCAAAACCGTTATCAGACGGTGTCTCTATATGCTTTGCAGCATCGAAACGGAATCCGTCAGCTCCACATGCCTGTGCATCACTGAGGAAGTTTAATATAATATTCTGAAGTTCTGTATTGCTTGTGTTAAGGTCAGGCATTCCGATAGGTGCATGTGTCATCTGGTATCTGTCTGTATCACTTGAACCTGAATAATTGTCATTATGCCAGAATGCATCGTTATTTCTGATGTTATCAGGTATCTCAGATGAACGGTTGCTATTTGCATTTCCGCCTGAACCCGTTACATTTGCAAGATGATTTGCTACCACGTCAACCACAATTTTAATTCCGTACTTGTGTGCTTCCGTACATAACTGTTTGAACTGATCTCTTGTTCCTAATTTGTTTCCTATCTCAAAGTTAGTCGGCTGATAAAATTTCCACCATGCCGATGTGTCAGGTACATTATCACCCTCCTTATTTCTCTGGATAGGTGATGTCTGAATAGCTGTGTATCC
This sequence comes from uncultured Lachnospiraceae bacterium, assembly GCA_902763335.1. Taxonomy (GTDB): domain Bacteria; phylum Bacillota; class Clostridia; order Lachnospirales; family Lachnospiraceae; genus UBA2821. Next base: position 14,270 of record CACWRR010000053.1, on the reverse strand, counting down.
TGCCTCCGCAATATTTGGCAGTTCAGCCATTATCTGTGAAAAACTCCAGTTCCATGCATGGAGTATCACACCGTCAGCTACATTATCTGCAAGTCCATACTGATTATCTGATTAAGTAGCTAACTCAAGTGCCGTTGAGGTTTCGACAACATTCGTCTTTGCATATGCTGTCAGATTTGACCAGTCTGACAACGGTGTTGACAATGTCATCAACGCTGCTAAGGTTACGCTTGCAACTTTTTTGAATAGTTTTTTTCTCATTTCCCATTCCCTTTCTATGTTTTTTTGCTGTTATCTTAAACCAGTGTCCTGTCATGCCCCATTTAGATAAAGCAACACACTGCTACCCCCATAGCACGTCAAACAACAGCTATTATATTAAACTTAGTAGTTTTTATACAAAATGTCAACAGCAAACTCTGCCGGAAACGTTTCCGATATGCATATTGTTGTATTCTGTATATCATTTATCAGATGCTTTATGAAAATTCACCAAATCTACACAGTTGTTCAGCATTTTGTACAATCAAAACTAATAATTATAGGGTTTGCAAATATTTTTTTGTGCATTTTTTACATATACCTTGCTCCGCCCTTGCATATAATGCATTTTAATTTTGAAAATGTCCCCATATTCTCATATTTATACCTGCTGACAATATCACATTTCTTTAAATCCTCTCCAAAAATACTCTCCATCTTTCTCGTAAAACCTTCATTATATATAATTACATTTATCTCATAATTCAGTCTGAAGCTTCTTATATCCATATTTGCCGTTCCAAATGTACACACCTCTCCGTCAATCATAATCCCCTTTGCATGCAGAAATCCGTCCATATATCTGTACACTCCCGCTCCCGCCCTTATCATATGGCCGGCATAGTATCCCGTTGCCCAGTATACCGCCGGATGATCTGCTCTCCCAGGCACCATTATCTTCACATCTATCCCTAAGCGTGCCGCCGACTTCAGCGCATTTAACATCTCTATGTCAGGAATAAAATAAGGTGTCTGTATATAAATGTTCTTTTTTGCTGAATATATCATTCTAAGACAACTGTCATGTATCAATTTTACCTTATCCTTATATCCGCTTCTGACTATCTGAATATCTATTTCGCCCTCACATTTATTTTCAACACCCTGAATTGTGTGTATGTCCTTTCCGGTTGCCGTTTTCCAATCATCTGCAAATGACTTTAATATGCTCTCCACCGCCATTCCCCTTATCTTTAAATGCGTGTCCCGCCAATACCCGTACCTTTTATCCTCACCTATATACTCATCCCCCAGATTAAATCCGCCTATATAGGCAACATCATCTATAATTGCCGTCTTTCTGTGATTTCTGTGATTAATCTGAAAATTCACACACCCAATCAGTGACGGAGAATATACCGCAACTTCAACATTATTCCTCCTTAGTCTTTCTATCGTTCTGTTGCTGAGGCCGCGACCGCCTATTCCATCTGTCATAATTTTTACACTTACTCCCTGTGCAGCCTTCCGTATGGCAACTTCTTCTATATTACTAAAGATTCCTCCATCCCTGATAATATAATATTGAATAAATATATAATGTACTGCTTTATCCATAGTCTCAAGTAAGTCTATAAACTTTTTCCTGCCATCAGTAAACACTTCCACAGAATTTCCCTTAGTCACCGGCTGATTACCGGCATTTATATTGAATTTTTGCAAAGTTTCATAATATACTCCACCCATAATGACCTCCTATATATCTTTAGATTGCTTTTCTGCTTGTATTTTATTCATGCTAATGATAAAATGTACCTTAATGAGTTAAAATAGAATGGAGGATTATATGAGTACAGTATTAAAAGTAATTCTGATTATTCTTATAATTATAGCCGCATTAATGGTTGTAATGTATATACTTGGAAAACGTGCAGAAAAGAAGTCAGAATCTCAAAGAGCTACTATGGAAGCGCAGGCACAGACAATGTCGTTTTATGTCATCGACAAGAAGCGAATGAAACTGACAGAGGCCGGACTTCCTAAACTGGTCGTTGACCAGACACCTAAATATCTGCGTTGGACAAAATTACCTATAATCAAGGTTAAAGCAGGTCCCCGTGTTATGTCTCTTATATGCGATGAGAAGATTTATTCTTCTATTTTGCCTAAGCAGGAGATTAAGGCTACAGTAAGCGGATTATATGTAACATCAGCAAAACGTATCAGAGGGCCTTTACCTGAACAGAAAAAATCTCGTAAAGAAAGACGTGCTGAACAGAAAGCCGAAAAACTTGCACAACAGCAGGCAGCTGAGAGAAAAGAAGCAAGACACGCAAAAAAAGTTGAAAAAAAATCTGATAAATCAATCTAGTAACATAAAAATGAGATGCCACCTTAATCTGACATCTCATTTTTTATATTTATCTTTATACTGCATTTTGAAATATGCTGCTCATCAACTGCAAGATTATAATCAAGCTCCGCCACTATTGCCATATCCGATTCATCAATATTCATTTTCTTTGTATGAACCGTCATTTTCATAAGACCATATGGTGTGTGGTAATCATTTGTATGCTTTTTACCTTCTTCAAACACCATCTTCGAGTTTATATATCCCTTTTTCATCACCTCTATACGGGTTTCATTTATCTTAATCATATTTCTGACAATCTTGTCATCCTGTTTTTCCTCATACCGCACATAATGTATACCGTTTTTATAATGATGTATTGCTCTGTGCGTTGCTACTGTCGATTCTCCGTCAAGTTCATTAAAACCTTCCAGAGAAATTGTAACATTACGGGAATCCGTCATCCTCATCATTCCTTTCCACAATCATGATTAATATTCTTCTATATTAATCTGACTTATATTTTCTATTCTGAACGGTAATATTGAATTTGCAAATTTTTTAAATTTTTCTGCTGCATCACTGACATAAAAATCATACATTTCACTTGCATAACGATTTTCATTTCCGGCTGCCAGCCCTTTTTCTTCCAAAAGTTCTCCAAGACTCACTGCCGTCTCGTATGCCGGATTAACAAGTGTCACTTCGTCTCCCATAAGCTTTCCTATCATATTTCTGAGAAGCGGATAATGGGTACATCCAAGCACCAGTGTATCTATATTCTGCTCCTTGAGCTCTTCTAAATATCTGCGTGCCACCTCTTCCGTAACCGAATCCTTGAGCCATCCTTCCTCAACAAGCGGTACAAATAACGGACACGCCTTACTGTACACCGTGACATCCGCATCCTGTGCTTTTATATAATCTGTATACAATCCACTGCTTATGGTGGCTTCAGTAGCTATTACACCTACTCTTTTATTGACGGTTTTCTCCACCGCCACCTTTGCCCCCGGTTTGACAACACCTATTATGGGCATATCTATCTCATCGCGTATTTCCTCCAGCGCCAGCGCACTTGCCGTATTACACGCTACCACTATAGCCTTTACGCCTTTCGTCTTCAAAAATCTTATAATCTGTCTTGAATATCTTAATATAGTCTCCTTAGACTTGCTGCCGTATGGAACTCTGGCTGTATCTCCAAAATATACTATTTTTTCATTTGGAAGCTGCCGCATTATCTCTCTGGCAACAGTAAGCCCGCCAACTCCCGAATCAAACACTCCTACAGGTGCCAGCGCACGGCTGTTTATCTGCTCATCCATCACTAATTACCATAACCTTTCCGCCACTTTTTCGTATTAATCCCCGTTTCGTCTTCATTATATTATCATTATATATTCAAATTATCAAATCTTTTTATGAATAATAGCGTACTTTCATTTATGTACAATAAAAAAGCATAATTATTTTGGATGGGCGGTGTATCCATCATCTCAGGTACTCTTCACAGAGTGTGTCGGGAACCATTTCCGACCTCAAAATAATCATGCTTCTTATTATTTTATTCTATCTGTATCCATAATATACTACTCTTATTTGTCACTGTCAACTGTAAATTCCTTAATTCTTCCACTATTTAATCGCCTTGATATTTTCGACTCTTGTACATCAATCATAGTTGACACATATAGATATTCACCTTCTGTGTTCAGCTTAATCCCAATCATTACATTATCTGCATATCTCTTTATTAACTCTATACTCTTTCCCTGCTCATTTGGATTTATACCTATATAGTCAGGTTTTAAAATAATATCCGGTATATAATCAATATATTTCAAACATCTATAATGTTTTCGTTTTACAATATGTGATGGAAGTCCTTTAGATCTATATATCCCTAGGTTTTCTATATTAATTCCTAATATATCATTAAACTTTGAATTGTATTGTCCTACTTTTAATAAGTCCTCTTTTTGCTTTTCGTTCATTTATACATCCTCATCTTCTCTATAGTAAAAATACTATACCATAAAGACAGACATTTTTCCATCATTACTTGTTGCCATTCAGGTTTGAAAGGCAAGTTTATTTAAAATTATTTTTACTTCTAAAACCGATGAATAAATATAAATGAACTGGGTAATAATATGAACACAAGAATTTTCTATTACATGTGTATGGTAATATAAGTTATACCTTGTTCTGCAAAATTCAGGCGTCAAAAGTCCCTGTAAGGACTAACCGACCCAAATATGTGATATTGTGTCAGACTGGTGCGTAGCACCATTTTGACACCCGAATCTCTATAATGAACAGAAATTCTTCAATTGTAAATTTTATTATTACATCAATTGTGCATGTGCAAAAATAACAGTCATATAAGGAGTTGCTACAACGGCGGCCGGTACTTAGTGACCGTATTAATATGAAAAATATGCCAACAGACATATTTTTCATATTTGGCACTTTATGTACCGCTGCCAGCCGTTGGCAGCGAAAGCGTGACAACGTTATGACTGTTATTTTTGCACTCAGTCCTATTAAAATATAAAAATTTTACAATTGCTTAAAAATTTAAAACTTTGAAAGGATTTGATATTATGAATAACAAAATTTTTACATATTTATGGATTTTTTTAGGAGTTGCCATACTGATTGCCGCCTCCCTGTTAAACAGAACTAACACTGAAAATGTTCAGGCAGGTATCTCAGAGAAGATTTTAAGGCTTCATGTAATCGCAAACAGTGATTCTGATGAAGACCAGGCTCTTAAACTCAAGGTTAAAGATAAGGTTGTGGAATATCTTGAAACACTGTTAGACGGCAGTAGTTCCCTTGACGAAAGTATGGATATTGTTGCCGCCCACTATGATGACATTAACAATATATGTTCAGAAGTTATTAAAAATGAAGGATATTCATACCCGGTCAACTCCGTAATTGAGAATACAGAGTTTCCGGTTAAATCCTATGGCGATATCACACTTCCTGCCGGAAGCTACACAGCCCTCCGCATAACCATAGGAGAATCTCTCGGCAAAAACTGGTGGTGTATATTATATCCGCCCCTTTGTTTTGTGGATGCAACCTGCGGTGTCGTTCCCGATGATTCAAAAAAAGAGCTTAAAAATATTTTAAGCGAAAATGAATACGAGGCAATCTTATCCCATGATGCCGATGTATCATTCCGCTTCAAATATCTCACATTTTTAAATGATTTATTCTAACACAATCTGTGTTTTGCTTAATATTTGTATTTACTATCTATGTTCCTTTATCATCATCAGGCATACTATAAGCAAAAGTACACAGCTTATCCATATTGCCCTGAGTCCGCTGTGCAGAGAACATACCCCGCCGGCTCCGGCACCTACGGCAAATATAAATATTATTCCGTAGTAATGCAATGCTTTTTTAAGTGCACCGGTCTGTCTGTCCCTTATAAACACAGACAGACTCTCTGTTCCGCTTCGCAAATTTCCTATACACATAGTACTGGCATATCCATATCCATTCACCTTTCTGAACGTCTGAACCTGCATTGAACATGAAAACGACACAAGCATTGTAGCTATCATATTGTATTCCTTTGGTATAAATCCGACTGCAAATAAAATAATTATCTCCATTGCCACGATTATCTGCCGCCAGTGTATCCTTTTAGATCTCTTATACCTGTTTCCTATCTGTTCTGCCACCAGAACTCCAAATGCAAATGCTATGACCGGAAACAGATAACTCAGTCCCGTCATCAGATGCCCCGTCATAATATTCTGGCTCATTAAAACCACATTCCCGGTCTGGGCATTCGAAAACACCTTATCTCTCACATTATAAGTATATGCATCCTGAAATCCACCGGATAACGCAAGAATCGCACTGAGCAGAAACGTTTCAGATGTCTGTATCTTTTCTCTTCTCATCCGTCTAATCACTCCATTCAGTAGTATCTTAATTATTAATGGTATAACAGACCTTTAAAAAATTTTCAATATTAAACTTGTTTTTCTTTACAACCACACATCCTGTAATATATATTAATAGTAGGGATATTTTCCCTGTATTTTACATTTTATAGAAAGGATTGAAAGTATGAAAAAAAAATGTATTGAGGAAAAAGTTTTTAAGCGTACTTCTTGCGGGTGCACTGACTGTAACGTCATTCAATATCGTTCCTCCTATTACAGCCCATGCGGAAAAGGGCGAAGGAACCGTAACGGCAAAATACAGTTATGATGACGATTATGACACTAAGTACGCCTACAGCGGAGATGACCTCGGCTGTACTTACACAAAAGATGCTACCACATTTAAAGTATGGTCTCCAAAGGCTGAAAAAGTGGTTCTTTGCAGATATACACAAGGAAACGGTGGAAGCCTTATTGAAGAAGTACCTATGACAAAGGGTGACAGAGGTGTATGGAGCATAACCATTAACAAGGATATCGTAAACACCTACTACACATATAAAGTAACCGTAGACGGCACAACAAAAGAAGCTGTCGATATCTACGCCAAAGCTGCCGGACTGAACGGTAACCGTGCCATGGTCGTTGATCTTGACAGAACAGACCCTGATAACTGGGACAAAGATTACGAACGTGAAACTACCAACTTAAGCGACATCATTGTATGGGAAGTTCATATAAGAGATTTCTCCATAGATGTAAGCTCAGGAGTATCTGAGAAAAACCGTGGAAAATATAAGGCATTTACAGAAGACAATACAACCGTAAACGGAGAGGGTAAGGTTGCAAGCTGCGTAAATTACCTTAAACAGCTCGGTGTAACCCACGTACAGTTACTTCCTATGTACGACTACGCTTCAGTAGACGAGGCAAATGTCAGCACCTCATTATCCTCTAATTACAACTGGGGATATGACCCTAAGAATTACAACGTTCCTGAAGGTTCTTACTCAAGTAACCCATATGACGGAAATGTGAGAATCAAAGAAATGAAGGAAATGATACAGGCACTTCATGATGCCGGTATAAAAGTAGTTATGGACGTTGTATACAACCATACATATGATACTGCTGATTCTAACTTCAACAAAATCATGCCTGACTATTATTACAAAATAAACAGTGACATGACATACAACAACCAGTCAGGATGCGGAAATGCAACAAGAAGCATAAGTGCCATGTACAGAAAGTTCATGGTTGATTCCGTTTCATACTGGGCAGATGAATACAACATAGACGGTTTCCGTTTTGACCTTATGGGAATACATGATTATGAAACCATGAATCTTATAAGAAGCACTCTCGACAGCAAATTTGGTAAAAACACAATCGTAATGTACGGAGAAGGCTGGACGGCAACTGACTACGATTCTACCAGTGCCCACAAGGCAAATGAATCAAAATTAAGTGACGGTATCGGATACTTTAATGACCAGATACGTGATGCCATAAAAGGTGAGCATAAATTTGACGGTACGATAGGTCTTGTACAGACAAACTACACTAGTGGTAATTATCTGGAGAGCGAAAAATGGCCTAACAATGTATACGGCGGTATCATGGGTTCTGTCGGATATACTGACGGACTGTACGGCATGTGGAGACCATTCTGGTCCAAATCATCAAATTGCTGTATAAGCTACACATCGGCCCACGACAATCTGACACTATGGGATAAACTTACAGAGAAATTTGGCAGAAACTATTCTTCGACAGATGATAAACTTTTACGAATGAACAAAATGTCAGGAAGTATTATTCTCGTATCCAAAGGCGGAGCATTTATGCAGGCAGGTGAAGAATTTGCCAGAACCAAAAACGGAGACGACAACAGCTACAGTTCTCCTGACTCAGTAAACAAAATTGACTGGAACAGAGTAAGCACATACTCTTCAATCGAAAAATATTATGAAGGTATGATAAAAATCCGTAAGGCATTCTCAGGATTCCGCTCTGTAACAACCAGAAGCGGTGATAACTGGAACCCGAACAATAACAATCTGGCATGGATAAGCAAAGATGTTAATTCACTTATAGCATTTTATGAAACAAATAATGTAGAGGGTGAATGGAACAGAATAGCAGTACTTATCAACAACTCTGCATCAGATCAGACCGTATCCTTAAGCGGCTCTGACAACTGGGTAATCATAGCTGACGGCAACAATGCAGGACTTACTAAGTTAAGAGAATCCGGCTCATCTGTATCTGTCAGTGCCAAGTCGGTAACCATAGCTGTACCAAAGGATACATTTGATGCGTGCCAGATTTCTGAAAATAAAGCTCCTGTTATTCAGGCAAATTCAGAATACACAGGCATTGCCTCAAGTCCATTAACATTTGATATAAAGGCTACTGATGCTGATAATGATAAAATAACACTTACGGCTTCAAACCTTCCATCAGGCGCAGAGTTTAACTCATCTGCTTCTGCAGGAACTGCAACCGGAACATTTAACTGGTCAAAAACTGTTGCCGGAACATATTCCTTCACTGTAACAGCTACAGACGGAAAGGCATCCGTTACAAAGACCATTACAATTACCATTACCGAAAAAACTGATGCCCTTAAGAAACTGGTTTCAGAGGTAAAAGCTGCAAATTATAACCAGGCAAATCTTTCAGAAAAGATTTTAAGTACATTAAATGAAAAACTCAGTGCTGCTGAAAAAGTTATCAACAGTTCAGAGACAAATGACACAACAATATCCACAGCTTATGACAATCTGACCACAGCCTACGAGGATGCAAAGGCTGAAACAAAGTTACGCAAGTCCGTTGTCGATTATATTTCAAAAGCTGATACAAGAATATCTGAAGCAGAAGAAAATCCGAATTATTACGATTCAGAAGCTTTAAGCGACTTAAAGGCTGTAAATACTGAAGCAAAAACATTTATAAAATCTGCTCACATTGGCACAGAGTACACAAGCATGAGCGAAGATTTGAAATATGCAATTAACGCATGTTATAACTCTCAGACAAATCCTGTAATCCGTGTGAAAGCAGCCGACTGGTCATCTCCTGCAGTATATGTATGGAAAGGCAGCGGAAGTTCGGTTACCAAATATTCCGGTGACTGGCCTGGAACAAAGCTTATGACAAAAGATTCTGACGGCTGGTATGTATTTGAACTGCCTGAAGGAACTACAGGATACAATGTAATAGTAAATGACGGAGCAACCGGAACAGCCACACAGACATCGGATATAACCGGTATAGCTGGAAACATTGACATAACCGTAACATCATTTACAGGTAAAACATGCTCCTACTCAAAGACTGAATCAGAAGTGGGTTCAGCTACACCGGATATAGACAAAACGGCCCTTTTATCAGCAATAAGTACTGCTGAAAAGACAATCAAAGACAAACCGGATAATAAATATACCCCGGCATTAAAGACAGCATATAATAATGCATCAAAAATTAATGATAACTCATCATCAACACAGGTAGAGATAAATAAAGCTACAAGAACTTTAAAGTCTGCAATACTTGATGTACTTAACTCTGACGAAGACGAATCTTCTGAAACAACTACAGAACCTGCATCTTCTGAAGATAACACAACAAAACCTGACGAATCAACATCTCCTGATGAGACAAGCACAAAACCGAGCGAATCAACAACTGACCAGCCGGCCACAGATCCTACAGAACCTTCATCGGTGCAGCCTTCAACAGGAGAACCTGAGGAATCTACTTCCCAGGAACCGACTGACAGACCGACTTCTGTAGAGCCGACTGATGGTCCGACTTCTCAGGAACCAACCGATAAGCCGACCTCTCAGGAACCGACTGATGGTCCAACCTCTCAGGAGCCGACTGATGGTCCGACTTCTCAGGAGCCGACCGATAAACCTACTACAGAACCAACTTCTGAGGAACCGACTAATGAGCCGACTTCTGAAGAACCAACTACAGAGCCTGCAACAAAAGCACTTAAAGTAACCCGCTTAACTGTTGATACTCCAAGTAAAACAGGCAGTGTAGGTGATGTAATAGAGCTTTCAGCAAAAACTTCCGGTGGAAACGGCAAAGTAAAATATCGATTCTGTGCAAAGGATTCCAAAGGTGTTATAACAGTTATACGCAATTATTCAAGTTCAAAGCATGCAAACTGGAAGCCTAAAAAACATGGAACATATACACTCCTTGTATATGCAAAAGATACTGATGGAACAATTGCTAAAAAATCTTTAAGCAATTACTATGTAAATAAAAAACTGAAAATAACATCCTTCTCACTTAAGCCATCATCTAAAAAAATTACTTTAGGAAAAAAAGTAAGATTGTCGATGGCAGCCTCAGGTGGTACCGGAAAATACAGTTACAAATTCGCCTATGTAAAATCAGGAAGTGGCAGACTTGTAACCATCAAAAATTTCAGTTCAAAAACATGGACATACTGGAAAACATCAAAATCAGGCAGTTACACACTATACTCATATGTAAAGGATAAGAAAACATCCATTATCGTTAAGAAGACAATTGCTAATATCAAAGTTAAAAAATAGTTTTCTGACTTAAACCGGAAAATGCCGTTGCACAAATATATGCGACGGCATTTTCTATATTAATTAAAGCTTATTTTATTTCAAATTCACATTTCACATGAAAGTATATTCTGTCATACATTTCTTCCCTGTCAGTCTCATATTTTATCCACATTCCTCTGTCTGCCACGGCAAGCCTGTCATATATGCCCGGATAATCAAGACGGTCATTTTCTACCATTCTGCTTAAGACATCCGTAACTCCATCCTCTATCTTTTCATTTATTTCCGATTTTTTAATTCTATATTCTGAAAGATTTTTTAACACACCTTTAAGTGTCACATTTACACCTATTGTTTCATTATTAATTACGCGTATTTCCATATCCGAACGATTATTTACTATTCTGTACATTCTGCCATTCCCTGTATTAATAACCCTTCCTGCCATATTCTTTTTTGTCATAAACAGATAATTTGCATCATCATTGTCTACATTTACAGACACACCTCTTCCATTTGATATGGCAGCACCTTCGCACTTGAGAACTTCGTTTCTTATGTCCACCACAGGCATAATGACAGTCTTATTTTTATCAGACATAGCGGAAACCATTTCATATACTTCGCACCTGTAATGTGGCAGATTATTCTCAAACATCGATTTTATATCATCTCCATCTGTATCCTTCAAATCCTCCGCCTTGTCAGCTGCACACACAATAAGGGTATTATCCGCTATTGTTTCGTCCTGCTCAAGAAATTTTCTTACATTCCGTAATGCCCTCTGACTTTCAAGAACATTTTTTCCCAGCACTATAACCTTCACATGAGAAAAATCCGGTGTTCCTGATGCCATATACGAATATTCATCTTTTGCAGCGAGAAGATTTAAGCCTGTCCAGTGTATATCCTTTTTCCTATTACCACTGTCAAATCCATATACAACATCAAAGCTCTCACTGTCATAATCAATTCCCATAAACATCACATAATCCTTATCCTCAAGTGACACCTGGGTTATATTTTCCCCTCCGGATTCGACCAGTATTCCATACGCAGAAGCTACACAGGCAAGCATACATGAAATAACTCCCGTGATTATAATGTATTTTCCACAGCAGCTTTTCTTAACCTTTCTTTCAAATATTTTTTTCATAAGAAGTATGGCATAACTTCCATAGCAATTCACAAGTGCATACAGACTTATTATCATAAACAGGCTCATAAGACTCTCTAAATGTCCGGCAGACTGCATAAGCTCTATTGACGAAATATTTCCGACGGATACATTTTTCACGCCAAATATCCCAACATTTAAAATGTAATATATCGCATTTAATATTGCGACAGTGAATATCCCCTTGCATACCGCCTTCTTCATCTCCATATCCGGCTTAAAATGTTCTCTTAAAAACAGGAGCATTTCAAGTGGTGCTGAAAGCAATGTATACCACAATGCAGTTGTGATAACCTTTCCCATTCTTCCCATAAAGAACGGAACAATATTGTATCGGTCACATTTTCCCCATGCTGTCGCAATTACGATTATCGCCGGAATAATCACAAAATAAAACGCAACCTCGGCGAACCGCCCTCTTGCCTCACAGTCAAGCCTGAATCCGTATACAACCAGCAATGTAAACGGAATGATAATCGCTATGACACTGTCCTGCTGAAGAAGTGTCCTCTGCACAACCGTTCCGATAAGTAACAACACCGCCGCCGCAAACAATATATATTTTATAATAAATATCCATGCAACTGCTTCTGCAGCTGACCTTCCAAATTTTCCCATTATCACATCGTACAATGAAACGTTTATTTTCTCACATATCACAAGTATTCCCCATGCATATAACATGCTGAACACGGTGCACAACACAAGTGCAACTATTCCCTCACGCCCACATCTTCCGGTAAGCATACCCGTTGTAGTCAAAAGTGTTATTCCCAAAAATTCCGTAACTATCAAACGTGCCGTCTGTCTTGGGGATATCCTTCCATTTTCAAAATACATTTCCTATCTTTTCCTTTCCATTTTTCGTCTGTTATCAGGTGTAGAAAACATATTTCTGAATTTTAACTTTCCTGCAGGATATCTTATAATGAAATCTTTCCGGTCATACAAACCGTTAATCTCGCCTGCTCCCTCCGGTCCGAGATACGGAAAATGAAAGCTGTTAAGACCTGCCAGATGAACAAGAACAGCAAGCATACCCAGAACACATCCATATAGCCCCCAGAATGATGCAAGAACTATTATAAAATATTTTATCAGCCGGAATGCCGATGAAAATTCTTCATTGGGAACCGCAAATGAACACAGTGCCGTGATAGCCACGATAATAACTATGATAGGGCTGACAAGATTCGCCTCAACCGCAGCCTGTCCGACTATAAGTCCTCCGACTATTCCTATGGTACTTCCCATCGGCCCCGGTATTCTCACTCCCGCTTCTCTTATAAGTTCAAACGAAAGTTCCATTATAATCACTTCCGCAAATGCCGAAAACGGCACTCCCGCCCTTGCGTCAGCAAATGCCATGGCAAGTTCAGTCGGCAAAAGCTCTGTATGATATTTTATAATAGCAAGATAAAATGCCGGAAACATCATAGCCAGAAATGCAGATATATATCTGATTAGCCTCGTAAATCCCGCTATTCCAAATCTTCTGTAATAATCATCAGGCGTCTTAAAAAAGCTTCCATAATTTACAGGAAGAATAAGTGCATCAGGAGAATTGTCGGATATTATAACTATTCTTCCGTTTAAAACCGCCATGGCTGCCTTATCAGGGCGTTCCGTAACCTGATACTGCGGAAACGGTGAATATGGAAAGTTTTCTATAAGCTGCTCTATAATTCCACTATCCATAACCCCGTCTATCACAAATGAATCAAGTTTTTCGTTTACCTCATCAAGCACCTGATTTCTGACTATACTCTTCATATACACAACCGCAACATTGGTATTGGAATATTTTCCAATTTTTCTCTCAATCACTTTTAAATCTGCGGAACGCACCCTTTTTCTGATAAGTGCAGTATTACTTTTTTCTGAATCCGTAAATGCTTCCTTCGAGCCACGCATTGTCTGCTCATTTTCAGCTTCACCCACTCCCATTCCGGGATATCCGGTACTTTTTATTTTTACTGCATATTTTTCCCCGTCTACCAGTACAACGGCATCACCGATAAGTACTCCGGTCACGGCATCATCTATCGTATAGACATGATTTGTGTCTGTCACCCCCAGAACCAGTTCCTCCATAGTCACATCACCGGCAGCGGTCTCTACAAAGAACGCACATGCTTTTCTCTTTTTATCCACCCCTATCTCAAATTCTCTCTTTAAAATATCATTGCAGTCCCTGAAAATATCTTCAAGGACTGCAATATTCTTATCTATATTTTCAGATATGTTCTCGCTCATAATACCTCCATTCCGAAGCG
>CACWRR010000052.1 GCA_902763335.1 uncultured Lachnospiraceae bacterium | reverse complement strand
AGCATCTGGCGTGATTTTCTGTCTGCTATGTTGGTAACGGTACATGTGTTTATTATATATATATCTGCTCCCGGTGCAAAATCTACTATTTCGTATCCTGCATTTTTCAGAATCTGTTCCATTACTTCTGTTTCATAAGCATTCACCTTGCATCCAAGATTATGAAGGGCTACTTTTTTTATATTATCTTTCATTTATATAATCCTCTTTCAAAATTAAAATTCGTAATCTAAACATTTAATATTGACTTTTCTCCCTTTAAAATGTACACTACTATGTAGTGAGAGCACAGCAGCTCTCATATACATAACTGTATATAAGATTGAGCAAATCAAAGAGGAGGTTGTTTTATATGAAAACAGTAAAGATTTCTTTAAACTCTATCGACAAAGTGAAGGCATTCGTAAATGACATTACAAAGTTCGAAACAGATTTCGACCTTGTTTCAGGAAGATATGTCATCGATGCAAAATCAATCATGGGTATCTTCAGCTTAGATCTTTCCAAGGATATCGATTTAAACATCCACGCTGAAGACAATGTTGACAGCATCTTAGAAACATTAAAACCTTATATTGTAGAATAATAATATTTTAACCATAAGGTTAAGGTATAGGGTATTTAACCCTGTACCTTATTTTTTTATTTAACCTCTATCACCTCAACAGTCTCAATCGCCTGTTTCATAAGTTCGTCTATTTTCTCATCCATATGTGTCTCTGACTTCTGAATACATGAAAGCTTCGGTTTTGTTGCCGGATGTTCCGCAACAAATATTGTACAGCAGTCTTCATAAGGCAGTATGGATGTCTCATATGTGTCTATCTTACATGCTATATCCACTATATCCTGCTTGTCAAATGCAACTAACGGTCTGTATACCGGAAGTGTACACACCTCATTTGTAACAAGCATACTCTGCATTGTCTGGCTTGCCACCTGACCTATGCTCTCTCCCGTAATAAGTCCGAGACAGCCTGACTCCTTAGCAAAATGTTCTGCTATCTTCATCATGTATCGTCTCATTATGATAGTCAGCTCATCGTGTGGGCATTTTTCATATATATATAACTGAATATCCGTAAAGTTGACAATGTTTAACTTTATCGGTCCTGTATACTCTGATACCTTTTTAGCTAAATCCACAACCTTCTGTTTTGCTCTCTCACTGGTATATGGTGGGGCATGGAAGTATGTTGCCTCTAACGTAACACCTCTTTTTGCCACCATGTATCCTGCTACCGGACTGTCTATACCGCCTGACAGTAAAAGCATTGCTTTTCCGGCTGTTCCGAGAGGCATTCCGCCCTGTCCCGGTATAATCTCTGAATAAATATTTATTTTCTCACGTATTTCTATATTGAGCTTTACATCAGGATTGTGAACATCAACGTTCATCTGAGGATATGCATCAAGTATCTTCTCACCTATAGCCATATTAACTTCCGGTGAATCCATCGGATAATTTTTTCTGGCACGTCTTGTAAATACCTTAAATGTCTTATTCTTGTCAGGATACATCATATCCATATATTTAAGCACTCTGTCAGCCAGATCGTCAAATCCGTTATCATCAAACTGAACAAGCGGACATATTCCTACCAGGCCAAATACTTTCTGAAGTGCTGCAACTGCTTCATCATAATCGTAGTCGCCCTCTGCATCAGCGTATATTCTTCCTGACACTTTTCTTACATTGAATTTTCCATCCACTTTTTCCAGTGCATGTTTTATCTGTGCCACCAAAGCATCCTCGAATACATATCTGTTTTTACCTTTTACTCCGATTTCTGCATATTTTAGCAGAAATGATTTGAATGTGTTCATGTTTACCTCCGTATTATGAATGTTTGTATAACCTAAGCATGGCTGCAAGGGATTTTATCGTTTCTATGGTGTAATCCACTTCTTCTTTTGTCGAATAGGAGCTGAAACTGAATCTGACTGTTGAATCAAGGTATTTCTCTTCTATTCCCATGCTTTTTAAAGTCGAGCTTACTGATTTCTTGTTTGACGAGCAGGCCGAACCCGCTGACACATATATGTTCTTATCCTCTAACGAATGCAAAAGCACTTCACTTCTGATTCCTTCAAAGCTGACACTTGCAATGTGAGGTGCTCCTTCACTCCCTTTAGCACTGTTTACTTTTACACCGTCTATCTCATTCACTCTGTCAATAAAATAATCTTTTATCTCAGTCATTGCGGCTGCTTTTTCATCTATGTCTTTGTACGCAATGCGGCATGCTTCACCAAGTCCTGCTATACCCGGCACATTTTCAGTACCGGAACGCATTCCCTTTTGCTGTCCTCCGCCAAATATTATCGGATTAACTTTAATCTTATCTTTTATATATATAAAACCGATTCCTTTCGGTCCGTGTACTTTATGTCCGCTCACGGAAAGCAGGTCTATTCCCTGTCTCTTCGGATATATTTTCATTTTTCCGTATGCCTGAATAGCATCTACATGAAATATTATATCCCTGCCGCTTCTCTTTATAATATCTGCTATCTCATCTATGGGTTCTATGGCACCAACCTCGTTATTTACATACATTACCGATGCCATGATGGTTGTATCTTTAATGGCATTTTTAAAGTCCTCAGGAGATATTCTTCCTGTACCGTCTACCGGAAGTCTCGTTATCTCAAATCCGTTGTCCTCCAGATATTTTAACGGCATGGATACCGACGGATGCTCGACGGATGTGGTTATTATATGATTTCCTCTGCGTTTATTCGCCATAGCCACGCCTATCAGCGCCATATTATTGGATTCTGTTCCACCTGATGTGAAATATATTTCTTTTTCCTGGCATTTTAGGGTTGAAGCTATTATTTCCCTTGCCTTTTTCACATACTGCTCAGCCTCAACACCACGCATATGAAGTGATGACGGATTTCCATAATCCTCCATCATAGTCTTTACCATTATGTCTTTTACACTTTCCTCCACCTTTGTAGTGGCTGAATTATCAAAATACGCTTCCATCTTAATCTTTCTGCCTTTCTATATCAAACATAAGCACTGACAATACTGCCATTCCCGCAGTCTCCGTCCTTAATATTCTTCTTCCCAGTGATATAGGATGTACATTCTTATCCATTGCAAGTTCTATCTCTTCCTCGGCATATCCGCCTTCAGGTCCTATAAAAACACCGATTTTCTTCATGCCTTTAACATTTTCTAAAACATTTACGGTTTCTTTCATATCCTTATAGTTCTCATAGGGAATGATGTTCATGTCAAAGTCCTTTACATATTCTAATGCTTCCTTAAATCCCATCACATTTTTCACTTCCGGAATGATACCTCTTCTGGACTGCTTTGCCGCACTCTCGGCTATACCGTTCCACCGCTTTACCTTTGCTGCCGCTTTCTTCTCATCTAGTTTGACTACACATCTTGAAGTTCTGACCGGAACTATGGCATATGCTCCAAGCTCAACTGCCTTCTGGACTATCATTTCCATCTTGTCACTCTTTGGCAATGCCTGAAAAAGATATATCTTCGTCTCAAGTTCCGTTCCCGAAAACTCTTTGCCTGTTATATGTACCACAACGCTGTCCTCATTTATAGCCGCAATCTCACACATATAATCATTGCCGGCACCGTCACTTATAAGAAGTTCTTCACCGCTTTTCATTCTCAAAACATTCTTTATATGATTTACATCCGTTCCCTCTATAGTAATCTCATCCTCACCTACCATATCAGGAGATACAAAAAAATGATGCATGATAGTCTCCATTCCGCAGATATTACGTTTCTGCCCTTAAACTCTTACTGCCGTCACTGATACCCAGTCGCCCTGTCTTGTTATTTCTTTTACTTCAAGAGCGCTGTTTTTCTCTATAGCATCCACCACGTCTTTTTCCTTAGTGTTTATTATTCCGGATGTTATAAAGAGTGCACCTTTCTTCATATGAACAGGTATCTCTGCTGATAAAGGTATTATTATATCAGCTAAAATATTTGCAACTACTATATCATAACACGCATATCCGGTTTTGTCTTGTATTTCTTTATCATCAATAATATTTCCCGGATAAAATGTTATGTCATCGATACCATTTACATGGGCATTTTCTACAGATGCCGTCACTGCATTTCCATCAACGTCTATTCCCGTAACGCTGTCAGCACCGCTCATTTTACTTATGATTGATAAAATACCGCTTCCGCATCCGACATCAAGCACTTTCATTCCATCTTTTACATATTTTCTAAGCTGTCTTATACACAACTGGGTGGTTTCATGTTTTCCCGTACCGAACGATGTTCCCGGATCTATATCAAGAACCATGCCGTAATCTTTGGTATCAGCTTTTTCCCATGTAGGTTTTATAAGTATGTCATCAACTGCGAAAGGCTTAAAATACTGTTTCCAGTTGTTTATCCAGTCCTTGTCCTCAGTTACCGATTCCTCTATAAACATGGAGCCCACATTTACAAAATCTTTCATTTCCTCAAGACCGGCTTTAAGCTTTTCTATAGTTTCTGCCTTATCCATATCCTGAGACATGTAAAATATTACATATGCCGTTCCGTCATCTTCAGGAAGTTCAGGAAGTATGTCTATAAACATCTTTTTCTTGTCTTCTTCCGATAACTGAACATTGTCCTCTACTTCTATTCCATCTATTCCCAATTCAGCAAGTAAGCCGCTGACTAAGTCAACGGCTTCTGTTGTAGTGGTAAGTCTGAATTTATTCCATATCATATACGGTTCCTCCTAAAAAGAATCTTTCAATTTGTCCATGAAGCCCTTTTTCTTAGGCTTTTCTTCCTTGCCATCTTCTCCCACTTTCAATGTGTTGCCCGATATTTCATCATATTTTCTTATCAAATCTTTCTGTTCACTTGTAAGATGCTCCGGTACCTGAACGACTAATGTTACGAAATGGTCTCCTCTTACGTTTTTATTTCTGAGGGTAGGTACACCCTTTCCTTTTAATCGTATCTTTGTATCTGTCTGTGTTCCCGGTTTTATATTAAACAGCACATCTCCGTCTATTGTTTTTATCTTTACGTCTCCGCCAAGTGCAGCCTGTGCAAATGATATCGGAGAAGTTGAGTATAAATCAAATCCCTGTCTCTGGAATATCGGATGTCTTGATACAACCACTTCCACAAGAAGGTCTCCACGCTCGCCGCCATTTGTTCCCGGCTCGCCCTTTCCTCTGATTCTGATACTCTGTCCATTATCTATACCTGCAGGAACAGTAACCTGTATCTTCTTTCTGCTGCTCTTATAGCCTGTTCCATAACAGTCAGTACACTTTTCTTTTACAACAGTTCCCTTTCCGTTACAGTCAGGACATGTCTGAACATTTCTGACCATTCCAAACAGCGACTGCTGTGTGTATACAATCTGACCTTTTCCACCACATTTTGTACACTGTACAGGTGATGTTCCCGGTTTTGCTCCTGTTCCGTGACAGGTCTGACATTCATCTTTGAGTGTAAGCTCTAACTCTTTCTCACATCCGAATACTGCTTCTTCAAATGTAATTCTTACACTTGTTCTTATATTGCTTCCACGCTGAGGGCCATTGTTTGCACTTCTCGTTCTTCCTCCGCCGAATATATCGCCGAATATATCACCAAACATGTCACCCATTCCGCCAAAGTCAAAATTAAATCCGCCTGCCGATGCTCCGCCGCTTCCGTCAAAAGCTGCATGGCCGAACTGGTCATACTGTCTTCTCTTCTCAGGATCACTTAATACAGCGTAAGCCTCTGATGCCTCTTTAAATTTTGCCTCTGCTTCTTTGTCTCCCGGATTTGTATCCGGATGGTATTTCTTTGCCAATACTCTGTATGCTTTTTTTAATGCTGCGTCATCTGCATTTCTGTCAACGCCCAGCACTTCGTAATAATCTCTTTTATCTGCCATTGGTCATCCCCTGATTTCTATAATGATATTTTCTTTTCTATAGTGCGATACCCTGAGTAATATCACATCTTTATATGCCACATTCCCCAGGGTTCCCACTGTTATCTATTTTCTACTGTTATTATACTTCTTTGTAATCTCCGTCTACAACATCATCATTTGACTGAGTGTCATTCTGTGCTGCTCCGCCCATTCCGCTCATGTCAGGACCTGCACCCTGTGCACCTGCGCCCTGTGTCTGCTCATACATTTTAGCGAACAATGTCTGTGCACTCTGCATAAGTTTTTCCTGAGCTGCCTTGATGTCAGCTACCTGTGCCTCTGTCATGTCTTCAGGATTTGAGTTGTCAACAAGTTCTTTCAATGCATTTAAGTCTGCCTCAACTGAAGCCTTATCATTTGCATCAAGCTTATCTCCGGCTTCATCCAATGCCTTCTGTGTCTGGAATACCATTGAATCAGCATCATTTCTTGCATCAATTGCCTCTTTACGTTTCTTATCCTGTGCCTCATATTCAGCAGCCTCTTTTACAGCTTTATCAATATCTTCGTCAGACATATTTGATCCTGCTGTGATTGTGATGTGCTGTTCTTTACCTGTTCCAAGGTCTTTAGCTGAAACATTTACGATACCGTTTGCATCGATATCAAATGTAACCTCAATCTGTGGAACACCTCTTCTTGCCGGTGGGATACCGTCAAGTCTGAACTGTCCGAGACTCTTGTTATCTTTCGCAAACTGTCTCTCACCCTGTAATACATTTATATCAACAGCGCTCTGGTTATCTGCTGCTGTAGAGAATATCTGGCTCTTCTTTGTAGGAATTGTTGTATTTCTCTCAATAAGTCTTGTAGCTATACCACCCATTGTCTCGATTGAAAGAGAAAGTGGAGTAACATCAAGAAGAAGGATATCACCTGCACCTGCATCTCCTGCTAATTTACCACCCTGGATAGAAGCACCGAGTGCAACACACTCATCAGGGTTAAGACTCTTGTTAGGCTCTTTTCCTGTAAGCTGTTTTACTTTATCCTGTACAGCAGGTATTCTTGTAGAACCACCAACAAGGAGTACTTTACTAATATCATTTATGGTAAGTCCTGCATCCTTTAATGCATTCTGAACAGGGATAACTGTTCTCTCTACAAGATCTGATGTAAGTTCATCAAATTTAGCTCTTGTAAGGTTCATGTCAAAGTGCTTTGGACCGTCTGCCGTAGCTGTGATGAATGGAAGGTTAATGTTAGTTGTTGTAGCTGATGATAACTCTTTCTTAGCCTTCTCTGCTGCTTCCTTGAATCTCTGAAGTGCCATCTTATCATTTGAAAGATCCACACCTTCTGTATTCTTAAATTCCTGTAACATGTAATCTGTAAGTTTCTGGTCGAAGTCATCACCACCGAGTCTTGTATCACCGTTTGTGGAAAGAACTTCGATAACTCCGTCACCAATCTCAATGATAGATACATCAAATGTACCACCACCTAAATCGTATACCATGATTTTCTGTTCATTTTCATTATCAAGACCATATGCAAGAGCTGCTGCTGTAGGCTCGTTAATGATTCTCTTTACATCAAGACCTGCAATCTTACCTGCATCTTTTGTTGCCTGTCTCTGTGCATCGTTGAAATATGCAGGAACAGTGATAACAGCCTCTGAAACCTTCTCACCAAGATATCCTTCTGCATCAGCTTTAAGTTTCTGAAGAATCATTGCTGAAACTTCCTGTGGAGAATATTTCTTATCATCGATGGTTACCTTGTAATCTGTACCCATATGTCTCTTGATAGAAGATATTGTCTTCTCTGCATTTGTAACTGCCTGACGTTTTGCCGGCTCACCTACAAGTCTCTCGCCTGTCTTTGTGAATGCTACTACTGAAGGAGTTGTTCTTACACCTTCTGTATTTGCTATAACTGTCGGTTTTCCACCTTCCATAACAGCTACACATGAATTTGTTGTACCTAAATCAATACCTATTATTTTACTCATAATAAACGCCTCCTGAAATTAATCTGTCTATTTTAAATTAATAATATGAACCTTCTAATTTGCTACTTTTACCATGCTGTGTCTTACCACTGTGTCTCTGTACATATAGCCTTTCTGAAGTTCCTCGGCAACTATGTTTTCTCCGAGTTCCTCATCTTCCACATGCATTACTGCATTATGGAAATTCGGATCAAATTCTGTTCCCACAGCTTCTATAGGTTTTACTCCTGCGTCCTCTAAAGCTTTCATCAGCTGTTTGTATATTTTGCTCATGCCATCTACAAACGGCTCATTCATATCTTCTTCCGGCACTGTTGCAAGACCTCTCTCAAAGTTATCAACTATAGGAAGAATCCTCTCAACTATATCCTTTGCACCAATCTCATACATTGCATTTTTTTCTTTTTCAGAACGTTTTCTGAAATTATCAAATTCTGCAAATGTTCTTTTATATTTATCGGTAAGCTCTTCTATAAGCTGGTCTTTCTTATCTTTCTTTTTGTCCTTCTTGAAAAAGGATTTCTTTTCACCCGAAGCATCATCTTCTTTCGTCTCTGCGTCTTCCACTGCGTCTTCCACTGCGTCTTCCACTGTGTCTTCCACTGTGTCTTCCACTGTGTCTTCCGCTGTGTCTTCAGCATCTGTGATTTCTTCATCCACAGTTTCCTGTGTATTCTCATCCTTCAATTCTTCATCCGGAGTTACATTATTGTTCTCAGCCAATTTTACATGCCACCTTTCTCATCCGGTATACCGGCGTATTATCATTCATTATTATTCTTGAACACTACGTCCAACTGTCCCTTTACGGTCTTAAGACTCTCAACTACCTTTTCGTAATCCATTCTCTTAGGTCCGATAATTCCTATGGTTCCCTGAACACCATCCTCAATCTCATATGTCATCGTTACTACGCTGCAGTCCTTCATATTCTGTACCGGAGTTTCATCTCCTATATACACCTGAATTCCCGTGTTTTCTTCACTGTTGTTTTCTGTTATGAGACTGGTAAGCTGCTGCTTCTCTTCCAGAACATTTATCAGCTCGCTCGCTCTGTTATTGTCACTCAGTTCAGGATACTTTAATATATTTGTCGTTCCGCTTGTATATATCTTCATATCTTCGTCAGAACCGACAACCTCGGCAATTATCTCAAGAACACGTTTGACAAGTTCCATATGTTCTCCTGCCTGACCAGTAATCTTAGTTATAATTCCAAGATTAATCTCTTCCATCGTCAGTCCGTTAAGCGTACTGTTAAATAATATATTAAGTTTCAATACGGTCTCAGCATCTATCTGCTTAGAAAGCTTTACGAGTTTGTTCTTTATAATATTTCCATCCAGAACCACCACACACAGTAAACTCATATCGTCTACCAATGATAACTGTAAAAACTTTATCCTCTTGGCAAATCTCGGTGCTGATATCATAGTCGCATAATTTGTATTATTTGCCAAAAGTTTCGCCGTATTCTGAAGAAGCTCTTCAACCTTCTCAACCTTTTCCGTAAGGAAATCTTTCATATCTGATATTTCCTGCTGCTGTTGTGAAATCTCATCTGCCTTCTCACGCATCATATCGTCAACATAGGTTCGGTAACCTTTATCCGACGGTATTCTTCCTGCCGAGGTATGCGGCTGTAATATATATCCCATATCCTCAAGATCAGACATCTCATTTCTGATAGTTGCTGAGCTAAGATTCAAATCTGTATACTTTGAAATCGTTCTGGAGCCAACCGGTTCGCCTGTCTCTAAGTAATTGCGGACGATAGCTTTGAGTATCTTAAGTTTTCTCTCATCCAGTTCCATTGAATCCCACCTTTGAATCTTTATTGTTAGCACTCACTCTTGTAGAGTGCTAATCACTTCATAAACATAAGATAGCACTTTGTTTATTGTTTGTCAACTGATTTTATGATATAATTTTTTTAACTTCAGGGTTGCTAATTATTAAGGACACAGAAAGGGGTTAATATGAAAAATAAATTTAAAAATTTACCATTTTATATTTTATCTTTTTTAATACCATCGGTTATACTTGGTATTATATTTTATATTAAGAACATTACCCCATTTGGCAGTGGAAGCCTTATTATAGGTGATTTAGAATGGCAGTTTGTTCCTTTTGTCAATGAATTTTGCGAGAAACTAAAAACAGGTAACAGTCTTATGTACTCCTGGTACCGTGGAATGGGACATGATTTTATAGGCGAAATAGCGTATTATCTTGCAAGTCCGCTTAATCTTATTTTTCTTTTTTTTAACACAAAGACTCTTCCAACAGCAATAACCTTACTGATATCCATCAAATCTTCTTTGTGCGGATTAACAATGTTTACATATTTAAATATACATTTTAAAAATTCAAATAACCATATAAGCAATAAAGTTATTATGGTTTCTTTTGCATGCTGTTATGCACTTTGTTCATATTTTTTGTCATACTATATGCTTATAATGTGGTTTGACTGTATGTATATGCTGCCACTGATTATACTCACACTGGAAGCACTTATAAAAAACAAAAAGTCTTATTTTTATTCAATATGCCTGGGATATGCCATATTTACTAATTATTATATAGGCTATATGGTCTGTTTCTTTGTTGTTTTATATTTTATTTACTATATAATCAGCGAATACAAATGTACTACTGAAAATTCTCTTTTTAGCATTTTCCTTCGATTTGTTATATACTCAATAGCCGGAGGCGGACTGGCTGCAATTATCTGGATACCAGAAATATATACATTAGCAAATACTGTATCCGGAACAACTCCTTCATTTAATTCCATACTTACATCTGTATTTTATTCACTGAGTTCATATTATTGTAGTTTATCTGCAACATCATCTGCTTACTTTTGCGATGCCAAAATCTATTGTGGTGTTATTATGCTTGTTTTAATTCCACTTTATTTTTTTAATCGTAATATATGCCTGAAAAAAAGAATTACTATAATTTTATTCATGGCATTTATTCTTTTATCAATATACGTTAAACCTTTAGAATACATTTGGAACGGTTTTCATTCTCCAATTGGTTATGATGGCAGAAATACGTTTCTCTTGATTTTCCTGCTTATCTCAGTCTCATATGAGAGTATTTTAAACATTAAAAGCCTGCATTTAAAATTATATATATATATATTAATATTAAACATATTTTTCTGTGCCTTAAGTTTTCAACTATTTAAGACCTTAAATATGTTAGATATTTTATTCTTTAATATTGCTTTTATAATATTATATACATTACTGATTTTTACATATAAAACATCATATACATTTGTATCATCAATCATTATTGCCATATTAATCTTTGTTGAACTCTTTTTTAATTGTTATAATACTGTATGTTCATACACTTCAACTAAAACATATACTAATTATGTTTCAGACACATGTTCAATAATTAATAAAATTAATTCAAGTGATACATATTCACGAATTAAAAATGATTGTAAACCGTTCAAAAATATAAGTAGTTTATGCCTATATAACAGTATTCCAACCGTATCATCCACATCCAGTGACAGCATAAACCGCATGCTATCATATTTAGGACAATTTTCATCACTTAATGCCACAAATGATCTCGGATGGGAGCCTGTATCCGCAAGTATGCTTAATATCAAATATCTTATCCTTCCGTCAGGTGATTATACATCCGATATTTTAAGTTATAAAAACATTTCAAAAAACAATTCAAATTATGTATACGAAAACAATAATTGTCTTTCTATTGCATTTGCTGTCAACAAAAATATAGCCAACATCCGGCTTGCAGATTATAACACTCCTTTCGATATTATAAATGAATTAGGGAAATTATATAATATCGATAATATATATGATAAACTAGAACTTACTACCTCCGGCGGAACTATTTATATCCCGGCAAATACAGATATATATTTATATTGTAAAAATGAATTAACAGATTGTATATTTAATTATAATAATACTACTTCTGTAGTTTATCCAACTTCCATACTGGATATAACTGTACTTGAGGATTTATATAATAACAATTATATCTATCACCTCCCACTTCTGTCCCGAAAAGGTCAGATTAGTATTGATGCTAATTGTAATATTTCTAATATTTTAGCATTTAAACTAAATACTGCTTCTTTTGCAAATCTTATGGAACTACTGTCACAAGAGCAGTTGCAAGTACATAATTTTGACAGTACAAATATATCCGGAACAATTAACATTGAGCAACCTAAGCAGATATTTACATCTATTCCCTATAGTACCGGATGGTCTGTACTGGTTGATGGTAAAAAAATTAAAGCTTCAAAATGCTTTGATGCACTTTTAAGCTTTCCGGTTTCAAGTGGCAAACATAATATAGAATTTAATTATATGACGCCTGGACTTATAACTGGTTGCATAATTTCATTATTATCATTATTATTACTATATATTCTATATTTAATGCAGAAAAGAGGATTATTTTCATGAACAATATTAAAAACTTTTTTAAAACATTTTATGTTTACATATTATCTTTTTTTATTCCATTAATAATTTTGATTGTAATTTTTAAAGAGAGTAATATTTATCCATTTGGTGATTACAGCTATTTAAATGGTGATTTATATTCTCAATATCTTCCGTTTCTCGAAAACTTTCAATCAAAATTACTAAACGGATCGAGTCTTGATTACACATGGACTGTTGGATTAGGAACAGGCTATCGTGCTTTATACGCCTATTACCTTGCAAGCCCTTTGAATTGGTTTATCGCTTTTTTTACTACTAAGTATATTATTGATATACCAGATATTTTAATTTTACTTAAACTTTCACTTTGTGGAGTATCATTTTCCTACTTTCTCAATAAACGATATAATGAAAAAAATTTTTTAGTACCTGCAATATCTATATGCTATGCTTTGTCATCATATATGTGTACATACTGTTTTAATATCATATGGCTTGATTGCCTGCTTTTATTTCCACTTGTCATAGTCGGCATTGAGCAGTTGTATTTTGAAAGAAAATATAAACTTTACTTTTTTACATTATTTTTATCCATATTATCAAACTACTATCTTGGATTGATTATATGTATATTTCTTTTTATTTATTTTATTTTTATGATTATATTTGATGAGCAGCCAAGATCATACAAAAAACTGTCAGATAGAATACGATTATTTATAACATATTCTATTCTTGCCGGTACAACTACATTTGCAATAACTTTACCAGCTGTTTACAGACTTGGTAATTCATCCTCAGGTGAATTCTCCTTCCCTAAAACTCTTAAATTTTATATATCAATTTTAGATATGATGATAAGGCCACTTATACTGGCACCAAAAGAAATAGGTGATCAATTTCCAAACCTTTTTTGCTCTGTAATCATACTGCTTATTGTACCATTATATATTTTTAACAAAAAAATATCACTAAAATCAAAACTCAAAAATATGATACTAATCGCATTTATGCTATTTAGTTTTAACTGCAACATTACAGATTATATATGGCATGGTTTTCATTTTCCAAACTGTATATGTGCCAGAAACTCATTTATATATATTTTTTTAGTTTTAATGATAACTTATGAAGGATTGATTAATATCAATTCATTAAAAGGAACTTACCTTATTACCGGATTACTAATTACACTTACCTATATTTTCGCAATATGGAAATTCCAAATCAATACTTCCAAGTCAACTGTGCTTTATAAAGAAAGCATAGTTTATTTGTCATTGTTTTTTATCATTGTTTACACATTTATTTTGATTTTAATAAGAGGGTTTTCTAAACATTCAAATATAATATACATATTATTAATAATCTGTGTATCATATGAATTATATATGAATGCCGGTGTCGCAATTGGAAGCACTCACACCCGCTCTACATTAATAAGCACCAAAAACGAAATAACAGAATTGATAAATTCCATTAATAAAACTGATTCAGAATTTTACAGAATTGAAAAACCAACTTTCACAGCATATAATGATGGTGCCTCATATAATTACAACAGTACATCTATTTTTTCTTCTACTGCCAATAATAAACTTGTTGATTTTTATAAAGCCATCGGTTTGGAAAACTCTACTAACATATATAATTCAGATGGTACCATCCCTATCATAAATTCACTATTTTCTGTTAAATATGTTATAAATACTGACGATAACTATTCTATATCAGAAAATAAATACAATTTTTCTCTTGGCTTTATGGCAAACACTGATTTTGAATCAAAAATTAATCTTAATGAGAAAAATCCTTTTATTAACTTAAATAACATATATAAATCATTATCCAATGATAATGCTGAGCTATACTCACCAATTGATGTACATGATAATATCAACTCCAAAACATTTATTACTAAAACTAATGAAGATGTTTACTTAATGTGTTATCCATCACCTGATTATATTGAACTTACCATAAAAACTCCCGACGGAAATACTGAATCAAAAGAATTCTTTTACATATTAAAAAGTTATATCTCATATGTTGGCAAATTACCTGCCGGTACCAAAATATCCGTTAATTTTGATAGAGATGATTTAACTTCTGATGATTATACACTATATGCTTATTCATACAATGATGGGCTTATTAAAAATTGTTATAATAATTTGAAAAACGGCTTTCTACATATAGATAATTACACAGATACAAGTATTTCCGGAACTATTGACGCAGGAGACGGCGGACTGATGTTTACATCAATTCCTGCTGACAACGGCTGGACAGCCTATGTTGATGGCAAAAAAACAAATATTCATGCATTTAAAGATGCGTTTATTTCACTTAAGCTCAGCAAAGGAAAACACTCAATAGAATTAAAATATAAAACTCCCGGCGGAACTTTAGGAATGATTATCTCTCTTATATCCGTAACACTGTTTATTTCACTTGAGATTATTAACCATAGACGTTCTAAAACAGCAGAACTTTCATAAGTTCAAACGCATACATTAATAATATAAAAAACATGTAATAGCAGCAACATTTAACTGTTATTACATGTTTTATTTTTTATGCCTGTTACTTCCTACATCCCCTCCGAATAATCGGCATATATTACCCTGTTTCCGTTTATCCTATACGCACGGATTTTATAAAAATACTCTTTTCCTTCTTCTGCCGTTCTATCTGTGTATTTAGTCTTTCCCTTACTGTTTGCATTATATACTATACTGTATTCACCGTCAGGGCTTTCACTTCTGTATATAAGATAACCCGATACATGTGAATTTTTATTCCACCGAATAACTATACCTTTCTCTGACCGGATTTTACTTGCCGGAGGCACTATATCTATGTCTGTACTTATATACACACTATACGAATTTCTTCCATAGAATTTATCATTTCCTGACTTTACATAACCTTTTACAGTGTAATAATATTCTCTTCCCTGCTTTACTGTCCTATCCTTATATTCTGAAACATTTGAATCCACATCGGCTATCTCTGTAAATTCTTCATCTCCGTAATATTTCCTATATACAGTGTATCCGTCATATACTTCATTCTTCTGCCATGATATATCTATTTCCTTATTATTTTCCCGTGAAGCTGCTATTTTCCATATGCTGTCATTTGTCTCCTGGTCATCCAGAAATGCTTTAATACGCACATTGCCGGATGTTTCCCTGTCACTCCATGACTCTCCGTCAGAACTTACAAAACTCTGTCCCGTTTTTGACACTGCCGTAACACTGTAACCCACATTTTCAGTCTGTTCCATAGGTATCATCGCTACACCGCCATATGGTGTCTTAAGACATACTACCACCGAAAACCTTTCACCTTTTTTAAGCATAACTTCCTTATCAAGTTTCACCGTATAATATCCGCTCAATTCTTCACTTCCAGACTGCGGAGTCTCAAATACAGGTGTGCCGTTTGTAGGATCAGGAGCATCTGCAAGATTTTTGTATATCTGTATCGTGTATTCCATCTGTGGCGACATGAGATAGAATGACACTGCCTTTAAAGTCTTGTCACTGTCTGTTGTAAATATATTTGCCATCCAGGCCTGTTCGTCATTATATGTAGCATACCGTCCCAAATCTGCCGCACCATCATACTGATAATTGTATTTGTAATTGTCTGTGCTCTCATAATCAAATACATACGCAGATGA
>CACWRR010000051.1 GCA_902763335.1 uncultured Lachnospiraceae bacterium | reverse complement strand
GATGATATATTTGCTGATGTGCTCAATATAGCCTTATATTCGGGTGAAAATGTGGTAAAACCGGAGAATATATCGGAGCTTGACACAACTTATGTGACAGAAGTGCCGAGTGCATTTGCCGGAAAATCAGGAAATAAAAAGGGAAAATCACAGACACAGGTGAGAAAATATCGTGATATTCTGCGTATGGTCAGGTTAAGTGGTGAGGGTGATAATGCAGAGTACTGTGTGAGGCTTATAGCAGGTGTAGAACAGCAGACAAATGTACATTATGCAATGCCTGTGAGAGATATGCTGTATGATGCACTGGAGTACGCAGAACAGGTAAGAGAAAAGGCCAGAGATAACTTAAGCTTAAGAGCAGATGGTACAGGAAAACAGAGATTTACACATGCTGAATTTCTGTCCGGCATGAGAAAGTGCGATAAACTCATACCGGTAGTGACGATAGTGGTATATTTTCAGCCGGAAGAATGGGATGGACCGAAAAGTCTGCATGAGATGCTGGATTTTACGGGGATGTCAGATGAAATGGTGAACATAATTCCTGATTATAAAATGCTGGTTTTACAGCCATCGGACTATGAAGAAACATTTACGGGTAAATTAAAATCAACATTGTCAGTAGTATTAGGTCTGTTAAAACGGGCAGGTTCAAAGACAGAGTTTAAGAATTATGTTGACATGCACTCGGAGATATTTAGTGAGCTGTCATATGACGCAGCAGCAGTGGTAAATGAGTATTGCAGTATAGGCATACCAAAAGAAGAGATAAGAGGAAAGGAAGCGGTTAATATGTGTAAGGCAGTAGAGGAAATAAGAGAAGAAGGAAGAATAGAGGGTGAACGAATAGGAGAAAGTCGTGGAAAAATCATGGCCTACATGGATATGGGTGTCAGCATGGAAGAGATAGCAGGTAAGCTGAAGGTAACACCTGGAGAAGTAAAACAGATAGCAGCTGAAATAGTAACCTCTTGACATTTCAAATGCGGTGCTATAATGTCACAGTAAAATAATTTGCATACAAACAAAGAAGCAGATTGCCACAGGATGCAGTCTGGATTCAGCTTCGGTTACGGGGATACTTGGAAGAATGGAGAAAAGAGGACTTGTAAAACGGAAAAATATGAACGGAAACCGCAGGTCAATGTCTGTAAAGTCAAATCTGGGTGTATCTCCTGTCAGTTCCATACCATATACAATTACATGCATAACCGGATTGGAAATGGGAAAAGCGACTATTTTGTTTCATATAGTATTGGTTGCATTACAGATATTAATATTAAGGAAAGCATTTAAGATAAAAAATCTTCTGCAGGTGGTAGTAGGCGTTGTATTCGGATATTATACCGCTTGCCGGAGAGGGAGCAATGAAAGCTGTGTCAGATAAGACACATATAATATTTAATAAGGTAAAGATAGGATTCGATGTTACAATGGTTCTTATTTCACTGGCAGCATGTCTGATAGTATTAAAGGCTTTTGGTTCAGTGGGAGTCGGAACTGTTGTTGCAGCAGTGCTTGTGGGAGCAATACTTGGTGTCATAAACAGGAAATTCGGCGAGCAGAGAGACATGCTATTAAAAGGGAAAATACAAGTTTAATTAGTCTGAAAAATGTGGCATTATGAATATTGTTACGTTATTTGAGAAAAATAGTAGTCGGGGTGTGTAGGCGTAGCGAATTTTAGATACCTCAGAATGGAGAAGTTTATGATTAAAAACATTGACAAATCAGAAGTATTAACATTGAAAAATCAGGTCGAATATCAGGCAGGTCAGGTCGTTAGCAGGACATTAGCACAAAATGATGCTATGAATATGACTTTATTCTCATTTGATAAAGGAGAGGAAATCAGCACACATGAGTCTGGCGGAGATGCATTTGTCACATGTCTTGATGGTGTGGGAGAGATTACAATCGACGGTGTCAAGTACGAATTACATGAAGGTGAATCTATAGTAATGCCTGCAAAGCACCCGCATGCTGTATATGGAAAAGAACAGTTTAAGATGCTTCTCGTGGTTGTATTCTAGGATTGTATAAATGCAAAGCATTGAAGGTGTAATTTTAAATGCACTTTTGATGCTTTTTTTAAAATTAATCTCCATATAATGTATAACCATCCCAAATTCAGTCAAAACTAATACAGAGCTACCACAAGCAATAAAACAAACTCTGAATATTAGGAAGGGATGGTATAATGAGAAAAAATAATTCATTAAAGAGAAAAACGTTCATAGCATCACTTATGGTATGTTTAGTATCAGCACTGGCACTTACGGCAGGAGTGATGTATAACAGAAAGGGAGCGGACCGGAAAAATAATCTGGCAGACCTTAATGAGACGACAGCAGAGTATGCCACAGCCGATGAAGTGAGAGAGATAGCGGAAAACAGTACATCAAAAAAGACACAGGAGGATTCGGAATACAGGGATTCAGACAGAGACACATACAGTTTTCAGGCACAGGGTGATGAGTATGTGGCAATGCAGGAAACTACAACGGCGCAGGAGAATGTTACAGAACAGGAGCAGGAGACTGCCGTGCCGGAGGCACAGGTGGCAAATGCCGGAGCATCCATGATACATTTTGATGAGGCAGCTTCTCTTGCGTGGCCGGTAACCGGAGAGGTTATACTTGATTACAGTATGGACAAAACCATATATTTTCCTACACTGGACACATATAAGTGCAATTCCGGCATGATGATACAGGCAGATGCGGGAACACCGGTATGTGCAGCAGGAGCAGGAGTAGTGGAAGATGTATCAGTGAGCAGGGAATTTGGAAATGTTCTGACGGTGGACATGGGAGACGGTTACAAGGCAGAATATGGTCAGCTTGCCGGAATAATTCCGCAAAAAGGAGAAATGATAGAAAAAGGGCAGCAGATAGGCACACTGGCTGAACCTACTGCATACTATACAGTAGAAGGTTATAATTTATATTTTAAATTGACAAAAGACGGTAATCCGGTAGATCCGCTGGATTATATAAAGGAATAAAAACAGGCATGCAGACTTCATAATCACTAATAAATCATAATTCTGTTCTCGTTAAAATTATCTGGTAACCATACAACCTCACAGTCTGTTGCTTTCAATAGATAGCCGGTCGAAAGGCTGGCTGTACATATCGTTTTAGAAAATTAAAACAGTCTTTATAGTTTCGGAAATCTATTTTTTCAAGTAAAAATAAATGATAAAAAATATCAATTAATTCCAAAAAATTCTCTTGACAATTTTAAATAGTTAGATTATGCTAACTACGAAAGAAATGAAAAACTTTATCAAATATACATTAAATGCGGTGGGTTTGCGTATGGATAACAGACAGCAAATATACACTGTAAGAAAGAGGATGATATGATGCCATTATCTATGGTTAGCGAGGGCGAACCTAATATTATCAAAAAGGTTGGCGGAAAAGAAGATACAAGACGTTTTTTGGAAAACCTTGGATTTGTTGTGGGTAGTGAAGTGACAGTCATTTCCGAGATAAATGGGAATATGATTGTAAATATCAAAAATTCACGGGTAGCAATAGGTAAAGACATGGCAAATAAGATTATGGTCTGATTTGCCTGATGTATTTATAAAATATTTAAAGATAAATCATTCAGAAATGGAGGATAATTATGAGAACTTTAAAAGAAGTTAAAGTTGGAGAGACAGTTAAAGTTAAGAAACTGTCAGGAGACGGCCCTGTAAAGAGACGTATCATGGATATGGGAATTACAAAGGGTGTTGATGTATTCATCAGAAAAGTTGCACCACTTGGTGACCCTGTTGAGGTAACAGTCAGAGGTTATGAGCTGTCACTTCGTAAGGCTGATGCTGAAATGATAGAGGTAGAATAAAATCTAAATTTTTTTTTGCCGAACAGTTAGTATAGACTAATTAAATAAAATAATAGAAAGGAAAATAAAAATGTCAATTAAGATTGCATTAGCAGGTAACCCTAACTGCGGAAAAACAACACTGTTTAACGCATTAACAGGTTCTAACCAGTTTGTTGGTAACTGGCCGGGCGTTACAGTAGAGAAAAAAGAGGGTAAATTGAAAAAAGTATACTCAGACGGAAAAAATGATGTAACAATCATGGATTTACCTGGTATATATTCATTATCACCATATACATTGGAAGAAGTTGTAGCAAGAAATTATCTCATCAATGAGAGACCTGATGCCATCATTAATATTATTGATGGTACAAATATCGAGAGAAACCTTTATCTTTCAACACAGATTATGGAGCTTGGTATTCCGGTAGTCATGGCAGTAAACATGATGGATCTTGTTGCTAAGAGTGGAGATACAGTACACATCGACAAGCTTGGCAAAGCTCTTGGATGCGAGGCAGTTGAGATTTCAGCACTTAAAGGTACAGGAATCGACAATGCAGTAAAGAAAGCAATCGCACTTGCAGAGAAGAAAGCACAGACAGCACCTGTTCATGCTTTTGCTGAAAATGTTGAAAATGTTATCAACACAGTAAAGGATAAATTAGGTTCAGATGTTCCTGAAGGAGAGAAGAGATTCTTTGCTATCAAACTTTTAGAGAAGGATGATAAGATAGGAGCTCTTATGTCAAGTTCTGTTGATGTATCATCAGAGATTAAGGCATTGGAAGACGAAATGGATGATGATACAGAGAGTATTATCACAAATGAGAGATATGTATATATTTCTTCTATCATAGGAAAATGTGTAAATAAGAATAAAAAGAAACAGCTTACAACATCTGATAAAATCGATAAAATCGTAACAAACAGATGGGCTGCACTTCCTATTTTTGCAGTAGTAATGTTTGTAGTATATTATGTTTCAGTTACAACGGTAGGTTCAATACTTACGGATTGGACAAATGATACATTGTTTGGTGAATGGATTGTTCCGGCAGCACAGACATTTTTTGCTGATACGTTAGGATGCGCTGACTGGCTGACAGGACTTATCGTAGACGGTGTTGTTTCCGGTGTCGGTGCGGTACTCGGTTTCGTACCACAGATGCTTGTATTGTTCATATTCTTAGCATTCCTTGAGTCATGCGGATATATGGCCAGAGTAGCATTTATCATGGATAGAATTTTCCGTAAGTTTGGTCTTTCAGGAAAATCATTCATTCCTATGTTAATCGGTAGTGGTTGTGGAGTTCCCGGTGTTATGGCATCAAGAACTATCGAAAGCGACAGAGATCGTAAGATGACAATCATGACTACAACATTTGTTCCTTGTGGAGCAAAATTACCTATCATCGCCATGATCGCAGGTGCATTCTTCGGAAATGCAGGATGGGTTTCATGGAGTGCTTACTTCGTAGGCGTAGCAGCAATTATCTGCTCAGGTATTATATTAAAGAAAACAAAAATGTTCGCAGGTGATCCGGCACCATTCGTTATGGAGCTTCCTGCATACCATATGCCAACAGTGGGAAATGTACTCAGAAGCATGTGGGAAAGAGGATGGTCTTTCATCAAAAAGGCCGGAACAATCATTCTTTTATCTACTATTATATTATGGTTCCTTATGAGCTTCGGATGGGCTGATGGCGGCTTCGGAATGGTTGAAGAATTAAATGATTCAATACTTGCAAAGATTGGTACTGCAATAGCATGGATATTTGCTCCGCTTGGATGGACACAGGGTGGAGAAGGCTGGAAGATGGCAGTTGCAGCTATCACAGGTCTTATAGCAAAAGAAAACGTAGTAGCTACATTTGGTATGTTATATGGTTTCGCAGAAGTTGCAGAAGATGGTGCTGAAATCTGGGGTAACCTTGCACAGGCAATGATACCTGTTGCAGCTTACGGATTCCTCGTATTCAACCTTTTGTGTGCACCTTGTTTCGCAGCAATGGGAGCTATCAAGAGAGAGATGAACAATGGTAAATGGTTTGCATTTGCAATCGGATATCAGACAGTACTCGCATATGTCGTAGCACTTTGCATATACCAGATTGGTAACCTTATAGTAAATGGTGTGTTCGGTATAGGAACAGCAGTTGCAATATTCTTTATCGCAGCATTCTTATTCCTTCTCTTCAGACCATATAAGGAAAGTAAATCATTAGATGTAAATATGAATAAAGTAGCAAAAGCTAAATAAAATGCTACTGTAGGTAATAGCAAAACTCCTGTTATGTATGTAATCCTGTTTGATTTATAGTCTGCAACGCTCACATGTTCTCACTATCTTCGGCTGGCAGCAGTACATAAGCAGAGTTTTGCAAATACCTAAAAAAGTGTCTATGGAATAGGAGGAATAGTATATGTCAACAATTATTGTATTGGCAGTTCTTATTGGAATTGTCGCACTTATTATCAGGAGTATGATAAAAGATAAGAAAAATGGAAAGTCACTTCAGTGCGGTGGGGATTGCAGTCATTGTGGAGGACATTGCAAATAGAAATCAGATTAATGTAATCAGAATTTTCAGTTAGGAGGAAAGCCTGTGCAACAGAGAGATATTATTATAGAAAAACTTAAGGGACAGGGATGCAGGATAACAAAGCAGAGACTTATGCTTTTGGATATTATCTTAGAAGAAAAATGCTCCTGCTGCAAGGAGATATATTATAAGGCATCAAAAAAGGACAGTAAAATAGGTGCTGCTACTGTATATCGTATGGTGAATACACTTGAGGAGATAGGAGCCATCAACAGAAAAAATATGTACAGAATAGATTGCGGGGAAAATTGTGATTTAGTGGAATCATGTACAGTACAGTTTGATGATGACACATCAATGGAACTGCCTGCAACTAAATGGAATCAGATAGTCCAGACAGGACTTATGGCATGTGGATATGCACATGGAAAGAAAGTGATAAAAGTAAAATTGAAACCTTGTGTAAATGCAGAGTAATCTGTAGTAATTGAAAAATGTTCAGTTGGAAAAAACGTTATAGATTATCAGCAAGATTCTGGTAAAATAACATAAGATAGATATTTATAAAAGATAAAAAATAGCTAATTGATAAGATTTATCAATTAGCTATTTTGGTATGGAAAAATTAAAAACAGAAATTTATAATAACGGTTAAGATAAAATTTTAGGTACAAACTATGTTAGATATTTAAAAAAAGTTGACAAAAAGGCAACAGGATTATTTGCAACAGGAGTATTATTTGGAACAGCAGGAATTAAGGTATTATCAAGTAAGGATGCTAAGAAATTCTACACAAATTGTACAGCCGCTGTTTTGAGAGCTAAGGAATGTGTAATGAAGAAGATAAGGCTGAATATGTGGAAAAAGAAAAGTCAGAGGGAAGAAAGGTCATCATGATAGGTGACGGACTCGTAAAACGAATAAATAAAAATTACAGAATGATAGTAGGCCTTAATAGTGGATTTATTGCAATGGGAGTTGCAGGCATAATCAGTCCGACTGTATCGGCACTGTTACACAACACTTCAACAATTGCAATCAGTCTTAAGAGCATGGAAAATCTTTTGGTATAGAAAATACCGTAGTTTGTGTTATAATAATCCTGCGGATGCAAAAGCATCTTCGCAACAAATTGCTTAGAAATGAGGATTAGTGTAATGGAAACAAATGTTAAAGACAAAAATACACAGGGCATACTAAAAGTAGCTGCCATGATTGTTATACTCATGGCAGTTGCTCTTATAACGGTACTGTGGATGAGAAACGATTATACATCCTATTATG
Organism: uncultured Lachnospiraceae bacterium; assembly: GCA_902763335.1. Lineage (GTDB taxonomy): Bacteria > Bacillota > Clostridia > Lachnospirales > Lachnospiraceae > UBA2821. The sequence goes on along the minus strand of CACWRR010000051.1, from coordinate 9,596 downwards.
TAATGGATGAGAAACTTATAGGTGATAAGATAATGCTTGGATGCGAGCTGATACTTATGGTTGTTCTTTTATACAGAAGTGTCACAGACAGAAAATATCTTATAACCATTATGTCATTTGCCGTGGCGGCTGTTACATTCTGGATTAAATTTATGGGAGCTGCAATTCTTGATATTGAATATTTAAGAATCGACAGATTTTCTGTAACCATGAGTGCTATTTTAGCGGTAAGTTTTATTTTGATAACATTGAGTACATATAAAAAAGATTCAGACGATAAATTTGTATGGCTTTTTGTTGCAGCCGTGGCATCTTTAGGAGCTGTTCTTTCTTATGATTTAATATGGATGAATTTCTTTATAGGACTTATATTTTTTAGTATTTATATGCTTGCAGACAAGGGAAAATATATAATACTTGGAACGGGTCTGGCAGCGCAGCTTATTCTGTCTGTGGGATGCATATTTGCAGCAGAAAATCTGCAGTTTACATCCATTCAGTCAGTCATGGTATGTAAGGCAATGGGAATAGAAAACAGTACGGTGGCGGCTATACTTGTCGTTATATCCGGATTTGTTCTTGCAATGTCGGCAGTAGTATTATTTGTAGTAAAAACTGAGAATACTAATGTAAGGGTTTTTTACGGATGTGTATTGCCGGTTGTTATAGGTGTATACATTCTTGTGAGATTTATACCGGCATTTATGGGATATACAATGGGAAATGTGGTGAAATATATCGGCATTGCAATGTGCATAATATTTGCATTGATTCTTAATATACCGAAGGTTATGGGTAATATGAAAAATCAGGTGCTGCTTGTTTCGTTAATATATGTGGCAGGAATGATAACTCTTGCAGGAATCGGTATACCGCTTACCGCGTGGTATGTTCTGATGTTAATTATGATGTATGTTCCGTTTATACTTATAATGTTTCTGAATGACGGGAAGCTTATGTATCCGCAGATTGTTACATACATATTTGCCATATTTGCACCGATTGAATTATTATGTTACAGAATGTCAGCATTTAAGCTGTATGTGAAATCAGAAAATATAATATTTGTCATTCTTGGAGTAGTGGCATATGTTACGCTGTTTGCAGCAGTTGTAAGATGCATGGCAAAATATATAAAATCAGAAAAAGATTGTACAGGCGGACGGCCAAAACTGATGAGTCTGAATGTGATTATTCTTGCAGTGGTGATGGTGCTTATGCCGTTAATAGTTAAAAACTGGGTGTATTCAATGCTGTCACAGAGTGAGCTTATGATAGCTAATCTGTCTGCATCAGAGATACCGGTGCGGGAGATTATTTCGACAGCGGTGATGACGGCAGTTACATTTATTGTTCCGGCCATGGTATGTATACCGCTTGGAAAGAAACAAAAGAAAGAAAAAGAAACAATATAATAGATGCATAAACAGGCAGTGGAGTTAATAAGATATATAGAAATTTGTATGCGGAGAACTGTTCGTGAAATTTCTGGTATATATATCTGATTTTATGATTCCATTGCTTGTTTTTTATGTTGTGGGTTATGGAATTCTGATGAAGAAAAATGTCTATGATGATTTTGTCAGTGGTGCAAAAGACGGAATGAAAACTGTCGTGTCCATAGTTCCCACTCTTATCGGACTGATGGTCGGTGTCGGTGTATTAAGGGCATCCGGTTTTCTTGATGCTTTATCGGGAGTGCTCGGAAAGATTACAGAGCCGTTAGGTGTGCCTGCCGTTCTTATGCCGTCGGTTATTGTCAGAATGTTTTCATCATCTGCTGCCACGGGACTGGTGCTTGATTTATTCAAGGAGTATGGTACGGATTCAGTTATAGGCATGATGGCATCTATAATGATGGGAAGTACAGAGACTATATTCTATACGATGAGTGTATATTATATGGCAGCTAAGGTTACAAAGACCAGATGGACGCTGCCGGGAGCACTTTTGTGTACATTTGCCGGAATAGCAGCCAGTGTCATAATAGGAAAGATGATGTAAAAAATCCGGTAACATTATGAATGTTACCGGACTAACTTTTTATAGTTTATCTGTAGTTTTGTCTGAGTTAATAATGTTTGGTGATTCGCCGGCAGATGTTCTGCTGTGGTCAATTCTTGTAATAGCTACTACGAATGCCATCCATCCGAAAATAAATCCCCACCAGAACCATTCTTCATAATAACCTTTGTTGTGTATCATGGTTCTTGTCACATATCCCCAAAATATTCTGAGTACAATTAATATAATTACAAAACACCAGATTGGAATATCAAGATTAATATACATATTTATGCTCCTCCTTTCCATAGACGATTTACGTCGAAAAATGTCTGATATGTTATATTAATTATAAATGTTTATAACATATGTGTCAATAAATAGATTTCTTTGTACATATAAGGGCAATGGCTGCAGTCAGCAGTTCTGTTACCCAGAATGCATGCCAGACACCGTCAGCGCCAAATATGTGTGAAAGAATATATGCAAGTGGCAGCATTATTATAATATATCGCAGTCCTGTAATAATAAGGGACTCCTTTCCTTTGCCGAGACCTTCAAGTGCTCCGGATGCGGTTACTGATATTGAAGATACGATAAATCCGAGGCTTATTATTCTCAGAGCCGTTTTACCGATAGATATGGTTACGGCATTCGATGTAAACAGTCCGATCAGGGAACCCGGTATGGCAAGGCACAGTATGGTTCCTACGACCATCACTATAGCTATTATACATGTGGAAACTTTAAATATCTGCTTCACACGCTTTGATTCACCGGCACCGTAGTTGTAACCGATGACCGGACGCATTCCCTGAACTACTCCGTTTGCAGTAAGGTATAAAAATGTCTGCAGTTTAAAATATGCTCCGAGTATCAGTACATAGCCTGCTGAGTAGGCAGCCAGAATGGCATTGAGTACGGATATCTGAAGTGACGGGAGTGCCATATTAAGTGCAGCGGGAACACCGATGGAATAAAGCTTTGCCGAGAGATGTCTGTCAGGAAGCATTTTGTTCATATGAATCTTTACGGTCAGAGGTTTGACAAAGTAAAGGAATATATAACCTGACAGAGTTGCAAGCTGTCCGATTCCGGTAGCCAGTGCAGCACCCCTGATACCCATTTTTGGAAAAATTCCGATACCGAATATCAGGAGCGGATCAAGTATTATATTTGTAATACATCCTATCAGCATACATATCATTGATGCCTTCATGCGTCCCACGGACTGGAATATCTTCTCAAAACTCATGGCGGCAGACTGTGGTATGGCAAATAAAAATACTATATTTGAATATGTTGTTCCAAGGCTTAGAATATCGGCATCCTTCGTAAACATTTTTAAAAACATGGGGCAGAGGAGTATACATCCGAACATAAGGACAATGCCGTGGATGGTATTTAAAAATACACCTACAGATGCAGTTCTATCGGCTTCTTTAGAATCTCCCGCACCCAGAAAATAAGCTATAAGTGCATTTATACCTATGGCAAAACCTATAGTAACTGATGCTACAAGATTCTGTATAGGAAAAACTAATGACAATGCCGTCATTGCATTTTCACTTATCTTTGCCACAAAGTAGCTGTCAACAATATTGTACAGGGCATTCACAAGCATGGATATGGTCATCGGAAGAGCCATGGACAATATCAGGGGAATAATCGGTTTTTCTTTCATAAAAGTCTGGTTCATAAATACCTCCATAATTTGCTAAAAACTAATATAAATTTGTACAGGAAATATGATTCCATTTTGCAAGAAATAAAAAGCCACATAACATTTACCAATCGAAATGTTATGTGGCGAAAATAAAGCATCTGCTTTAGAAAAATCCACACCATATAAAAATGGTTTTATTCGAAAAGTATAGCAGTTTGTTTAAAAGGTGTCAACTTTTTTATATATTAAAACAAACAATACAATAAAAAATTCAAACACATTATCCAAATGGTTAGTTGAATAATAACGGGTTTAATATTATAATTAAACAATATAGAAGATGCCAGGGTCATAAGCCTCAAACCACGATGTGCTTGCACAAGAGTGGTTTTGAGGCTTAATGACCCGCCCCTATATGAGCATAAAAGTGGAGCGTTAGCTTCACGATATGCGAATATTGGGGCGGATTGTGAGAGTGCGTAGCACGGAACAATCCGTAAGGCATCTGTTGAGCATAAAATTTATAACTGTATAAGGTGACATTCAGCGGTACAGTTATAAATTTTGCGTATAAAAAATAAAGGAGAGTATTCATTTGAATCAGAACAATAAGATAATATATATAAGACCAAAACGTGCAATAAAGAAACTGAAAGCGGCTGATGAGGAGAATATAACAGCGTATATATATGGTGTGACGGGAATTGGAAAGACAGAACTCATAAAAAGATATCTTGGAAGAAAGAAATATACATATTTTGATATGGCGGAGATTCAGAATGGAGAGCTGGAAGTACCGGTATCTGAGCAGAGACAGACAGTTGTTGTGGATAATCTTCATGAGATAGTCATGTTAAAAGCCTCCGAACAGATAAAAGCTGCAATAGTAAATCTGATAAAGCGTGAGGATGTCTGGCTGATAATAGCAGGAAGAAGTAATGTGCCACCATGGCTTACTGCGGTAAGATATAAAGAGGTATTTTATATTATAGAGCAGTCAGAGTTAATGTTTGATGCTAAGGATGATGAGCAGTATATACAGAAGATGGAAATGATATTTTCATCTGAACAAAATAAAAGTATAAAAGGAAGCTGTCAGGGACTGCCGGTCGGATGGAACATTACATATAACGATTATGTTCAGGAGAGACTAGGAGAGGACAAAAGTACGGTCAATGAGCCGCTAAGTGATGAACGGTTTAACAATATGGTGCAAAAAGGATTCGCCCAGATGTGGGATTATCTTGAGTATCATGTATATGACAAATGGGATGTGGAAATGCATGAATTTCTACTTGAGATTTCCATAGTCGATAAATTTACAGTAAGACTTGCAGAGATGATTACCGGAAGAAGTGATGTAGAACAGCTTATTGAAAATGCAAAGTGGATAGGTAATTTTCTGTTGGAAGACCATAACGGAGATGAGATAACCTATGAACTTGTAGAACCTATGCGGATAAGTATGAAACGTTATTTACAGCGCAAGTATACAAAAGAGAAGATAAAAACGCTGTATGAAAATGCGGGATTATATTACCAGTTAATTGATGAACCGCTTAAGGCATTGGAAATGTATGAAAGTGTGGGTGATACAGAGAGATTAGTGACGATACTTATAGATAATGTCAGAAAAGCAGTTAATAATGCTTATTATTATGAACTTAAACACTTTTATCTTGAACTTCCGGAGGACAGGATTCGTACCAGTCCGGAGCTTATGAGCGGAATGAGTATGCTTCAGTCATTACTGTTAAATATACCGGAGAGTGAACGGTGGTACAGTGAACTTGAAGAATACGAAAAAACGCATACCGGAAGTGAGCGGCGTCTGGCAAAGAGCAGATTGCTTTATCTGGAAATAGGACTGCCACACAGAGGCAGTGAAAATATGGTTAATATCTTAAAGAAATCCTGGAGACTTTTGTCGGACAAACAGGTAAGTCTTGGAGAATTTTCAGTAACCAGCAATCAGGCATCCCAGATGAATGGTGGCAAAGATTTTTGTGAATGGAGTAAGCGTGACCGTGAGCTTGCGGGAAGCATAGGAAAGATTGTGGAACTTATTCTCGGACGTTATGGAAAGGGGCTTGTCAATCTGGCACTTGCAGAGAGCTTTTTTGAAAAAGGCGAAGATAATTTTGAAGTAGCATCACTGGCAAACCGCGGAAGGATGCAGGCAGAGTCCGGTGGAAAAATAGAACAGTGCTTTGTGGCAGACGGAATACTTGCATGGCTGTACATATTAACGGGTAAAGCGGTTGAAGCGCATGAATTAATGGAACGTTTTTATCAAAAGGCGGAAGGGGAACAGGCGGACAGGCTTTATGATAATATAAAGACATTTATTGCAAGATGTGATCTTTATATGGGAGATAAGGCGGCAGTGTCTGAATGGCTTGAGAAGGCACCTGATGAAGAACTTGAGATTTCATTATATGACAAAAATTCGTGTATATCTTCTTAATGGAAGAAATGAACAGGCATACAGTCTGCTGATGAAATGCGGATATTATGCACAGGTTATGAAAAGGACATATATAAGCATTGAAGTCGGAATTTTGACTGCCATTACTGAATACCGTATGGGCAAGGAGAAATGGAAAGAAACTCTTAACGAAGCACTTTTAAAAGCAGAGGAATATCATTTTGTAAGAATAATAAGCAGAGAGGGAGCCGCCATAAGACCTCTCTTAAATGAGATAGAATGGAAACCTTCAGAGGCAGAAGATGATGCAAAATGTACAAAATATAACAGGGAATTCTGGAAACAGGTACTTGATGAGACGGAGAGAATGACCAGATATTATCCTTCATATATGAGAGCAGGGTATGAACAGGTTATACTTAGTGGAACAATGTTAAAAATATTGAAACTTCAGGCGGAAGGAATGTCGAAGATGAAAATAGCTGAGGAACTTAACATGACAGCCAGCAATGTGAAATATCATACGCAGCAGATGTATAAGAGGCTGGGCGTATCAAATAAGGCAGAGGCTGTCATGGAAGCAGGTAAAAGAGGGCTTATATAATTATGATGCCCACGGAGTGAGTGGAGATGAAAGTATGAGTAGAGGTATACAAAACAGATTATTTGAGTTGCAGGATACAAAATACAGGGATTTTCATGGAAAACTGATACCGGATATTTCTATGGAAAATATTATAGGTATAAGAACTCCGGTGCTCAGAAAGTATGCAAAGGAGATTTTTGGAACGGATGAGGCGGAAAAGTTTATCAATGAACTTCCGCATAGATATTATGACGAGAACAATCTTCACATGATGCTTATAACGCAGATAAAGGATTATTATAAATGTCTGGAAGAGATAAAAAAATTTCTTCCATATATTGATAACTGGGCAACGTGCGACCTGCCGGCACCGGTCTGCTTTGGAAAACATAAAGATGAGCTGCTGGTTGAGATAAAGCAGTGGATGGCTTCAGGACAAACATACATTATCAGATATGGAATAGGAGTTCTTATGAAATTTTATCTTGATGAGGATTTTAAACCGGAGTATGTCAAAATGGTGTCACAGGTACAGTCGGAAGAATATTATGTAAACATGATGATTGCATGGTATATGGCTACAGCACTGGCAAAACAGTGGGATGATACAATACCGTATCTGGAGGAACATAAAATGTCTGACTGGGTACATAGAAAAACAATCAGCAAGGCGATAGACAGTTATCGCATAACCAGTGAACAGAAGGAGTATTTAAGAGGGTTGAGATAGAAAGAAGGGGACTTATGATGAAATCGGAAAGAGTCATTAAAATGTGTGCGGTTTCAGTATTTTTAATAGTATTTTTATTTACAAGCAGTATCGCACATGCACAGGTATTATGTAATGAGAATGAACAAAAAATGAAGGCATCATATACTGCAAAATCTACGGTCAAAAGGATACAGGCACAGTTAGACAGGTATCTGACAAAGAGCGCCATCTTAAAACAGACTATAGAGCTTGGATATGACATGGATGATGAGAGATTTTCCATGCTTGCGGAAGTTATGAGGGATGATTGTGAGGTTATAAAAGAGATTGATCTTGCAAAGGATGGAATCATTTCGCAGGTATATCCTTCAGAAAAAAATGAAGCTATGGGGATTAACATGTTTGAATATGAGGGAAGCAGTGAAAATGCAAAAATAGCAATGGAGAGCCATAAATATGCAATTGCAGGGTCGTTTGAAGGTGTAGGTGATAAAAGGGAGGTACTATTATTTGATCCTGTTTATGTTACAGATGAAGAAGGCAGGGAAGAATTCTGGGGATTTTCCGTGCTGACCATAGATTGGAACAAATTTATAGGAGAGCTTGAACTTGATAAATTGGAAGATACATCTTATCAATATAAGATATGGAAGAAGGATGCGTCATCAGGTGATAAAACAATTCTGGCACAGGGCATGGAGCAGAAAATGCAGGAACCGATTGTTGTGGAGTGCAGTATGCCAAATGATATATGGTATTTCGAAATTAGTCAGACTGATGGATGGTTTTTGGTGGATCAGTTAGTTGCAAACAGTATTTTATGTGTAATATTGTCTCTGCTTGGTGCAATGGTTTATTTGCAGTATGCAACGAGACATATGCGTGCCGTTATGTATGCAAAGGAAATTGAAAAATCGGCAAATGAAGCAAAGGCGGCAAATGCAGCTAAGACAGGATTTTTATCGAGAATGTCACACGATATCAGAACTCCTTTAAATGGCATTATAGGTTTGCTGAAGATAGACGAGAAGCATAAAAATGATGTTGAGTTGTTAGAAAGAAACAGAAAGAAGATGCTTGTATCCGCAAACCACCTTTTATCACTTATTAATGATGTGTTGCAGATGAGCAAACTCGAAAACGGGGAAGTTACGCTTTCACATGAAGTAATAGAATTCAATAAACTTTCAAAGGACATTATGACAATTATTGAGCAGAGGGCCATTGAGAAAAGAATTACCATGGAGTACGATGTAACACCTGATAAAATAGAGGAGTCTTTTGTATATGGAAGCACATTGCACTTAAGACAGATATTTCTGAATATATACGGAAATTGTATAAAATATAATCATGATGGTGGAAAAGTAAGAACAGAATTTGAAAGTCTGGGGAAAACTGACGGAATGATTACATATAAGTGGATTATTTCTGACAACGGAATAGGAATGAGTCAGGATTTTGTTGAGCATATATTTGAGCCATTTGCCCAGGAACGTTCGGATGCAAGAAGTGTTTATAATGGTACGGGGCTTGGCATGCCTATAGCAAAAACTCTTGTAGAGAAAATGAATGGTTCTATAAATGTGGAAAGCAAAGAAGGTGTAGGCACAAAATTTACAATAATTATTCCATTTGAAATAGCCAGAAAAGAAGAAGTTTTCGATATGGATGAGGAGGAGATTCAAAAAGGAAGTATAAGGGGATACAATCTGCTGCTGGCAGAGGATAATAAACTGAATGCAGAGATAGCGCAGATATTATTGGCAGATGTGGGGACAAATGTTGTGACTGTGCATGACGGGAAAGAGGCAAAAGAGCAGTTTGAAAATAACCCTCCTGGTACATTTGATGCCATATTGATGGATGTGATGATGCCGGTTGTTGACGGTATAACTGCCACAAAAATGATAAGAGCAATGGACAGGGATGATGCACATTCCATACCTATCATTGCGGTTACGGCAAATGCCTTTGACGAGGATGCAAAGAAATGTATTGATGCGGGAATGAATGCACATATCGCAAAGCCTATCGATGTGAATAAAATGGTCAATGTAATATCGGGATTGGTGGGATAAGGTGTTCACAGAATCTTCACAAAAAATTAGCACTCACCTCTTGACAGTGCTAATAATATATGTTATATTACATCTAGAACAAAGGAAGGGATAAAAAAGATAACCTCCCCGGTTCCAGA
>CACWRR010000050.1 GCA_902763335.1 uncultured Lachnospiraceae bacterium | reverse complement strand
CTTTCATTTGTTGATGACCACTTGATTTTTTCACTTAAAGATGTATATGCATACAATGAATATTCACCTTTTTCCTGTCCGAGATATACTGTATATTCCGTACTGCTTATATCTATGTAATCATCCACTTTTGAAAGCTCATTATCTGTGTCCTGTTCTCCGGCTGTATAAGCTGTAGTCTCCGTTTCCTCTGTAACCTCTTCCTGTGGTTCTGAAATATTTTCCTGTGTCGTTGTTTCTTCTGAAACGCTTTCTTTTGTTGTTACTTCTTCTGAAGTATTTTCTTGTGGTTCACTTTCCTCTTCCGATACACTCTCTGCTGTATCATCTGCATCAGTTTCCGTCTGCACATTTTCCTCTGTAAATGCTTCTGTAACCGGTTCTGTTTCTTCATCCGCATAGTATATTCCCTGCGAATTAAAAACTATAGCTGCACTCAGTGCAACTGCCAGAATTTTCTTAATCTTTCTGCTCCTCATATACTATCCCTGCCTCCTTATCATTCATGATAATTTTCTTTACATTCTCTATAGTCTGTGCCGCCTCATCAAGAACGTATGTAATATTCTCCAGCTGAAGTCTCTCTTCATCTGTAATAATACCATCACGCATAATGTCTATAAGCTGTTCTGATACCCTTCCCATACCCTGGGATGATGCCAGAAACTGAAATATGATTTTTTCAATTCTCTCACCCATGTCCTTGCGGTTCTCATTATCCTTAAGAAGATAATCAATAGACACATCAAACATTTCACTTATGCTTATAAGCTTGTCTATCTCCGGATATGACATTCCGCTTTCCCACTTTGATATAGTCTGTCTGCTCACATTGAACTTTGATGCCATCTCTTCCTGTGATAATTTATTCTTAGTCCTGATTAAGTATATTTTTTCTGCGAAACTCATAATTCCTCCATTTTGTTTAGTTTGATTCGGAGTCAAAAGGATGCTGTAGTCGGCTACCCTGCGGGGACTTTTGACTCCAAAATCCCAATTTGTAAATATTCATTTGAAATCTGTATACACCTATTTTACCATAGTTTTGTCAATTTTCCACCTATTAAATAGTTGTACCATTATCTGCGCTATGATATATTTATGAAGTCGGGAGCAAAAATCCCCACAGCTATTTATAATACATATTACAGAAATGGAGGAAACACATGTCTTCTTATGTAAAATTTGAAAACGTCAGCAAATGTTATCATACGGGAGAAGTTGATATACATGCGCTTGAAAATGTAAATTTTGAAATAGAACAGGGTGAATTCTGTATAATCGTAGGTTCTTCCGGTGCCGGAAAAACTACTATATTAAATATTTTAGGCGGAATGGATACTCTCACATCCGGAAAAGTTATATTAGATGGGAAATGCATCTCAGATTTGAAAAAGCGTGATCTCACCACCTACAGACGATTTGATGTGGGATTCGTATTTCAGTTTTACAACCTTGTCGGTAATCTCACCGCACTTGAAAACGTTGAGCTTGCCTCACAGATTTGCAAAAATCCGTTAGATGCTGCTACTGTCCTTGAGCAGGTTGGCCTAAAAGACCGAATGGCAAATTTCCCTGCACAGTTATCCGGCGGCGAACAGCAACGTGTTGCCATCGCAAGAGCCATTGCCAAAAATCCAAAATTACTCTTATGTGACGAGCCGACCGGTGCTCTCGATTATGAAACCGGAAAATCCGTGTTAAAACTTCTACAGGATACATGCAGAAATACTAATACAACAGTCATAGTCATAACTCACAATCAGGCACTTACATCCATGGCCGACAGAGTAATCACCGTAAAAAACGGCACTATACATGACATACATAAGAACGAAAAACCTGCCGATGTATCCACACTTGAATGGTAAGAAAGGATTATTGTGCAAAATATGAGTAAATCAATGATTAAATCTACCTACAGGGAAATCCGTTCAAGCCTAGGAAGATACATTGCCATAATATTAATCGTTATGCTTGGTGTTGGATTCTTTGCAGGTCTTAAAGTTACCCGCGATGCAATGGTAGCTACAGGTGAAAAATACCTCAACAATCAGTCAATGTATGATTTTAAACTTGTATCAACTATAGGATTTGATACAGATGCATATAAAACTCTGAATTATATCAAAGACGTAACAGCCTCAGAAGGCAGCAAAAGTGCAGACATTATAATGACCAATTCAGGCGGCAGCGACATGGTATTAAAGACCATTTCAATGCCGGATAAAATAAACATCCCCGAACTTTTGTCAGGAAAAATGCCATCAAAAAGCAATGAGTGTCTTGCCGACAGCAGAAAATTCAGTTCATCTGATATAGGAAAAACCATCTCCATATCATCAGCAAATTCTGATTCAGACAGTCAGAAATTTTCTGTAACTGAATTTACAATAACAGGTATAGTACGTTCTCCCCTTTATATCCGTTATGACAGGGGTACAACGGCTCTCGGAAACGGAACATTAAACGGATTTATATATATTTTAAATGATGCCTATGCTATTGATTATGATACTGAAATATATGTAAAATTAAAAAATCACGGCTCTCTGTATTCGGATGAATATAATGATTATATAGATGATAAATATGATGCTGTAAATGAAAAAGCCATAGAAATTGCCGCATCACGTTATAGCAGACTTGCAATGTACGGAATATCTGAGCCGTCCGTATATACTCTTACACGAAGCTCAAACTCAGGTTACGCAAACTTTGAAAATGACTCAGCTATTGTCATGGGAATCGCAAATGTATTTCCGATATTTTTCTTCCTCGTTGCGGCACTTGTATGCATGACTACAATGACCCGTATGATGGAGGAACAGCGCACACAGGTTGGTGTGTTAAAAGCCCTTGGCTATTCAAATACCGCCATTATCGGCAAATATTTATTTTATTCAGGAAGTGCTTCCCTAATCGGTGGTATAATCGGGTATTTTCTCGGAACCATAGCATTTCCGTCAGTCATATGGATAGCCTATGGAATGATGTATAACATGGGAAGTATCGTGTATGTTACAAATATTCCAATAGCCCTGATATCAGTCTCCGTAGCATTCCTTTGTGCTGCCGGCACAACATTTTTCTGCTGCTACAGGGAATTAAATGAAATGGCAGCATCTCTTATGCGCCCTAAGGCACCAACTGCCGGCAAGCGAATAGTGCTTGAAAGAATTTCATTTATATGGAAACGTATGAAATTCCTGGATAAGGTCTCAGCAAGAAACCTGTTCAGGTATAAAAAGAGATTTTTTATGATGGTAATAGGTATAAGCGGCTGTACTGCACTTTTAGTAACAGGTTTTGGTCTGAAAGATTCTATAGCCGACGTGGCAAACGACCAGTTTAACAACATATTCAAATATGACTTAACCGTAAATGTCAAAGACTCAAATGCCATAGATGATGCCTTTAATTCTTCTGAAATTTCGACTTATATAGATGCATACATGGCATCATCATATCAGAGCATGGATATGAGTTTTAAAAATAAAACAAAATCTATAGAAGTACTTACTATATCTGATGATAAAAACTTAAGTAAATTTATCGACCTGCATGACACGTCAGACAAAAAAATAGCTTTTCCCAAAAAAGGAGAAGCCGTCATAACAAAAAAATATGCTGAAATATTTAACCTGAAAAAAGGTGATACCTTTTCTATAAAAGACAGTAACATGTCAGGTGGAGAATTAACTGTATCAGCACTATGCGAAAATTATTTCGATAATTATATACTGATAAATTCCGAAACTTATTTATCATTATTAGGTCATGATGCCGTTGTAAACCACTACTTTATTAACATAAACAAAAAGCCTGAATTACGTTGTTGCGCTCGTAATATTCTGCGCTGCACTGTTAGCCTTCATAGTTATATATAATCTTAACAACATAAACATAACCGAGCGAATACGTGAAATTGCAACAATTAAGGTTCTTGGTTTTTATAAAGAAGAAACGAAATCCTACGTTTTCCGTGAAAACATAATACTAACACTTTTTGGCAGTCTCGTAGATCTGATTCTCGGACATTTTCTTCATGAATTTGTAATGAGTCAGATAAATATAGACAGTATCTCATTTAATGTACATGTAAAGGCACTGAGCTATCTGCTGAGTGTAATTATGACGTTTCTTTTCAACTCAGTCATAAGTATTCTTATGACACGAAAACTGGAAAATATAAATATGGCAGAATCACTTAAATCAATTGATTAATCATAAATATAAAGGCTGCAACTCTCTCACATTTGCAGCCTTTATATATTATGCTCCTATCTCATCAGCTATCTCTTTTATTTCTCCCAGTGTAATCTTTAATTTTGCTGCTATCTCTTCCATACTGACACCCATATCCATGTATGCCATGATTTTTCCTCTGTCTTCTCCCTCTTTTCTTATCTCTTCCACTGCTTTGCACACATCTACCACTTCCTTTCCACTTATTTCCTCATCTGTTATCTCTATACTACAGTATTCACTTATCACAGCTGCCGCATCATACGAAAGATTTCGGAATATATCTGAATGTTTATCCACATAATCCTGAAACTCTGTCTTTGAATCCGCACATTTTAACAATCCCATTACTATTGATAATGATGATTTAAGTTCACCGTTTTTCATCTCTTTATAATCTGATGGCTGTAACAATATCATCTCATAATCAGGTATCCGCTTTACCATTTCATCAGACATTCCCGTAAAATCCAGCATCTCATGCAAGCTTTTGGGACCATCCCATTTTTCCGGCTGAAAATATACTACTATCGTCACTACCGGTATGAGTTTATCACCTTTTCTCATTCCTGATAAAAACTCTGAATGGGTTAATTTCCTTTTTTTCCGTAAATCTGCTTTTGAATTCATAGATTTTAGATTTTCATATGCTTTTTCTTTTACCTGTCCTGCATACTCCAATGCATCATACAACATATCTCTCACCGGCATGGCATAATGTACATTTGTCTGCTGCTCCACACCTGCTATCAGTCTCACACAATATTCTGCATTATCACCCGGGCCATCCAATCTGACCATGCGCAAAATGTCACGATACCTATTTATCTGTGTCTGCAATTTTCCTTTTTTATTAGCTGAATTTTCAGAAAACGCATCCGGTACCTCCATCATATACGCCGCGTCAAGTTCAGATATATTCTCCGGCTTTACCACATTTTTGCCTGAATATAACGCCATATTGAGTACATCGGCAAATATATCATCCGCCCTCAAATACTCACATGTAACTCTTTCTGTTTTTCCCAAATTTCTCCTCCTTAGAATCCGTCAGGAGAATCTTTATAGTTTCAACATATTCCAAATAACCACACTGTACCGGTCATTTTATCTGCTGTTTCAAAAAACTCCTGCCCATATTTTTATTTTGATAAATATAAAAGCATAGAATTTTCTGAAATCAGACGAATATAACAGATACTACTCCTTTGTTTCCCTGTTATATAGCAGAAATGAAATCACCATAAGAATTATGTTCAAGTTATGCTTTGTATAGATTGTATCACATTGTTTATGGCGTGTCAATTATAAAAAGATAAGAGCCCATCCCAAAAACCTATGTTTTCAGGATGAACTCTGTATATCTGTCTCCTATATTATATATAGTCTCTGTCCTTTGCTATTCCTGTCTGGAAATAAGATTCTTTCTTTATATACTCAGCAACATCGCTTACATTTCTGTCTGTCTTGTCGTACCATTCGTCTGTATAACCTGATGACTTGTCAAATTCAGAAGCATCGATACCTGATTTTACAAGAAGAACTATAATACCTGCTGCGTTAAGATGTTTCACAACATTAACTGTATCCTCACCTTCTGACGGCTCATAAAGGTATGTATGCCTTCCGTCTTCCCAGAGTTTCTTCTCTACTTTCTGTACAAATGCCTTGTCGATGTCCGGTTTTGATGTGTCAAATCCTACTGTTATGGCTGCCTGTGCCTTAAGTGCCGTTCTGAGATTTTTATCTACAACATCACTTCCAAATCCCTCTGCATCCTCTTTTACCTCGACAACAGTACCGCATGCTGATGTCATATTAGTTACACGGTCTATCAGTATAAGTTCACCAAGTGTTTTATGTTTTGCAAACTCATCAACCACGATTTTATCCATAAATGATAACCGGCAGAGTGCTATTTCATTTTTATTAAGCTTATCCGCTGCCTTTTCCTCACCTGTATTCACATCTATTGAATGTACTATTTTAGTGACTACACCCGGTATCATCTTTGTTCCGAGTTTTATAAAGAAGTTTTTGCCATTTACAAGTTCTTCATCATCCATCCACAGAAGGTTTGCTGTCACTGATGACGCTACCTTTGCACCTGAATTTACTGATAAAACGCATCCTCTTGATACATCCACTTCCCTGTCTAACTGTATGGTAACCGGCTGGCCTTTTTCTGCCTGCTCTGCCTCTTTGTCACCTATATGAATACTCTTTACATGTGCCTGCTCATTACTCGGAAGTGTTGTGATACTGTCACCAACCTTTATGCTGCCTGCCTCAATCTGTCCCTGAAATCCTCTGAACTCATGATTCGGACGGCACACTCTCTGTATCGGCATGTAAAATCCTGTCTCTTCCGTCTTTTCAGTAATATCTACCTGCTCAAGGTATGGAAGAAGTGCCTCTCCCTTGTACCAGCTTATATTATCAGACTTCTTTGTAACGTTATCTCCTTCAGTAGCAGATACAGGTATGATTTTTACATCTGCAAGTTTAAGCTCGCTTGTAAGTTCTGCTATCTGATTTTCAATATTTTTAAATACTTCTTCGCTGTATCCCACAAGATCCATCTTATTAACTGCAAATACAAAGTGTTTTATTCCCATCAGTGCACAGATTCTTGCATGTCTTCTTGTCTGTACAAGTACACCCTGTTTTGCATCCACAAGTATAACCGCTAAGTCTGCAAATGATGCTCCTACCGCCATATTTCTTGTATATTCCTCATGTCCCGGAGTATCTGCAACGATAAAGCTTCTATTGTCCGTTGTAAAATATCTGTATGCAACGTCTATCGTGATTCCCTGCTCACGCTCAGCCATCAGTCCGTCAAGAAGAAGCGAGTAATCTATCTTTCCCTCTCTGCTTCCTACCTTTGAGTCAAGCTCAAGTGCCTTTTCCTGATCTGTATATAAAAGTTTTGAATCATATAAAATGTGTCCAATTAATGTTGATTTTCCATCATCCACGCTTCCGCATGTTATAAATTTTAATAATCCTGCCATCTTAGAAATAGCCCTCCTTTTTTCTTCTTTCCATGCTGCCTGCTGCCTCATGATCTATTACACGGCTCGTACGTTCTGACGATACCGCACTTAATGTCTCCTCTATAATCTCATCAAGTGTATCTGCTGTAGATTCCACACCACCGGTCAGCGGATAACATCCTAATGTACGGAAACGTACACTCTTATATTCTATCTTTTCACCTTCACGGAGTTTAAGTCTGTCATCATCCACCATGATAATGTTTCCATCACGCTCTATAACAGGTCTCTCCTTTGCAAAATATAAAGGAACGATATCAATATTTTCTCTCTTTATGTACTGCCATATATCCTTTTCAGTCCAGTTAGATATAGGGAATACTCTCATACTCTCGCCCTTATGTATCTGCGTATTGTAAAGTTTCCACATTTCCGGTCTCTGGTTTTTCGGATCCCATGCCTGTGCTTCATTACGGAAAGAAAAGATTCTCTCTTTCGCCCTTGATTTCTCCTCATCACGTCTTCCACCACCAAATGCAGCAGTAAACTGATATTTATTTAACGCCTGCTTAAGGGCCTGTGTCTTCATTATGTCTGTATAAGCTGAACCGTGGTCAAACGGATTAATTCCCTGCTTTATACCCTCTTCATTACTGTATACAAGCATCTCTATACCAAGCTTTTTAGCTGTCTCGTCCCTGAATTTAATCATTTCCTTGAATTTCCATGTAGTATCTATATGAAGAAATGGAAATGGCGGTTTCTCCGGATAAAATGCTTTCATTGCAAGATGCAGCATTACCGAACTGTCCTTTCCTATAGAATACAGCATTACCGGTTTTTCACACTCTGCTGCCACCTCTCTTATAATATAAATTGCCTCTGCTTCCAACTCATCAAGATGTGATAATTTTCCCATTTTTTGCCTCCTTAATATTTATTTGCATCATTTTTGTTTACTTCTATAATCTTAACATTTTCATTTGGATCTTCTATTTTCCAAGTAGAAATATTATTTTTCTCACTTACAGAAAGAGTACTTCCTCTTCCTCCTATATCTGCACCAAGGAAAAACCTTATAGCACCTGTCTTACATTCCTTAATACATGACGTACAGCCCCAGCAGTCTCTTTCATGAAGCATATACGCTTTACCATCTGAATTTTTCTTTATGAGATTTCCCGGACATGCTTCTATACACATGCCGCATCCCACACATTTAGACTGTGTAATCCTGATACTCATATTAACCTCCATTCCGCATTTCCAAGCGATTTACTGCAACTCTCTAAATATTATTTCTACTTTTCCATCATTCATTTTGGAATTCACATATTTTAACCATTCATCACTTTTTTCCGGATAATCCATGTTTTCTGCAAAACTGTGCCAGCGTGTTTCTTTTCTCGCTCTCAGATGTTCTATAAGAACCTGACATACTACCAGTCTTTCTTTAAGTTCGTATATCCTTAGCAGATCATCCATACTGTCTGCCGGAAGTCTTTTACATGTATCTTCAAGCATCTTTATCTTTTCCGCTGCCAGTGTAAGTCTGCTTTCATTGTACTGATAATCTGTTTTTATACCGCCTGCATATTCATCCATGACCTTCTGCATTGCCTCCTCAAGAAGCTCTGTAGATATATCTGCCACGGGATTTTGAAAAAATGATTCATATTCTGAAATTTTTTCATCTGCCCCGGCCTCATCAAAGACTTTCTCATCATTATAATCATCCACATACCGTTCTACGGCTTCGGCTGCTATCTCGCCTTCCGCCAATGCTCCTGTTACATATTTCTGTGGACATCCGCCTGCAACATCACCTGCTGCAAATAATCCTTTAATGGTTGTCTGCCTGTCATTATCCACCCAGTAACCGCTGGCTGTATGACCACCTACTATATAAGGCTCCGTACCCTCTATCTCCACATTCTGCTCTGACGGTCCTTTGCCTTCCTCAAGCCATTTAAGTGTCTGGCTCGGTGCCATGTTAAGATATGCCTTATAAAGGTCCTGTTCCTGCTCCTTTGTTATCTCATCTGTTTTCAGATAACACGGGCCTCTTCCTTCCCTGTTTTCCGTGACAGTTCCATAAAGTCTCTGGGAAGTTGTTATTCCATATTTATCTTCATATATTTCACCTTTGGAGTTAAGCTGTTTCGCACCAACTCCCTGTGCTATTGTTCCCGTAGGTGCTATCGTATCCTTACACCTTAATGCTATAAACCTCATTTCAAATGTGGTCATCTCTGCTCCCGCAAGTATTCCCATTGCGTAGCCTGCTCCCGTATTAAACGGCGGATACCACATTTTGTGTCTTGAAAATCCTGGATTATTCGGTCTGTAAAGTCCTGCCGCACCTCCGGTAGCACAGATTACTGCTTTTGCCCTTATCTCATAAAATATCTCTTCATTTACGTCAAATCCGTATGCACCTTTTATTACATTGTCCTTAACTATGTAATCAGTAATATTTACATGATTTATTACCGTCACATTTTCCTGTTTCTTCACTGCATCTGCCAGAATGACCTTGATATTCTCACCGTTTATCTTTATATTTCTTGTTCCTCTCGTCACATATTTTCCATTCTCATCCTTTAGTATAACAAGTCCGAGTTTCTCCATAATGTCCGTGACGTGATTTAACCTCTCGCACATCGACAACAGCAAATCTTCTCTTACTATTCCGTCTGCATCCTTCTTTGCATAATCTACATAATACTGTGGTGTCTTTCCCTCTGTTATATATGCATTTATCGCATTTACTCCTGCTGCAAGACATCCGCTTCTCTTTATGTTCGCTTTCTCTGCAATAAGGACTTTTATATCCTTTCTCTTACCAAGTGTTATACCTGCAAAACATCCTGCCGTTCCGCCACCTATGATAAGAACATCTGTATCTATAACTTTTCTCTCCATAATTACCTCTATTCCGATGTCCACTAAATTACCAGTGAATCATCTACAAGTGATTTATTTTCAAGTAATCTGACTTCATTACCCTTAGTTACAAAGAGTCTGTATATGAATATATCTACCTTTTCCCCAACATGGACTTCTTTTTCATCAAGTCCGCGCTTTGCAATAATGTGGGTATCATTCACTTTTATCTTTAATTCTATATTTGCACCCCTGAAAGCTATGGATTCTATAACTCCCTCCGATGCTGAACTCTTAAAACGTTGTACCTCATCTTTTTTGGACACCTTTACAAACTCAGGTCTGATGATTGCTTTCTCTATACCACTCACATCCTCAAAGCTGTGAAAACTCATATAATCATCTATAGTTGACGGCTGTCCGAAAAATGAAGCGACAAATGAAGTTTCAGGATTCTGATATACATTTACCGGCGAACCCTTCTGCTCTATTCTTCCTTTGTTGGTTATGATTATCTCATCTGCCACCTCTATGGCTTCATCCTGGTCATGGGTGACAAATATACTTGTTATCCCGAGTTTTTCTATCATTTCCTTTAACCAGCTTCTAAGTTCCTGTCTTACCTTCGCATCAATCGCTGCAAACGGTTCATCAAGAAGTAATAAATGTGGGTTCGGAGCAAGTGCCCTTGCAAATGCCACCCTCTGTCTCTGACCACCTGAAAGCTGGCTCGGATATCTTTTTCCAAGTCCTTCAAGTGCAGTCAGTTTCATAAGTTCATTTACCTTATCATCTATATATTTTTTATCTGCTTTCTGCACCTTAAGTCCGAATGCTATATTGTCATACACCGTCATATATCTGAACAGTGCATAATTTTGAAATACAAATCCTATTCCTCTTTTGCTTGCCGGAATATTATTTACAATCTCACCGTCAATAATTATGTCTCCGCTGTCAGGTGTCTCAAGTCCTGCTATCATTCTGAGTATCGTTGTCTTACCGCTTCCGCTCGGTCCTAGAAGCCCTATCAGCTTTCCCTTTTCAATACTGAAATTTATATTATCTGACGCTTTATAATCGCCATATGTTTTATTTATGTTTTTTAATTCAACGTACATTGCTACCTCCTCGCCACCGCCTCTATTACACTTCTGAGTACAAGTATCATCACAGCCATCGCCACCAGTATTGAAGATACTGCAAATGCCGGAACATATTGAAACTCATTGAAAAGTATCTCTATATGTAATGGAAGTGTATTAGTCTTGCCTCTTAAATGTCCTGACAGTATGGATACTGCTCCGAACTCTCCCATGGCTCTTGCCGTACATAACACTATTCCGTATAACAAAGCCCATTTAATATGGGGAAATGTCACCTTTCTGAATATGGTAAAACCTCCGGCTCCCATAAGTGCCGCTGCCTCTTCCTCATCTGTTCCATGTGTCTCAAGAACCGGTATGAGTTCCCTTGAAATAAATGGAAACGTAACAAAAACTGTTGCTATAATAATTCCCGGTACTGCAAATACGACACTTATATGCATCTTCTGAAGATACGGATACAATGCACTCTGTTTTCCATATAACAGCATAAACATGAGACCTGCTATAACCGGTGATACCGTAACCGGAATATCTATCAGTGTACTGATTAATTTCTTTCCCTTAAATTTAAATTTGGTTATACACCATGCTGCAAACAAACCAAACACTGTATTAACAATAACCGCTGTAACCGTTGCCTCTATTGTAAGTAACACCGCACTGACAGTATATTTATCTGTAACAGCCTTCATATATACGGCTATCCCCTGTTTAAATGACTGCCATATTACTATTCCTAACGGAAGAAGCAGCATCACTCCGAGAAACAATGCCGAAATATCTATCAGCAGCCACTTAACTAATGAAGATTCCTTTCTTTTTCCATCCATGTTCCTGTCCTTTCTACACCTTTTACAAATTTACTGTCTTCCTGTAACTATCCTTGTATTTCTTGCCTGTATCATACTGTTTATAAAAAGTATTACGAATGATATCACCAGCATGACGAGGGCAATAGATGTTGCTGCCGTATAGTCAAACTCCTGAAGTCTCGACATTATCACAAGCGGAGCGATTTCTGTATAATAGGGCTTGTTTCCCGCTATAAATACGACGCTTCCATATTCACCGAGACATCTTCCGAATGCCAGTCCAAATCCTGTAAACAGTGCCGGCTTCAATTCAGGAAAAATTATTTTAAAAAATATCGTCATGCGCTTTGCTCCGAGAACATCTGCCGCTTCTTCATATGAACCGTCAAGTTTTTCAAGTACCGGCTGTACCGACCTCACCACGAATGGAATACCGACAAATATAAGTGCCACTGTAATTCCGATTCTCGTATATGCTATGTGTATTCCAAATTTTGAAAAGAAACTTCCAATCACTCCGTTATCAGTTGTCAGATATGTAAGTGCCATTCCGGCTACTGCGGTAGGAAGTGCAAAGGGTAATTCTATCATTCCATCCATTATTCTTTTTCCCGGAAAATTGTACCTTACAAGCACCCATGCAATTATAAGTCCCATCACGGCATTTATAAGGGATGCGGTAAATGCTGTAATAATACTGACATAAAATGCTGATAATACTCTTTTTCCCGTTATAACATTTACAAATTCTGAAAAACTCATCTTAGATGTATAAATAATCAGCGCCGCCATCGGTATAATTACCATGAATCCCAGCATTGTAAGTGTTACACCCAGTGATATGCCAAATCCCGGAATAACTCTTTTATTTTTTTTCTTTCTCATGCCTGCTCCTTTAACTGTATATGCTGTCGAATATTCCGCCTTCCGAGAAATGTTTCTTCTGTACTTCTTTCCATCCACCGAAATCATTAATAGTTGCCATCTTAACATTCAAATCAAAAATGTCTGAATACTCTTTAAGTACATCTTCATTTGAAGGTCTGAAATAATTGTCTGCTGCTATTCTCTGTGCTTCATCGGAATAAAGATAATTTATGTATTCAGCCGCCGCCTTTTCAGTTCCTTTATATCTCGCAACCGAATCGACAACTGCCACCGAAGGCTGTGCCAGAATACTTACCGACGGAGTTACTATCTCAAACTCTCCCGGATAATCCTGCATTGAAAGATATGCTTCGTTCTCCCATGCAATCAGCACATCGCCCTGTCCGTTTACCACAAATGAAGTGGTTGCTCCTCTGGCTCCCGAATCAAGTACCAGCACGTTTCCATAAATTTTACTGATGAAATCTTTCATCTTATCCTCATCACCTGAATACTTCTCATCTGCATACGCCCATGCCGCCATGTAATTCCATCTTGCTCCTCCGGATGTCTTAGGATTAGGAGTAATTATTCCGACATTTTTCTCAGTCAGATCATCCCAGTCCTTTATACCTTTAGGATTTCCTTTTCTCACAAGGAATACTATCGTTGATGTATAAGGTGAACTGTCATTGTCATATTCATCTATCCATCCCTCATCAATCATTCCTTCATTTTCAATGGCATCTATATCATACTCAAGTGCCAGTGTCACCACATCTGCCTCAAGTCCGTTTACAACTTCAAGTGCCTGCTTTCCTGAACCTCCATGTGACTGTATTATTGTAGCATCTTGTCCGCTAATCTTCTTCCAATGTTTTGTAAAGATTTTGTTATAAGATTCAAAAAATTCCCTTGTGGGATCGTAAGATACATTTATCAGTTCAACTTTTGACGAGTTTTCTGCATCTACAATGTTTCCACATGCTGTCATCATCATTATGCCCATAAGTGCAATTCCAATCGTCATTACTCTTCTTATTCTTCTTTTCACCAGATTCACTCCTGTCATATATAAAATTCTATACAAACCTGTATCATCTTTTCATACTATGTATATATTTCATATCTGTTTAGTATGTTTTTTAAGATAATAAAACACCTGACAGTATTTGTCAAGTGTTTTCTAAAATTATCCTATTAAACCTTTATCCATATATTCTGCTATCTGCTCTGCAAAATATGTCAGGTATATGGATGCCCCTGCCCTGTATGTAGATGCTGCCATCTCACATACTATTTTTTCTTCATCTATCACCCCTGCTTCTGCCCCGGCTTTCACCATGGCATATTCCCCGCTTACACTGTATGCGGCAACAGGTACGTTCACACTGTCATATACCTCACGCACTATATCAAGGTACGACATTGCCGGTTTCACCATAATGATATCTGCTCCCTCTTTAACATCCGTAAGTGCCTCTTTTAAAGCCTCTCTTCTGTTGTGAAAATCCATCTGGTATGATTTCCTGTCTCCAAATGAAGGTGCTGAGCCTGCCGCATCACGAAATGGAGAATAAAATGAAGAGGCATATTTAACGGCATATGACATTATGGGAATATCCTCATAACCATTTTCATCAAGTCTGTTTCTTATAGCCAGAACTCTTCCGTCCATCATATCAGACGGTGCAACCATATCTGCCCCTGCCTGAACATGTGATAATGCAGTCTTTGCCAGAAGTTCCAGCGTGGCATCATTATCCACATCATGTCCTTTTAACATTCCGCAGTGTCCATGGGAAGTGTACTCACACATACATACATCCGTTATAAAATACATATCGGGAAACCTCTTAACCACACTCTCAAGTGCTTTCTGTACTATTCCGTCCTGTGCATAAGCACCGCTTCCAAGCTCATCTTTTTTATCAGGTATTCCAAATAACATAACGCTTGTCACTCCTGCACGCTCAAGCTCCTCAAGTTTATACGGCAGCCGGTCAACACTGTATCTGTACTGTCCCGCCATTGACGGAATTTCTTCAACAATATTTTCACCCTCTCTGACAAACATAGGATAAATGAGTGAGGATTTATCCATTCTTGTTTCCCTTACCATTTTTCTTAATGTAGAATTATATCTTAATCTTCTCGGTCTGCTTATCATGTTATCATATCCTTTCTGAAAATTTATGGAATATTTTTACAAATGTCTCATATTCCGATGCACTGCTTTCCTTTTTCACTGTTGCAAGAAAACTGTCAACGTATCTGTCACCTTTGCCTTCTTTGTATGCACTGCTTACATTTTCTTTGAATTTTCCAAACAGTTCCATGTTTTGTGCATACAGGTGATCCTTAATAAATTTATCCTCATATTCCGACAGGATTTCTCTCGCCTCCGGCACACTGTTTATTTTCATGCTGTTATTGTGACGGGCAAGTCTTTCTATATCCTCCATCGAATAACATTCACAATATTCTATATCCGATATCGCCTGTTCTATGTCAAACGGTACAGCAAGGTCAAAAAATACTCTTTTCTTAACTGTATGAACCGCATCCTTAAATCTGGCAGCGGTTATGGTATAATGCGGACTTGATGTAGCACTTATTATCACATCCATTCTGTCAACCCACTCATATCTGTCATGGTAAGGGATTGTATCATACGATATATTCCTTGCTTTATCTCTTATAAGCTCTGACTGATACACACCTATGGCAGGTACTGTATGTCTGACGGTAGCATACACATTTACACCGCTTATACTTAACATATCTCTTAGCACTATATTTCCGATACTTCCCGATGCACCGATAATCATTACATTTTTATCCTTAAGTGACCCAAAGCTGTTTACTGACTGCTTAACCGCAAGAGATGCGGTGGAAACAGATGATTTTGAGAGCATTGTATCTGTCTTTACCCGTTTTGCGGCAGCTATGGCTGTCTGAAACATTGCATTAAAAAGCGAATGACAGTATCCATTCTCCCTTGCTGTGTTATATGCATCCTTAACCTGTCCGAGTATCTGGTCCTCTCCCAATACTTCCGAATCCAGTCCTGCTGCCACCATAAACAGATGATGCATCGCACTTTTATCTTGAAATCTCAGTATATAATCAGATATTTCAGAATCATCTATCCCCGACATTTTTACCAATATATCCTGAATATAAGAAAATATTTTTCTCGGTTCATTACCACTGCAATATATTTCTGTTCTTCCACAGGTTGAAATAACCACAGCCTCCTCTGTTTCAGGTGTATCTGTCAGTAATTTCAGAATATTTAACTGTTTATCTTCATCAAACGCAAATTTGCTCCTGATACCGGCAGGAGCAGATTTGTGACTGATACATAGTAACTGTATACCCAATGTTTTAGTCCTCTATTATACTACATGTTTTTTCTATATCTTCATCTGTATGTGCTACTGATACAAACATTGATTCATACTGCGACGGTGCCACATATATACAATTTTCAAGCATATATCCAAAATATTCAGAATATTTATTCAGGTCAGATGATGTTGCACTGTCATAATCAGTTACATCCCTGTCTGTGAAAAATGCAGACATAAGTGAACCTATCTGATTGACACTTATATGTTCTCCATGTTTCTCGGCCCTGTTTTTATATGCCTGTGCAAGACGTTTTGTCTTCTTTTCAAGTTCATCATAATATCCCGGATTTTCCTTTAATATTTTTAAGGTTTCTATTCCGGCTGTCGTGGCTATCGGATTACCTGATAAGGTTCCCGCCTGATATACAGGTCCCTCCGGTGATACCTTATCCATTATCTTTCTGCTTCCGCCATAGGCTGCAAGCGGCATACCGCCACCTATAATTTTTCCGAGGGTTGTCATGTCAGGTGTAACACCAAATCTTTCCTGTGCTCCTCCATATGCCAGACGAAATCCTGTTATTACCTCATCAAATATGAGTACGGCACCATATTTTTCTGTAATATCACGCAAGAACTGTAGAAATCCCGGTGCCGGAGGTACCACTCCCATGTTGGCTGCCACAGGCTCTACTATAATCGCCGCAACATTGTCACCATATTCTTCCATAAGATTTTTCACTGATTCAGTATCATTGTAAAGTGCCACCAGTGTATTCCTGGTATATGCCTTTGGAACTCCGGCGCTGTCAGGCACCGATGTAGTAAGTGCCGCTGATCCTGCCTTCACAAGCAGTCCGTCCGAATGTCCGTGATAATTTCCCTTGAACTTTATTATATAATCTCTGCCGGTATAACCTCTTGCCGTTCTTATTGCACTCATCGTAGCTTCCGTTCCTGAATTTACAAGTCGTACTTTTTCTATGGACGGCATCGCTTCTTTTATCA
>CACWRR010000049.1 GCA_902763335.1 uncultured Lachnospiraceae bacterium | reverse complement strand
TTCGGGAGCATATTCAGGACTCATAATCTCCTTGAAAAATGAATCATACAAAAGTTTTGCCCCTTTAACTCCACTGCAGAAATCCAGAAACATTTCCTGCTGCTTTGGGTTCCATTCGCTGAACAGTTCATACAGTTTCGGTGTGTTGTTAATCTCGTTTCTTATATCTTCCCGTTCTCTTATGATCGGAAAATAGTCTTTTAATCTGTTATTTATCATAGGTCTCCTTTTTGGCTTTTATAGGTCAGGTGTTGTGTAATTGTTCAGTTTTAATCAGGCTTGTGCAAACGTGTGAGCGTTGCAGCCTATAAATTTGCACAATGTTAAGCATATACAAAAAACAACATAAAATAGAAAACAATGCAACATAAAGATGATAAGATATATAAATAATATCACATATTAGATATAAGTCAACAAGTTTTAACAATAAATTGAGAAATAAAATTACTTATACAACCGTTTTATTTAAAATAGCAGCCGGAATTGAATTATTAATAATAACAGATAAATATTTCAGCAAGTCCGTTTTTATATATTTGTCCGGATGCTGAAACAGGTTAATCAACATTCCGGCAATTCCTTCGGTATAAAAATCGCACAAAAAGCTGCGGAATTCATTAGGAATATTTATATCCAGCTGTTTTTCCGTGCTTCTTATCATAGAATCAACTACGCCTATAAAATCGTTGTAGAAAAAGCGTTTGAGTTCATCGCGGCCAACAGAATCGTATATGCAGTTAAGGTCAAACTCCTTTACCACATTATGAAAACATTCCTGACTATGCATCAAAGGTGACAGAATTGGAAAATCAGATAACAAGTCTGAGTGGCATTGTTACACTGCTCACAGGAAATAATGCTGCCATATCGGGAGTGGAAAAATATATGGAGTGTGTAACGGAAGGTACAGCAACACTTGTCAAAGGACTTGATGAATTAGATAAAAGTTATGAAACACTTGATTCGGGCATAGATGATTATACAGATGGAGTGGCAGCAATAGTTGCCGGATATTCAAATCTTGTAGATGGAGCAGGGACTCTGGCTTACGGAAGTAAAAATCTGGTGACGAGAGCAGGAAGTTTAAAACAGGGAACGACAGAGCTTGCAAAAGGTATAGCGTCATTAGACAGTGGAGCAACAGAGTTAAACAAAGGAACATTGGAATTCTACAATGAAACATCGGATATGGACACGAAAGTTGAGGACAGCATAGATGAAATGGTAGATTCCATATCAGGAAAAGGAACGGACACAGTCTCATTTGTTTCTGAGAAAAACGGAAATGTTGAATCAGTACAGTTTGTTATAAAAGGGCAGGCAATAAAGAAACAGGATAAGGCTGAGGAGACGAAAAAAGAGACAGAGAAGAAAAGCTTTTGGAAAAAACTGGCTGACCTTTTCTAGAATGGAATCATGCATTGACACATTAAAATGTGAGTGATAACATGTATATATAAGAATCGTAAGTGGTTAAATAATGTGTCGAGGAGCTACTTGAATTCTTTATAATATAACAATTGTAATAGAATAAAGAATAAAAGGAGCTGATCAGATGAGAAATCAGGTATTAGTTTACACAATGATTGGAATGCTGGCATTTGCATGCAATGATGCGGTTGGAGGTGCAAAATTGTATGAAATGTCAGTGCTTCAGAGTAGTACGCAGGAGACGATAGCACATAAAGTATCTCTTCATATGAAAACGGAGAACATTACTGATGTAAAACTTGTAGGCAAAGAAAAAGTGGCAAATGATAAAGATACTATCAAATCATTAGTAAGTCTGTTAGAAAATGTTGACGTGAAAGAGGCAAATACGGATGATTATCAGACTATATATGGTTTCACGGCATTGGAGTTTAAAGATAAATCCGGTAATAAAATGACAGTTTCTCTTCAGGGTGAATATATCAGTGTAGATGATAAAGTATATGCGATAGATGAAACTGAAGATGAACTGAGTGGCATTTATGATGAAATATACGGATTGTTTAATCTGGAAAGAAGATGAATTAAATAATTTGCATATAATGAGCACTCTGCATACACGATGATGTGTCGTGTATGTGGGGTGTTTTTATTATACATACACATTTTGTTGAATGCCCTTATTTTTTTTGTTTAAGCTGATGAAAAAATAAAATCATGAATTGTATTTATATGTTGTAAGATCAACACTATAACAAAATAAGGCTTGACAAATTAGGGGGGTGTAATCTATTGGTATAAACAGTAATTAAATTAAAGAATAATGGGAGGTTGAAAATGTTTTTTAGAAAAAAAAGAACATCATTTGCAAATAAAATTCCATGTTGTGCAAAATATGCAAGAATAAAAGGTTTTGATATTTTACGTAATGAAGAATTTGTTGAAGAATTTGAAATATATTCCATGGGATATGAAACAGGGACAAAGTCTTATCGCCTTTATTTAGACTCCAACATTCTTCTTAATAATGAGCGTTTTAAAATGTATTATAAAAGTATGATGCTTCTTGATAATAGTAAGAATATTATTGCAAACAGTTTAGTAGAATATTCGATAAACTGTGAATTATATTCTGATTATATTGTTTTGGTAATTAAAGAATGTTAGGAGGATACTATGAGCGAGGAATATTATTGTAAGTGTAAGGAATGTAAGTATGTAGATCCTACTGAAAGAAATGGATATAAGTGGTATTGTGAATACTATCGTACATATGAGGATCCAGATGAAGTAAAGGAATGCAAACATTACAAGAAAAGATAATATAGGATATTATTTAAAATAATGACTGTATGTTATGAACTCCACCACATTAAGTGGTGGAGTTATTTGTGCTTAATTAGATATAATGATATAAATAATATGTATAATACAATTTATAATTAAAAGAATTTTGGATTTATATATAAATTATGATGTTTAATAAAATGCATAGCACTGTGTAAGCTTGCCTTTTCGATGTGTAAATGATAAAATTACTAGTAATTATAGGAATGAAACGAAAGTATTATAGGAAAGGAGTCTGTGATTAGTGGGAAGATTTGTAAATCCTGATAACAGTGCATTTCAGGTTGCACTTAATTCGGATATATATGTGGATAAAACGGGACTTATAAAATATACAAACAGTGCTATGGATAAAGACAGGGCGTTTATATGTAATAGCCGTCCAAGAAGATTTGGAAAATCTGTCGCAGCGAATATGCTTGTTGCATATTATAGTAGGGGCTGCAGTTCGGAGAAGATGTTTGAAAATCTTGAAATTGGCAGAGATGTAGAATTTAAACAGCACCTTAATAGCTATGATGTAATTCATTTTGATGTGCAGTGGTGCAGAATGGATGCCGGTTCAGCGGATGCAACTGTAGGATATATTAATGAAAATATTATAAAGGAATTGAAACAGAACTATCCGGATGTTTCATTGGAAGGGGTGAGAACCGCTTATGGAGCATTGTCAAATATTAATAATGAAACAGGGAAAAAGTTTATTGTTATTATAGATGAATGGGATGTTTTAATTCGTGATGAAGCGACAAATCAGGTGGTTCAAAATGAATATATTAATTTTTTGCGTGGAATGTTTAAGGGAAGTGAACCGACAAAATTTATACATCTTGCATATTTAACGGGAATTTTACCTATAAAAAAAGTTAAAACACAGTCAGCATTGAATAATTTTGACGAATTTACAATGATTGATGCCGGAGTTTTAGCACCGTATTTTGGTTTTACAGAAGAAGAAGTAAATGACTTGTGTGAGAAGTATAATAAAAATTATGAGGAAGTAAAACGATGGTATGATGGATACATGCTGGCAGGACACCATATATATAATCCCAAAGCGGTGGTAAGTGTTATGCAGCGTGGAGAATTTCAGAGCTATTGGTCACAGACGGGAACATATGAAGCTATTGTTCCGTTAATTAATATGGATTTTGATGGGTTGAAAAAGGATATTATTACTATGATATCAGGTGGAAGTGTTAATGTAAGGACAAAGTCATATCAGAATGACATGCTGACATTTAAAAATAAGGACGATGTGATGACATTACTTATACATTTGGGATATTTGGCATATGATTCAAAAAGTCATATGGCATATATACCAAATGAGGAAATCCGCAGCGAGTTTGTTGATGCTGTCGAAGAAAGGGCGTGGAATGAATTCTTTGAATTTAAAGTGCAATCAGATGCTCTGCTTGAAGCTACATTGGATATGGATGAAAAAAAGGTAGCTTTAGAAATTGAAAAAATTCATATGGAGTATGTTTCAACAATTCAATATAATAATGAGAATTCATTAAGCAGTGTATTGTCGATTGCGTATCTGAGTGCAATGCAATATTATTTTAAACCGGTCAGAGAACTTCCTACAGGGAAAGGATTTGCTGATTTTGTGTTTATTCCGAAGGCTGAGTATGCACACGATTATCCGGCTTTAGTTGTTGAATTGAAGTGGAATAAGAGTGCAGAAACTGCAATACAGCAAATAAAATCAAAGAATTATTCAAATATGCTTGAACAGTTTAAAGGGGATATTTTGCTTGTTGGTATCAACTATGATAAAAAGTCTAAGAAACATAATTGTAAAATCGAAAAATTATAGATAACATTCCAAATTTTTCCCTATAAGATGATACGTAACATTTGCCTCTCTGTCTGTCACCGGTATTATGGCTCTGTTGTTAAATAAACCACCGGATGGATTACCGAATTCAGTGGTGAAACAGAATAATGTGGAGGTTCGTATAAGCTCATCTAATTCTGATGCATCGGTCTGAATAAGAAACTTTGATGCCGGCATTTTGTTTCGGCAGAGTTCGGTCCAAAAGCCTATTTCATCGCGAAGAAGACAGTTGAAACCGTTTAAATCAGAGAATGTCAGCTTTTGGCGGCTTGCCAGAGGGTGAGATAAAGGAATGCATACAGACAGACTTTCGCTCAGATATGGCTTTGAGCATAAGTCAGGCGAATCATATGAAAATGGAAGTATTCCAATATCACATCTGCCACATTCTGTATCGGATATAATCTCATCTATCGGGTGAAGTTTAGATGAAATAGTGTTATCAGGAAATTTAGAAGAAAGTTTTGGGAGCAATACCCATAGAGGAGCAGGCGCACATGACTCAACAATTATCGTGCGTCTGTTTTTGTCAAACTGCTGTACCATTCTGATAGAATTCTTCTCCTCATCCAGAAGTTTTTTTGCATATCTGACGGCTTCTATTCCCGTTTCATTAAGTTCAAGCTTATTCTTTCCGCGTATAAAGAGAGGCACACCAAAATCACGTTCTACATGCTGCATATTTCTTGTAAGGGTTGGCTGGGAAATGTTTAATTCATCAGCCTTTTGGAGATTATTATGGAAGTTACCGTGCAATGGAAGAGGCATACAAGGCGGGAAAAGTCAGGGCAATAGGTGTATCAAACTTTTATCCTGACAGATATTTAGATATAGTTCATTTCAGTGAAGTTAAACCGGCGGTCAATCAGGTGGAGACACATATATTCCAGCAGCAGAAAGTAGCAAAGGAATACATGAAGAAAAACGGAACACAGATTATGTCATGGGGACCGTTTGCTGAAGGAAAAAATGATTATTTCAATACTCCTGCCCTCAAGGAGATAGGTGCTAAATATGGAAAAACAGCCGCACAGGTTGCATTAAGATTTTTATTGCAGAGCGGTGTTGTTCTTATTCCGAAGTCAGTTCACAAGGATAGAATGGAACAGAATTTTGACATATTTGATTTTGAATTAAATGAAGATGAAATGAAAAAGCTTGAGGCATTAGATACAGGAGAAAGTCTGTTTTTCTCTCATCATGATCCGAAAACTGTTGAGTGGTTTATGAGTATTATATAAAAATTTTCATTTTCAAAAATTTGTGGTAATATGTAACTGCTACATAATATTTAAATACGAAGGTGAGAATTTTGAAACAGAAAACAGAGAAAATGGATATGCTGAACGGTTCGATATGGAACAAGCTTCCGCAGTATGCACTTCCGGTGGCTGCCACAGGAATACTTGAGCAGTTGTTTAACGCTTCCGATATTGCCATTGTCGGTAATTTTACTGGAGCGAACAGCACCGCATATGTGGCTGCGGTTGGAGCAAACAGTTCCATAATCGGACTTATACTGAATCTTTTCATAGGTATAGCACTTGGAGCAAATGTTGTCATAGCAAATGCCGTAGGACAGAATGATAAAAATACCATTCGAAGGGCGGTGCACACTTCTGTACTTATGGCTGTTCTCGGTGGAATACTTGTGGCTGTAGTGGGAGAAATCGGTGTAGGAAGTCTGCTACAGGTACTTAATGTACCGGAGGATGTATTTCCATATGCACTTCTTTACATACGGATTTATCTTATAGGAATGCCGGCAATTCTGTTATACAATTTTGAGGCGGCAATATTCAGGAGTATCGGTGATACAAAGGTTCCGTTGCAGGCACTTGCCATATCCGGTGTTTTGAATGTTATATTGAATCTGCTCTTTGTAATTGGCTTTAAAATGAATGTAAATGGAGTTGCAATAGCTACAGTTATTTCTAATGTAGTCAGTTCGACAGTTCTGTTTATAAAACTTATGCACACAGACAAAGATATAAAAGTTGATGTCAGTGAATTGAAAATGGATAGGATAAGCTTTGCAAAAATCATGAGAATCGGACTTCCGGCAGGAATACAGAGTGCGGTTTTTGCATTTGCAAATATAGTCATACAGGGTGCGATAAACAGTCTTGGAACTGTAGTTATAGCTGCGTCAAGTGCAGCATTTAACCTTGAAATATTTGCTTATTATATGCTGAATTCATTCAGTCAGGCATGTGCTACATTTACCGGACAGAACTTTGGAGCGGGCAAATTAAAACGTTGCAGAAAAACACTTATATTGTGTATAATAGAAGATGCAATAGCGTCAGCGACGTTAATAGTAATTATACTTATTTCCGGCAGGGCGTTATTATCAATATTTGACAGTAATCCGAAGGTTATAGAACTGGGTTATCTGAGACTTGTGATGATATTCTCAGCGTACATATTCAGTATGCTGTATGAGAATATGTCTGGATATCTGAGAGGATTTGGAATATCCATTGCACCTGCAATGCTGACCATACTTGGTGTGTGTGGAGTGAGAATATTCTGGATATACACGGTATTTCCAAAACACAGAACATTTAAGACCATTATGACAGCGTATCCGGTGAGTCTTGCGATAACGGCAGTGCTTATATTTATAGCACTTGTAGTATACAGACCGTCAGGAAGAAAGGCTGGTAGTATAGAAGAGCATGATTAAGAATATTGTATTTGACATTGGAGATGTACTTGTAAAATTTATGCCGGAGGCATCCGTAAGGTATATCGGTGTGGATGAAACAGAAGTGAATGATGTACTGGCAGCCACCGTAGGCAGCAGGTGGTGGGCAGAACTTGACAGAGGTGTTATGGATGAGGAAGAAGTCATAGGGAAAATGATAGAAGAATCTCCAAAATACAAAGATGCCATCAGGAAATTTTTTGACGATGGAAAAGAAATGCTTGTGGAGGCATTTGATTATTCGGAAAAATGGATAGACGATATGAAATCCAGAGGATACAGGGTATATCTTCTGTCAAATTATCCGCGAAGCTATTTTCTGCTTCACAGCGAGACGAGAATGAAGTTTGTCAAAAATGTCGATGGCAAGGTTGTATCAGCATTTGTAAAGTCGGTAAAACCGGAGCCTGAAATATACAAAATTCTTCTTGATACATACAACCTGAATCCGAATGAATGTGTATTTATAGATGACAGGGAAGATAATGTAGAAGGTGCCGTAAAGGCAGGAATGCATGGAATAGTGTTTAAAAATTTTGAAGATGCGAATCAAAAGCTTGAGAGTCTTTTGGCTGACTAAAATATAAGAAATAGAATTTGCGGGTGGCGATAAGTTATTTATCGCCACTAATGTATTTTAGGGGAACAGCAAGAAGAAGTGCTCCGCCTATTATATTTCCGATAGTTACAAAGAACATGCTCTTAAGTATGAGGGAAAGTGATATTCCGTCAACTAAAAGGTATGCGATGGTAAATGTACTCATGTTTGCTATGCAGTGTTCAAATCCTGATATGACAAATGACATGATAACGAGAAACATAACTATAAGTTTTCCGCTTTCGGATTTCATTCGTGTGCCTGTCCATACCGCAAGACATACAAGAAAGTTACACATAATTCCTCTTAACAGCAATTCTGATGGTGGTATGGAAAGCTTGGCATATATAAAGCTTTCAAAATATTCGGTCAGAATCTGTCTTGAAGCCCCGCTTGCTACAGCAATGGATGATAATATAAATGCTCCGGCAAAATTTCCAATATAACTTACAATCCAGACTTTTAATAAGCCTTTTATACTGCATGAATGATCTAACAATCCTATAGTCATGGTCATATTATTTCCAGTAAAAAGTTCACCGCCAATGAACACTATAAGTATTATGGCAATTGAAAATAACAGTGAACTTAATATCTTTCCGGCGGCCGGTGCGGTAGGGTATAACACGGCTGCGGTTACGTTTGAAAGCAGCGTTGCCACTACGATATAAAAACCTGCCATCACCGAGCGGACTATAAATTTGTCTGGGTGTTTATTGCACAATTCAGCTTTGTTTGATGCAGCAGATGATACTGCCTGTATGTCACTTGTATACATTACTCCACCTAAATATTTTCATTCATGTGTCAAAATGGACATCAGTCAAACACAATATATGGTATTGCAAAATCTGCCAGATTTTATAGTGGCTTGTGCAAAGTTACAAACTGCAACGCTCACACGTTTGCACTATCTTCGGCTGGCAGCGGTACATAAGCAGCTAAAAGACAGCTGCTAAGTACCGGCCGCCTCAGAATGTCGCTTATGCAGTTTGTAACTTTGCACAACGTAGAATATCTGAAATTTCGCAATTATATATTGCAATTATTTAGAGTTACACGTCTAAACAGTTACATATTATACTAGTTGTAATTTCCAAATTCAATTTTATATGTATTTTTTACCATGGGAATATTTATCAATAAGGATTATATGCGCAAATGTGTGGAATAATGCACGAAAATTTCATGTAATGCTATCAATGTAAGGGGGCTTGTGTTATAATGAATTACATCTGTGCAGTGTAGATTACAATGATAAAATGAAATGGAGAAAGAGATGAAGATTGATAAAAAATGGAGCAGGCATATTTTAAAAAGGCTTATACTGTGTATCCTCGTGATGTCACTTGTAGGCGGAATATTTACAGCCTGTGGAAAAAAGGAAACAAAAAAAGAGAGTCTTGCGGATAAGAAGAAGTTTATTGTAGGTTTTGATGCGGAGTTTCCGCCTTATGGATATAAGGATGAAAATGGTGAGTATGTAGGATTTGACCTGTCGCTGGCACAGGAGGTATGTGACAGAAACGGATGGGAACTGGTAAAACAGCCGATAGAATGGAATTCCAAGGATATGGAACTTAATTCAGGTTCTATTGACTGTATATGGAACGGATTTACCATGAATGGCAGGGAAAATGATTATACATGGTCCTCAGCTTATGTGGACAATTCACAGGTGGTTGTAGTGAGAAAGGATTCCGGGATAAATGAGTTATCCGACCTTGCAGGAAAGATTGTTATCGTTCAGGCGGATTCTTCAGCGCTTGCAGCACTCACAGGTGATGACGCAGAGGAGCAGAATCTTGAACTTGCAAAGAGTTTCAAGTCATTGCAGCAGGTGTCTGATTATAACAGTGCATTTATGAATCTCGAGGCGGGGGTTGCTGATGCCATATGTATGGATATAGGTGTATCAAGATATGAGATAAAGGCAAGAGGAGACAAATATCAGATTCTTGATGAGCATATTTCAACAGAACAGTATGGAATCGGTTTTAAAAAGGGAAACAAAGAACTTAGAGACAAAGTAGAGGCAACGTTGAATGATATGCTTGCCGACGGAACATTTGACAGCATAGCAACCGAATGGGGACTTGAAGAATCAGTATCACTTGGAAAAGAAGGCTCCGATACTGTTATGAAAAATGAGGATACGGATGTAGAGAAGAAGGATATGGCTGCTAAGGTTACGGATATCATTGGTCAGCTTTCATCAGGTATGGCAGCTACACTTGCAATATTTGTATTGACACTGGTTTTCTCAATGCCGCTCGGACTGCTTGTAACATTTATCCGAATGTCAAAAAGCAGGATAGTAAGGTGGATTGCAAAAATATACATATCAATAATGCGTGGAACACCGCTTATGCTTCAGCTTCTTGTGGTATTCTTCGGACCATATTATCTGTTTGGAATATCAATGTCATATTCATATAGATTTTATGCTGTTATCATTGGATTTTCGCTCAATTATGCGGCATATTTTGCTGAAATCTACAGAGCAGGTATAGAGGGAATACCGAATGGACAGCGTGAGGCTGCATATGTGCTGGGATATACGAAATCTCAGACATTTACAAAGATAATATTCCCACAGATGGTTAAGAGAGTTATGCCACCTGTTACAAATGAGGTAATAACCCTTGTTAAGGATACTTCACTTGCATTTGCACTTGCGTATACGGAAATGTTTACACTGGCAAAGCAGGTTGCTGCATCAAATGCCAGCATTTTGCCGCTTGTGGTAGCAGGAGTGTTCTATTACATATTTAACTTTATTGTGGCATGGGTGATGGAACTTATAGAGAAGAAAATGCAGTATTACAGCTAAAAGGGAGGCTCATATGAAGTTATTGGAATTAAGTCATGTAAAGAAATCTTTTGATGGGCTTGAAGTTCTTAAAGATATATCTTTAAATGTAGAAGAAGGAGAAGTTGTTGCCATTATCGGACCGTCAGGCTCAGGAAAATCCACATTGTTAAGATGTGCAACACTGCTTGAGAAAATGGACGAAGGCACACTTAAAATATGTGGAAAAAGTGCAACACTTAATAAAGAAGGTAAAACAAGATATGCAGGTAAAAGCCAGCTTGCTGAGTTAAAGAGCAGTTATGGACTTGTGTTTCAGAATTTTAATCTGTTTCCGCATTATTCTGTTATGAAAAATGTAACTGATGCACCTATACATGTGCAGAAACGTGATAAGGCAGAGGTGAAAAAGGAAGCGGAAGAATTATTAAAAAAAGTAGGACTTGAGGCGAAGGGAGACAGTTATCCGAGCCAGTTGTCAGGAGGACAGCAGCAGAGAGTTGCCATAGCAAGAGCACTTGCCATGAATCCGAGAATACTATTTTTTGATGAGCCTACATCTGCATTGGACCCGGAGATAACAGCAGGAATTTTGAAACTGTTGAGGCAGCTTGCCAACGAAAATATGACCATGGTAATAGTTACCCATGAGATAAATTTTGCAAGAAACGTTGCGGACAGGGTAGTGTTCATGGACGGCGGTGTCGTAGTGGAAGAAGGAAAACCGGAGGATGTAATCGATAATCCATCAAGCGAGAGAACAAGAGCATTCTTACAAAAAATGGAAGTTTAAAATGAGGATAGTATGAACTATCACGCCGATGCATGATAGTTCATACGGCTAATTGTGCCGCAAGCGTCGCAATTAGCTTTTATCGCAGAGCAAAATTTGAGATTTTGCTCGCGGTTCCTTCGACGCAAAGCGTCTACGGAATGGAGGATAGTATAATGAATGAAGGAAAATTATTGGCAGAACGTGTAATTGATGAAGTGGAAAGGGCAGTCGTAGGTAAACGTACGGTTTTGTATCGTATTATGACTGCCATTTTGGCAGGAGGTCATATTCTTATTGATGATATTCCGGGAACAGGTAAAACAACCATGGCACTTGCTTTTTCCAGAGCCATGGGGCTTAAGGCAAACAGAGTACAGTTTACACCGGATGTACTTCCGGCGGATCTTACCGGATTTACCGTTTATAAAAAGGCTTCAGATGCGTTTGTATATCAGCCGGGAGCAGTCATATGCAATCTGCTGCTTGCGGATGAGATCAACCGTACTTCGCCAAAGACACAGTCTGCACTTTTAGAGGTTATGGAGGAGCAGCAGGTGACTGTTGACGGAGTAACACACAAAACCGGTAATCCGTTTATAGTTATTGCTACAGAAAATCCTGTAGGTTCTGCGGGAACACAGCTTCTTCCGGATTCACAGCTTGACAGATTTATGATATGTGTCAGTATGGGTTATCCTTCAGTTGAACAGGAAATGGAAATTCTAAAGAGAAGTGAAAATAGTGTTCAAAGGCAGGATGAAAATGTAAGTCCGGTTCTCAATGCCGCCATATTGTTAAGCATGAGGGAAGATGTGAAGAAAATATATGTGCATGACCGCATTTACCGTTATATATCAGAACTGTCAAAGGCAACGAGAGAAAATGAATGGGTAGAGCTTGGGGTAAGTCCGAGAGGTGCCGTGGCACTTACGGCTATGGCGAAAGCTACCGCATATTTAAGCGGACGTGAATACGTTGTTCCGTCTGATGTAACGGAAGTATTTCCATGTGTTGCATCTCACAGAATATTTTTAAGCATGAAAGCAAAGGTAGGACACATACAGGTAAGCGAATTAATCAGACAGGTGATGGAGTCTGTTCCACAGCCGACAATGAAAAAGGTTTAATAATATGATAGGGAAAATAATCGGATATGTTGTGACAGTAATCTGTACGCTTTATCTTTTCCTGATATTTGATGAATCCGTGGTATCGGGAATATTGCTTTTTGAGCTTATTTATCCTGTTATATCGGCAGTTTATTTAATTATATTATCACGGTCGGTCAGATATAATTTAAACCGTGTTCAGGAAATGGGCGAAGAAGGAAAAAAGATTCGTGCCGGCATAACAGTAAGTAATATTAATAAAATCGGCTCATTAAATCTGAAAATGTGCGTGACATTCTGCAATAAATGGGACAAAAAACATAAGGCTAAACAGACTGTATACTGCAGTATCTCTGCAGGACAGGATAAGACAGTGTGGTGCAGCTTTGTATCTGAATATTGCGGGCCAATAGAACTCAGACTTAAATATATAAGAGTTTACGACTTCTTCGGAATATTTGGCAGAAAGATAAAGTGTGATAAAAAGGCGGAAATAAATATAATGCCGTTATTTGAACTTATGCCTCTTGAGATTACAAAAAGAACCCGTGATTTTCAGACGGACAGTGAAATATATTCCGGTGAAAGACGTGGTGATGATCCTTCGGAACTTTATCAGGTGCGCCCGTACAGGGCGATGGATTCAGTCAGGGATATACACTGGAAACTGACTGCCAAAGAGAATCAGCTTATGGTAAAGGAACATGGATTTCCTCTCGGATGTGTCATTCTGATATGGATAGATTTTGGGAAATGCAGTAATCTGACGCAGTCATTTTCAAATATAGTGAAAAAGACAGCATCGCTAAGCATTACTCTTTCTGCGGAGCATTGTATTCATATGGCAGCGTGGTATGAGGAGAAAAATTCCTGTATAGTTAAATGGCCTGTGTATAATGTGGAAGATACATATGCGCTGATATGGAGAATGATGGAGATGGAGCCTTTTACCAAAGAGGAAGATAAAGAAATCTGTCGAAAGGAAAGCTTTCGCGGACAGGAATTTGCCTGTGAGATTTCGGTAGACAAGGATGGAAATATATTAAAAGACGGAGAAATTCAGGAGCTTTTATGCCTGTAGTAAAAACGTATGATTAAAAGGGGGCTTTTATATGCGTCACAATAAAAGTGGCATACACATATATAAGGAAAAAAGAACTTTAACCGGAAGAGATTATACTGTCAGTAAAGGTTTTTCTGGTTCTTTGTGCATTTCTATAATGGCAGTTTTGTGGTGGAATCTGTTCTTCTCGGTTTTTGCACCGGGACTTTTTAGCAGATGGCTTATCACAGGAGTTGTCGTTTCCACATTTATAATCTGTTTTTCATACAGGTATATGGGATGGAAGTCGTTAGTGGCAGAGCTTGCCTTGTCGGCTGTATTTTTGTATATGCAGTCAGATTCGCTCTGGAAGTTATTCAGTATTCTTCAAAAATCTTATGAAAATGTTTACGAAAATGGAATAGCCGGCAGCAGATTTTTACTTTTCTGTGATATCAGAGGTGAGATTATGACTACGGTATTGGCCGTGGTTCTGACAGTTCCGGTTTTGATGATATGGATGTTAGTTATGGTGAAAAGGAAGGGAAAATTAATAGCCATACTGATTGCCATAGTTCCGTTTCTTGTGTCATCATTTACAGGATATCTACCAAAATCACTGTCAGTGTGGGCTTTGATACTTACTGTATTTTTATATTTTGCCGTATCAATGGGCGTAGGTAAGGATTTAGCCGTGAGCATGGTGGCGGTTATTGTGACCTCGGTGATTTGCTTTGTGGCGGGAAATCTGCTGCAGCAGACGAAGAGTGTTCAAAACGGCTGGTATATGAAATCCAGAGCCGTTGTGATGGACAAAATTGCAAGTAAGATAGATTTTACGGATAGAGAGCAGGAAAATAATACATCACCGACAGTGAAGAATGAAAAAATAGAAAAGGAACCGGTATCAACAGGCAGAGAGAACAATGTTACTGAGACTACGGCAGACCGGAATGTTGATGAAATATATACACAGCAGGAAGAAACACCGCAGGTAAATGACACACCTAAACCGGAAGAGGAAATGACATTTGCGGATATGAAAAATTTAGATCAGGTGTCATCATTTACACCGAATGAAAATGTTTCGTTTGAGGTTATGGAAACAAGAAAGCCGACATCGACGGTCTATTATCCTGAATCCTACGGCATTACATATTCAGATGATTCATGGGAAATGACTAAGGAAAGCGCTTCGTTTAGTGAACTGCTTGATTATTGTACTCAGGTTCCAAATGGTCATAATCGACTTAGAAATATGTGCTGGAACTGGAATGAAGTAGGTGATGAAAATCAGAGTAAAGATGTATTAGATTCACTGTCAGCGTGGATAAGTAATGAACTTGAAAGCCGTGCCGTGTATGATGTTAATCCGGGGATAACACCGGAGGGAGAGAGCTTTGTAGAATATTTTCTTTTTGAAAATAAAAGGGGATTTTGCGTACATTTTGCTACAACAGCCGTGTTGATGTATCGGTTGAGTGGGTTTAATGCACGGTATGTGGAGGGATATGCAGTACCCGCATCAGCATATGAGAGACAGGATGATGGAACATATGTGGCAACGGTAGATGGAACTATGGGACATGCATGGTGCGAAGTGTGGGACAGTGACAGCAGGCAGTGGATAACAAAGGAGCATACACCTTCAGCATCTGTGAGCAGAAGTGAAGATGAAAGCTTAACAGAACCGGAAAGTATTGAATCATATAGAACGGATAAATCGGATAAGGCTGAGAAGAAACATTTATCCACAGGATTAAAAACGGCAGTCATAATTTCTGCATCAGTATTAGTATGTTTTATTTTAATATGCATACAGGCATTTGTAAGAAGAGCAGGAAAAATCAGAAGGATAAGGCATCTTATGCGTTATAAAAGTCAGTCGATGCATACAAAGGTTGTTTCAGAAATATATAGTTCAATACTTAAAATAACAAAAATGAGTGGAACAGATATAAAGAAACCATATGATGAGTCTGCACTGGATACTTTAGAAAAGGTTTGGACGCAGATACCGGCAGATGAGTGGGAATGGTTTTATAATATTGTTATGGTGACGTTTTTTTATAAAAGTTGTGATAATACTGAGATAAAGAAAATGGATATGTTATATAGAAAATTTATGGATATTTCAATGAAGAAAATGAGTATATCAAAACGGCTGACAGCGAGGTATATTTATTGTATGTTATATTCATAAGAAGGACAGAGAGTGATGATATGGATTTAGATAAATTAAAAGAAGGCACGGCATACTACCATCTTCCCGGATTGTTTGAATTTTATGAATTGTATCATATGTTTTTGCCGATATTTCGTGAGCATAGGGAATACTTTTATGACTGGTGTGACATAGGCTCGGTATACGGTGCACCGGAAGAATGTATCTGGGGTGGCGGACGTACTTCTTTTGGAAATCGTGACGCAGGAGAGGTTCTGGCACTGATGCGTGAATATGGGATATCAGCAAGGCTTACATTCAGCAACTCACTGCTTGAGAGAAAACATCTCACAGACAAAAAGTGTAATGAACTTTGCGCTTTGTTTGAGAAATCCGGAGAAAAACAAAATGGAGTAATTGTGCACTCGGATTTGCTGACAGAATATTTGAAAATAAATTATCCGGGACTATATTTGGTTTCTTCTACCACAAAGGTTATTACAGACTTTGGGCAGTTTGTAAGTGAATTAAACAGAAATGATTTTCTTTATGTTGTGCCGGATTTTCGTCTTAATAAAGTGTTTGATAAATTGGATGCACTGTCTGAAAAGCAGAAAGATAAATTGGAATTTTTGTGTAACGAATGTTGCTGGTTTGGATGTAAAGACAGGAAACAATGTTATGAGAATGTCAGTCGCAAAAATCTTGATGAAAACTGCCCGGACCATGAGTGTACTGCACCTGATGTGGGTAACGGTTATAGTTTTTCTAAGGCAATGGCAAATCCGGGATTCATCAGCGTAAATGATATTAGAAATGTATATATGCCAATAGGATTTTCTAATTTTAAAATTGAAGGAAGAGGCCTTGGCAGTGCTTTGATACTTGAATTTATTCTGTATTATATGACTAAGCCGGAGTATCAGATACATGTAAGGGAAAAAATGTATCTGGATAATATGCTTGATTTATTTTAAACGTTGACAAAAAAGTGTTACTAATATATACTCCATATTAGGAATAATTCCTGATATGAAGTATATTTCAATTATGGGAAAATGAAATGATTAGAAAGGAAGATGATATAAATGAGCAAAGTAACAGTGAATCCAAAGAAAGCAGTAATGGTAGGCTGTGGTTTTGTGGGTTCTGCATCTGTATTTGCGCTTATGCAGAGTGGATTGTTTACAGAAATCGTGCTTATTGATGCGGATAAAAATAAGGCAGAAGGTGAGGCTATGGATATCAGTCATGGAATTCCATTTGCCAGACCGATGAAAATATATGCAGGTGATTATGATGATGCAGCCGATGCCGCAATCATAATTGTATCGGCAGGAGCCGGACAGAAACCGGGAGAGACAAGACTTGACCTTGTGCACAAAAATGTTTCAATATTCAAATCAATTATATTAACACAGGTAGCAATAAAATTATCAGGATTGCCTGAGGAGAGAGTTATCGGTTCAGGAACAGTACTTGACAGTGCCAGATTAAAATACAAACTAA
This sequence comes from uncultured Lachnospiraceae bacterium, assembly GCA_902763335.1. GTDB lineage: Bacteria > Bacillota > Clostridia > Lachnospirales > Lachnospiraceae > UBA2821. The sequence goes on along the minus strand of CACWRR010000049.1, from coordinate 367 downwards.
ATGCATAAGGTACACTTGATATTGCGGATATTCCTGAACCCGACTGAAGCATAAGTAATACCCCCAGACTGTTTATTATGATTGCAATAATTATATATTCTATCCACATTCCTTTAAGAGCGATTAAAAATGTGGTATTTGTGAAACTTCCCATTGCTAGTACTGCGTTATATAAAGTCATAACATAGACCATCATCCATGCGGTAATAGCTGTAAAAAATATTGATTCTCCTCTTGTCTTAGGCATTATTTTTTCCTCCGTAATGTTTTTATAATCTCTCGGAATCTCTAAGCCCCATTCTATAAGGCTTTCAGATTCCATTTTTTATAAAATCCCCCACTTTTTTATCAAAAAACTCTTGACAAT
>CACWRR010000048.1 GCA_902763335.1 uncultured Lachnospiraceae bacterium | reverse complement strand
AGGTTCTACCTCTGCACCCAGTGTTAAAATTTAATGAAAGGAAAAGTTTGTGGTGATTTTTGTAATTTACACTTGACAAAGGTCACTTCATAACAGGTGTTAAGTGTTGGTAAAACAATTAAAGAAAATAACGATACTTATTTCGTGGATACTGGCAGTCGTTGTGGAAATTTTGATTCCAAACAGTATAAAACAGCCTATGGCAGATAAGCCGTATTTTTTATATTTCTTATATATCATAGGCGGATTAATAATAATTATTTATACATGTTCTTTTTTTGTAAAGAAACTGGATTTTAAATTTCAAGAGAAGGCTCCGTTATTCGCAGGAGGATTGCTATTGATAAATGCCATTAATTTAATCTGTGGCAAACTTGCTTTATTACCGGTATTGTTTTTTCCGTCACTGGACAGGATATTCGGTGCCTTTGTTAATGACAGGGTTTTACTTGGTGAGTGTGTTATGAGCTCAGGAAAATTGCTGTTAATTGGATTTGCGATTGGGGGAATTCTTGGATTTTTTACCGGTATATTTGTAGGATTCAGTAAAAAGTTTTCTTATTGGATTAATCCGCTTACAAAAATTATCGGTCCAATTCCACCGACATCGTGGTCTCCGCTTGTACTCTCACTGTTTAGCACATCGTATCAGGCAGCAGTTTTTATGATTGCCCTGGCGGTCTGGTTTCCGATTTCGGTTATGACAAGTAATGGGATTCAGAATGTACAGCAGGCATACTTTGAAGTTGCGGATACATTAGGTGCAGGAAAAATATATAAAATTTTTAAAGTTGGAATTCCGGCTGCTCTGCCAAATGTGTTTTTAGGAGTTTTTTATGCTACTACCTCTTCATTTGTAACATTAGTTACAGCTGAAATGTTTGGATGTAAGTCGGGTATAGGCTGGTATCTTAACTGGCAGAAGAGCATGATGCTGTATGCAAATGTTTATGCAGGACTAATTTTACTGGCTGTTTTATGTAACCTGATTATCACCCTGTTATTTAAAGCTAAAGACCATATTTTGATATGGCAGAAGGGAGTGATTAAATGGTAGGACAAATTAAAATAAATAATGTAACAAAAAGTTTTACTAATCCGGATGGAACAGTTCTGAAAGCATTAAATAATGTTAATCTTACAGTAAAAGCAGGTTCATTTATTTCACTCATTGGTCCTTCAGGGTGTGGGAAAACAACACTCCTCAGAGCAATTGCAGGTCTTAATTTACCTGATGAGGGACAGATATATTTGGATGATGAGCTGGTTACAAAGCCGGGGCATGAAAGAGGATTTGCATTTCAGCAGGCAAATTTATATCCGTGGCTTTCTGTTGAAAAGAATATTGCATTTGGATTAAAGGCACGCGGGATATATAAGGAAAAGAAAAATGATGTAAATGAATACATAGAGATGGTCGGGCTGAAGGGCTTTGAAAAGGCTTATCCTCATCAGATATCTGGAGGAATGAATCAAAGGGCGTCTCTTGCCAGAGCATTAGTCGGGCATCCAAAGGTTCTGCTTCTTGATGAGCCGCTGGGAGCACTTGATGCGTTTACGAGAATGAATATGCAGGATGAAATACTGAAAATCTGGAAAGAGCAGAAAATGACAATGATTATGGTCACGCATGATGTTGATGAAGCTGTATATTTGTCAGATCAGGTGGTGGTTATGACACCCAGACCTGCAAAAATTGAACAGATTATAGATATAGAACTGGGCAGGCCAAGATCGAGAGGAAATAGTGATTTCCTGAAATATAGGACAAGAATACTTGAAATTTTAGATTTTGCAGGGAAAAATGTTGAACCTGAATATTATTTATAAGGAGATGTTTAAAATGAGAAAAACTAGAAAAATTGTATCAATAATTTTAATCACAACACTGGCTTTAAGTCTGATAGCAGGCTGTGGTAAAAGTTCGGATAAAGCTTCTTCAAAAAAATTATCATATGAAAAAGTAAAAATTCTGAACAATAAGGAAAGTCTATGCCTGGCACCGGTGCATATCGCAATTATAAATGGTTATTTTGATGAAGAATTCAAAGCTATAGGGCAGGAATATGATATTGTTACTTCAAATATTGATACTATAACTGAACAGATAACAAGTGGAGAAATTAATGCCGGATACGGACTTACAGGTACTCTCATGCAGCCGATTTCGAATGGACTTGCAATCTCGTTTGTTACAGGATTACATAGAGGATGTACAAAATTCTATGCAAAAAACGGCTCGGAAGTTAAGAGTCTGGGGGATTTGAAAGGAAAAACAATTGGTGTATCATCTTTATCTGATTCAGCACCTATTCAGTTAAAAAGAAAACTGTATAATTTAGGGTTTACGGTAAACGGAAGTAATGCAGATATTAAATTTGTTACCTACTCAATGACGGATCTGCCGGCAGCACTTGATAACGGGGCTGTTGATGCAATAGGTATTCATGATCCTGTAGCATATAATGCAGAAAAAAACTATGATCTTATAAAAATTCTTGATATTGGAGAAGATGAGGAATTCTCTTCTGAATATTGCTGCCAGGCATATGTATCTCAGGAGTTGATTGAGAAAAATCCCGAAGGTGCAGCAGCTTATACGAGAGCAATTCAGAAAGCAGCAGCATTTGTACAGGCTAGTCCTGAAGATACGGCAAGGCTTCAGGTGGAAAACGGATATATGCCTTCAGAGAGTGATGATGATGTAAAAGCATATGGAGAAATACTTGCCGGTTTAAACTATGAGCCGTCAGTTACCCTTGGTAGAGAAACATTTGAGAATTCATTTAAGGATCTTCAAAAAACAGGAGACATAGATTCGTCTTTGGATTTGAATGAATTTACCACAAAAGTCTATCCTAAATTGGATGGGGTGCCGGATTCAGTTGTTTATGATCCTTCGACCAAAGAATTCACAGAGAAAAATTAATAAGCTGAAAAAATGCGGGCAGTTACAATACAACCTGTCCGCTTTAGCATAGACAGTAAGAGGAAAGAGGAGGAAATCATTTTGAACAATTACAAAATAATAAAATCATGCAAAGATATAGATTTCTCACAGGTGTGGGAAATACTTCATTTTTATGGGCTGAGTGATTTGGATATTGACACTCAGGAAAATGCTTTCAAAAGCAGCTATGCGGTAGTGTTTCTTATGAATGGAAAGAAAATTATAGGTGTTGGCAGGGCTGTTTCAGATGGAATAACTCTGGCGGCATTATGTAACATTGCAGTACGTGATGAATATAGGGGTAAAGGATTAGGAAAAGTTATTTTAGACAGTTTACTGGAGGAAGTGGAAGGATGTAATGTAATTCTTTATACACATCCAAAACATATAGGTTTATATGAACATTGGGGTTTCTCAAAATTGAAAACCGGCTATGCAATTTTTAATGATGAGGAACACTACAGAAATGAAAGATTTATCGAATGAAATGATATAAATAAAACTTATCACAGAGCATAAGTTTTGGAAAATTTTCAAATTCGTTTTTTGATGCTATTATATCGATAAGCTAATAACAGATAAAATTTATCAGAACAATTAATAGAATGATTAACAATTAAGGAGGATAACTTATGGGAGAAATTAAAGAAAGCGCACTGGAACTGATTGGAGGAACTCCGATTCTTAAACTTAACAGATACGCAAAGAAGAAAGAAATTGATGAAGCAACAGTACTTGCAAAATTGGAATATTTAAATCCGGCTGGATCTGTTAAAGATCGTATTGCTCTGGCGATGATTGAGGATGCAGAGGCGAAAGGAACAATAAATCCCGGAGCAACTATTATTGAACCGACCAGTGGTAATACCGGAATAGGTTTAGCTGCAGTCGCAGCAGCAAAAGGGTATAAGACAATTCTTACTCTTCCGGATACCATGAGTGTTGAAAGAAGAAATTTACTTAAGGCTTATGGAGCAGAAATAGTTCTTACAGAAGGAGCTAAGGGTATGAAGGGAGCTATTGCCAAGGCAGAAGAACTGAATAAAGAAATTCCAGGTTCCATAATTCTTGGACAGTTTGTAAATCCTTCAAATCCCAAAATTCATAAAGAGACAACAGGACCTGAAATATGGAAGCAGACAGACGGAAAGGTTGATATATTTATTGCCGGTGTAGGGACAGGTGGAACAGTCACAGGAGTTGGAGAATATTTAAAAGAGCAGAATCCTGAAATTAAGATTATTGCGGTTGAGCCGGCTTCAAGTGCCGTTTTATCAACAGGAGTTGCAGGTCCGCATAAAATTCAGGGAATTGGAGCCGGATTTGTACCTGAGGTTCTCAATACTAAAGTATATGATGAAGTAATAACTATCAGTAATGAAGACGCATTTGCAGAAGGAAAGAACTTTGCCGTAACAGAAGGAATTCTTGTAGGAATTTCATCGGGAGCAGCTTTAAAAGCAGCAGAAATAGTTGCAAAGAGACCGGAAAATAAAGGAAAGACAATAGTTGCATTACTCCCGGATTCGGGAGACAGATATTTGTCTACACCGTTATTTAACAACAATTAAAACAGATTGTGAGGTAACAGACTATGGAAAAGGATAAAAATAAATTAGATAACATAGATGTAAGCCTGACAAAAGTCAAGGAGATAATAAAAGATATTCGATTTGGAAATGTAATATTGATTGTTCAGGATGGAAAGATTATTCAAATTGACAAAACAGAAAAAATAAGATTGTAGATTACAGCTGACTGGAAAGACCGGAGGTTTTGTATTTTATGTAGAATCATAAAAGTGCAAAGCCTCCTTTTTGTTTGATGCCGTAGCCGCTGGTAAGGCATAGGTTTGCAAAACTGAAGTTGATGGTTCGAATCCATCCGGTATCATTTGTGATTTTTTTTATATATCACATACAATAAGACTGTTTGGAAAGAAGGTGTTTTATGAGTAGCAATACATATGAAGATTTGCAAAGATCTCACCCATGTTTTGGCGGACAGAAGAATAATGCCGGCAGAATACATCTCCCGGTAAGCCCGGGTTGTAATATTGCCTGTCGATTCTGCGACAGAACCATTAATGATGTAGAGGAAAGACCGGGAGTTACATCTAAAGTCCTTAAGCCGGAAGATTGCGAGGAAATTTTAGGAAAGGCACTGGAAATATGTCCTGACATTAAAGTTGCCGGAATAGCAGGCCCCGGAGATACTTTGGCAAGTGATTATGCACTGGAAACCTTTAAAATTGTAAAAGAAAAATTCCCTGAACTTATTAAATGTATGAGTACCAATGGACTGCTTCTAAGCGAAAGAGCACAGGAAGTCATAGATGTGGGGATTGATTCATTAACAGTTACAGTCAATGCAGTTGATCCGGAGATAGAAAGCAGATTAAATGCCTATATCATATATCATGGGAAAAAAATTGAAGGTGTGGAAGGTGCGAAGATTCTTATTAAAAATCAGCTTGATGGAATAAGAAAAGTTGCGGCAGCCGGAATTACTATTAAGGTGAATACGGTACTGGTTCCTGAAATTAATGGCAAACATATTGAGGAAATCGCCAAAACGGTTAAAGAGGCAGGTGCAAAAATTTACAACATTATTCCTCTCATACCACAGCATGAGCTTAAGCATTGTAAAGCACCTGTTTGTGCAGAAATAGATGCGGCAAGAACTGCAGCATCAAAGTATATTGATGTTTTCAGACATTGCCAGCATTGTCGTGCAGATGCCGTTGGAGTTCCGGGAAAATCAGAGTTTGGTGATCAGATTTATCAGAGACGGCTGAATGTAAAGGAGACTTTTTCACATGGTTAAGGAAACAGAAAAGATTGCAGTTGCATCAAGTGACGGAATAGTAGTGAACAGACATTTTGGACACGCCGGAAAGTTTTATATCTATGAAATCGCAGATGATGATGCAAAACTGGTGGAAACAAGAAAAGTTGAGCCTGTGTGTCAGGGTGGAAACCATGATGACAGAAGACTTAGCGAAAACATTGATAAAATAGGTGATTGTAAATATCTGCTGGTCAGTAAAATCGGATATGGAGCAGCGGCGGTTGCCGAACAAAGAGGTGTTATACCATATGAGATTCCGGGCGTAATAGAGGAGTCAATACAACAGCTTTTAAACTATATAAAGATAAAAAAATTATTTGAATAGGAGAATAGAAATGGGCGAATTAAGACAGATTGCAATTTATGGAAAAGGTGGAATTGGAAAATCCACAACAACTCAGAATTTAACGGCAGGATTGGTTGAACATGGAAAGAAGGTTATGGTTGTCGGGTGTGATCCAAAGGCAGATTCTACAAGACTTCTTTTAGGCGGTTTGGCACAAAAGACCGTTCTGGATACAATCAGAGAAGAAGGCGAAGATATCGAATTGGATAGAATTATGAAAGAAGGATTTGGCGGAACAAAGTGTGTTGAATCCGGTGGACCGGAGCCGGGTGTAGGATGTGCAGGAAGAGGTATCATTACATCTATTAATATGCTTGAAAATCTTGGTGCATATACAGATGACCTTGATTATGTTTTTTATGATGTTTTAGGTGATGTAGTTTGTGGTGGTTTTGCAATGCCTATCAGAGAAGGAAAAGCAAAGGAAATTTACATTGTAGCCAGTGGTGAGATGATGGCATTATATGCAGCCAACAATATTTCAAAAGGTATTCAAAGATATGCAAGAACCGGTGGAGTAAGACTTGGAGGAATCATATGTAATTCAAGAAATGTTGACAGAGAACTTGATCTTCTCAGAGCATTTGCAAAGGAGCTTGGTACAAAACTTTTGTATTTTGTTCCGAGAGATAATATAGTCCAGCATGCAGAAATTAACAAGAAGACAGTAATAGAATATAAACCGGATTCAAATCAGGCACAGGAGTATAGAAATCTTGCACAGGCAGTAATTGATAATGAGGATTTTGTGATTCCGACACCTATGACACAGGAAAGACTTGAGGAAATTCTTATGGAATACGGTATGATGGACCTTGCTGATGATTATAAAATTTAAGGATACAGGCAAAAAGTAGTATTTATACGGATTGGAGGAATATTATGGCAATTTATGATTCTATAACAGAACTTGTGGGTAAAACACCGCTTTTAAGACTGAATGGTTACAATAAGGCAAATGGTTTGGGAGCAGACATTATTGGAAAAATAGAATATTTTAATCCGAATCAGAGCGTAAAGGACCGTATTGCATTAAATATGATTGAAACTGCTGAGAAAAGTGGAAAATTGAAAAAGGGAGATACGATTATTGAATTGACCAGTGGTAATACCGGAGTTGGTCTTGCTGCAATCGCTGCAGCAAAAGGATATAAGTTCAGGGTATACATCCAGGATCAGGTTTCTAAGGAACGTTTTCAGGTTATACATGCTTTAGGAGGAAAAACAGTAAAGCTTTCTGAAGTACCTGAAATTGTAAAAAGCATAGAGGAAAACGGACCAGATTTTGTTGAGTGTGTAAAAGCTTTAGAGCGGGCAGTTGCAGATGAAGAACATATTTGGTTTGCTGATCAGACAAGAAATCCTGAGAATCCAAATGTTCATTATCTTACAACAGGACCGGAAATCTGGAATGATACGGATGGAGAAATAGATATTTTTGTTGCCTGTGTTGGTACAGGCGGAACGCTTTCAGGGGCAGGTAAATATTTGAAAGAAAAGAATCCAAATGTAAAAGTTGTCGGTGTTCAGCCGACACCTGAGTCTTTCCAGTCTCCTGAAAATCCGGAACAGGAAGAAATTACAGGAGTGCATCCTTTTGAAAATACTGAGGAGAGATTTATTCCGGCAAATCTTGACCGTGATATATATGATGAGTGGTACGAAGTATCTACACTTCAGGCTTATAAGGCTGCTCAGACTCTGGCTAAGAAAGATGGAATTTTGGTGGGTGCTTCTTCCGGAGCTGCACTTCATGTGGCAACTGAACTGGCGAAGAAACCTGAAAACAAGGGAAAGAAGATAGTAGCATTATTTGCTGATACAGGACTCAGGTATTTATCAACAAGTTTGTATGATGAGAATTATCAGGGATAGGAGTGAGAAATATGGCGATTAATTTAAGTAATTCTAATATTGCGACAAGAGAGAATCGAATAGGCTCCATTACAGGATATGTAGGAACATTAAAGGATTTGGCTTCACAAAGTCAGTGTGGAACATTAAAGGGATGTTCCAGATGCTTTTCGCAGTCCAGCACATGTTTATCTATGTGTGGGTTGAGCCAGCTTGCAGGTATCCGTGATGTTGCTATTATTCATCATGGACCGGCCGGATGTTCTGTTACCGGAGCAAATTCATATTATATGTCAAAGGTTATGGCAAAAAAGAGAGGTGTTACCAGCGATACTATTTATGTTGGAACAGACATGAATGAAAATGACACCATATTTGGTTCAACGGAAACACTTAGAAAAGTTATTCTGGAAGTTAATAAGAGATATTCACCGAAAGCAATTTTCGTTTCGAGTTCATGTGCAACCGGTATTATTGGAGAAGATATTGACAGTATTGTAGATGATGTCAGAGATGAAGTTGGAGTTCCTATTGTAGCTGTACATTGCGAAGGCTTTAAATCGCGTATCTGGGCAACAGGTTTTGATATCTCAGATCACGCAGTACTTCAGGAAATTGTGCAACCACCGAGAGAAGGGGTTAAGACAAATAAAATTAATTTTAAAAATTTCTTTGAAAGCGCCAGACCGGAAATTATTGAGATGTTTAAGAATTTTGATCTTGAACCTGTATTTTTATACTGTAATTCTACAGTGGAGGAACTTTCACATCTTTCAGAAAGTATTGCAACAACGTGTATTTGCGGAACTTTGGGAAATTATATAGGAAATGCCCTTGAAGAAAAATACGGAGTTCCATATATAAGAAGCATTAATCAGTGTGGAATTACCGGATTTGAGACATGGCTCAGGGAGATTGGAAAGGTAACAGGCCGCAGTGAAAAGATTGAAAAATACATTGAGGAGCAGCGTGCAATCTATCTTCCACAGATAGAAGAAATTAAGAAAGAATTAACTGGACTTACAGCGGTTCTTGGTATGGGACCGGGATATACATTCGAAGTATCAAGAGTTTTAAATGAGCTTGGAATTAAAGTGGTTTGGGCATTGGCATGGCATTATGATAAGAAATATGAAAATGGAGATGTACCACCTTCCATGAAGTATCTTCTGGATAATGATATTGATTTTGAGGCAAGTGTAGCTGACCAGCAAAATTATGAGGTTATGAATATTTTAAATAAATATCAGCCGGATATGTACCTGTCAAGACATCCGGGTTCAACTGTATGGGCTATTAAAAACGGCACGCCGGCTATATATGTAGCAGATGAATATATGATTTTTGGATATAAACATACATTGGAATTTGCAAAAACGATTTTAGATGCTGTTAAGAATAGAAGCTTTGAGGAAAATCTGGCAAGAAGATCAAAACTTCCATACACAGACTGGTGGTATAAGCAGGATGTTGCAACATTTTTAGAGGAGGCAAAATAATGGCAAAATTATTAGATAAACAGAGATATAAATGTGCACTTGGTGCAATGCAGACTGTGCAGGCTATAAATCGTGCTCTTCCTATTTTGCATTCCGGACCCGGATGTGCACAGAAATTGTCTGAATCAACGGGAAGTTCAGGATATTTTTCACCTAATATTTTTCCTTGTACAAGTATAAACGAGAAGGATGTTGTATTTGGAGGAGTTAAAAAGTTAGACTCGACAATTGAAAATGCATTAAAGGTTGTTGATGCAGATTTATATGTTGTACTTACGGGATGTATTCCTGAAATTGTAGGAGATGATACAGGTGAAGTTGTTTCACGTTATGCGGACAATGATAAACCGGTAATTTATGCACCGACAGCCGGATTTAAAGGAAACAATTATAAGGGACATGAGCAGGTTGTTGATGCAATTGTTGAACAATATTTGAAGAAATCTGAAACAAAGCAGAAAGGTTTGGTTAATATATGGGCGGATGTTCCATATCAGGATTTATTTTGGCTTGGTAATATAAGAGAACTTGAAAAACTAGTATCTGAGCTGGGACTTATACCTAACACCATTTTTGGATACAAAAGAGGACTTGACAATATAAAAAAGCTTCCTGAAGCTGAATTTAATCTTTTAGTTTCTCCATGGGTTGGTTTATCAACAATGAAGAAGATGGAGCGTAAGTTTGGTATACCTTATTTACACTGCAGGACTTTACCTATTGGAGCAACAGAAACAAGTAAATTTTTAAGGGAAGTAGGAAAGTTTGCCGGCGTTAATGAAGAAAAGGTGGAATCAGTTATAAAGGAACATGAGGATTATTACTACTATCTTATTGAAAGATACGCAGATTTGTTCCTTGAAAACCGTGTTATTAACAAACAATTTACTGTCGTGGCGGATGCACAGTATTCATTGGGAATTACCAAGTTTTTAGTAAACGACCTTGGTCTGATACCGGCAAAACAGTTTGTTGTGGATGATACGCCAAAGGCTTACCGGGAATCAATTACAGAGGAGTTTAAAAACTTAAATTTTGGAATAAAAGCGGAAGTTTCATTTGAAACAGACGGATATAAGATTCATGAAGAAATAAAAAATCATGATTATCATGGTTATCCGCTTGTACTCGGTGGATATTATGAAAAAGAGGTAACAGAAAATTTAAATGGTAACTTTTTAAATATTTCATGGCCTGTACAGGATAAGGTTGTATTCGACAATTTCTATGTCGGATATGCCGGTGGTATCAGACTGATAGAAGATATTTATACAGTCGCAGTATCAAGATTTAATTAGAAGTGTAGGCAGGCGTGTAAAATTTTCGCCTGCCTTTAGTATACGCGGACAATGGGCAGATTGTGTGCATTTTTGTTCTAATAGAATGTAGAATGAGGTGGTAAAAATTGTTATATAAAATTGCTGTAGGTTCATCAGATGGAGTAAATGTAGACTTAAAATTTGGTGAAGTTAAAAAATTTATCATATTTGAAGTGGATGATAAGAAAAGAAAGTTATTAGAAATAAGGAATGTTGATAATTACGAGACATCTGCAGAAACAAACAGTTGTGATAATTATGAAAAAGGCTGCGGTTCATCGGGATGTAGTGGAAATGGAAACGGTTGTAATGGTGCTACAGATGTTATAAGTAAAGTTGAGGCAGTCAGTGATTGTCGATGCGTTGTTTGTAAAAAGGTTGGATTTCAGGCACAAAAACAGTTGGAAAGAAAAGCTGTTTCTATATTTGATATAGAAGGAAATGTAGATAAAATTCTGGAAAAAATAATTGATTATTATGCAAAGATTGATGAACGAAGATTAAACAGCCGGAAAAATGTTGAGTTATAGTTAAATTTTATTTTTAGACATAAATCATACTTTTCCAGTAGGAAAGGAGGGATGTGGTTTGCTCATAACATCAAAAGGTAAAAATGCATTGAAATTTATGGTTAATCTGTCTTTACACAAAGACAGCGGATATATGAAATTAAAGAAGATTGCACTGGAGGAAGAATTGTCTGAAAAATATCTTGAACAGATAGTTTCGTATTTGTTAAAAGCCGGAAAGGTAAGGAGTACCAGAGGCAACAATGGCGGGTATCAGTTAATTAAAGAGCCGAAAGATTATACTGTTGGAGAAATTATTAAATGTTTAGAAGGTGATCTGGCTCCTTCAGAATGTGTTCGTAGGGATGGACCAATATGTGAAAGAAGAGAAAAATGTTTTTGCTATCCGCTTTGGGAGAAGTTGGATTTGGCATTAAATGAGGTATTAGAGCAAACGACACTGCAGGATCTTATTGATTGGAAAATAAATGACAAAAAAGGAGCGTGATTATTATGAGTAAATTAATATATTTGGATAATGCTGCAACAACGCAGGTTAAAGAGGAAGTGTTACAGGAAATGCTTCCATATTTTAGAACTAATTTCAGTAATCCTTCGGCTGTATACAGTTTTGCACAGGAAGGAAAAAAGGCGGTAGAGAAAGCAAGAAGGCAGGCTGCAGGTTTAATTGGAGCAAAACCTGAAGAAATTTATTTCACAGCCGGAGGCAGTGAATCAGATAATTGGGCAATTAAGGCAACTGCAGATGCTTACAAATCTAAAGGTAAACATATAATTACAAGCAAAATAGAACATCATGCAATCCTGCATACCTGCGAATATCTTGAAAAAAACGGTTATGAGGTTACATATCTTGATGTTGATGAGGATGGAAAAATAAAATTGGAACAGTTAAAGTCTGCTATTAGAAAAGATACAATTCTGATTTCAATTATGGCAGCAAATAATGAGATAGGAACAATTGAGCCGTTGGCAGAAATCGGGAAAATTGCTCATGAAAATGGGATTTTGTTTCATACAGATGCTGTTCAGGCTTATGGGCATATCCCGATTGATGTGGATGAGATGAATATAGATATGCTTTCTGCAAGCGGACATAAACTTGGAGGGCCAAAAGGAATCGGCATTTTATATATTAGAACAGGCATAAAGATAGGGTCATTTATTCATGGTGGTGCACAGGAAAGAAGCAGGAGAGCCGGAACACACAATACTCCGGGGATTGTTGGATTTGGAATGGCGGCTGAACTGGCAGGACACAACATGAAAAACGTAAGTAGTTATGAAATAAAACTAAGGGAACATTTGATTGAGAGAGTATTAAATGAAATACCATACTCAAGATTAAATGGACATAGGACGGACAGACTTCCGGGAAATGCTAATTTTTGCTTTCGGTTTATAGAAGGTGAATCAATGTTAATTTTATTAGATGAGTTAGGAATATGCGCGTCCAGTGGCTCAGCGTGCACATCCGGTTCTCTTGATCCCAGTCATGTACTTTTAGCAATAGGACTGCCGCATGAAATAGCTCATGGTTCTCTTCGTATATCTTTATCAGAAGAGACTACATTAGAAGATATAGATTATGTTGTGGATGAACTTAAGAAAATAGTAGAACGTTTAAGGATTATGTCACCATTATATGGAGACTTTACGAAAAATATAAAACATGAGTAATCAGTTAATTGACGTGCCTTATAAAAGTTATTATAATATATAAAAGTTTTATAAGGAGGAATAAATTTATGATTCATTGGTTACAAAGGGAAGATGGAGAAGGAGAATTTAGCAGCAAAGTTTTCTGTAATGAAGATGGTGAAGAATTGTCTGTTTATGCGAACAGTGAAGTCGCTGATTTTGTGGAATGTGCCGAAAAATGTGTTGAGACATTCAATAATCTTTCCGAAGCTGTGGTAAATGAGATTTGCAAAAAGATTATAGAGTGTGCTAAAGAAGGCGGACTGGATGAAGAATTTGAGTTGCCTGCACTCGATAGTCCGCTTGACATATTAAATTACTGTTGGTTTCAGGCATTGTATGTAGATATGGGGAGCAAAGATGATGAAATAGCTTATGCTGTTGAAGGAGAGGGAGAATGGGGTGAAAGTATTGGATTTTACATAAATAACGGCAGTGTTGTTTATGCTGGCACTGATTATTTAGATTACATGGAAAACAGCTGATTTCTTGCGTGGGTTTGAAGTCTATGGAGAAAAAAGCAATGTATGACGAACTGCCGGTACCTAAAATCAAGAAGAAAATATGTTACGTATAACAATTTTACGCATTTTTTTGAAAAAATATGTTATACTTAACATAAAGGAGGTCTTTGCTATGAATAATAAAGAAATGGACCTGATATTTGATCAAATAAATAATTTAAAAAAACCGACTTTAAAATCAGAAGAAAACCATATAGAGAATTCAAGTGATAATTTACATGAAGTGCTTAATGAAGTATCAGCCGAGATACAAAGAGTGCTTGATGAAAATGATTTAACACAGGAAGATTTATGTAGAATTACAAAAATGTCACAATCTAATATTAGCAAAATACAAAATGGCAGGGTTGTTCCTAAAATTGAGACTTTGCAAAAAATTGCATCAGCTACACACAATAGACTAGTGATATGTTTTGAAAATCTTGAAGGAGATGAATAATAATGGCATTTATTAAATCAATTGATATAAGTCAATTTAGAGGAATTCAGCAACTTACTATTTCGGATTTGTCAAGTATAAATATAATAGTAGGAGATAATAATAGTGGTAAAACGACTTTTTTGGAAGCAATACAACTATTGTTTGCAAAACCACACCTAAGTGCCATTAGAAGTATTATTAATCAAAGAACATTACTCAATCCTGATAAGGGTTTTTATACATCGTTTATAAAAATGTTTAATATAGAAGAAAAAAACAATCTGGAATTTAGTATTCATGCAGACAGTAATAATGGACCGATTAAATTTAAAGTAAAAGGATATGAAACGACTGTATCAGGGGAAGAAGCTGTTCAGAAAGCAAGATTATCAAGAAGTTATGGTTTTGCAGTTGGAAAAATATTAGATTATATTCCTGAAACTGCTAAAATGTTTAACGGAGATATTTTCAGCCAAATTGGTGATATACAAAAAAAAGGGAGTATAAGTTGTACTTCTATGGATCGTACAGTTCGGTTTCCTGGTATATCAAGCAAAGAATTGAATTATATATCTTCATTTGGGCATTTGCGTTTTGATTTGTTAAAGAATATTGTGGATAATCCTGAATATAAGAAACTTGCAATTGATATTTTGAGGCAATTTGATAATTCAATTGCAGATATTTGCTATACAAAAGCGGATGATGGCTCGTATATGGAGTCGATTATTACAAACAACGGTGTAAATATGCCATTTTCTGTTTATGGTGATGGGATTAAAAAAATATTATATATTCTTAATAAATTGTTTGATGCTACAGATTCTATATTAATGATTGATGAAATAGAAACAGGACTCCATAAAAAATATTATGATACGTTATTTCCGGTTATATTTGCATTGGCAAATAAATTAAATGTTCAATTATTTATCGCAACTCATAGTATTGAAGCTATCGATGCTATATTACGATATGGGGATTATGAAGATACTGATAATAACGATCCTATAAGAGTTATTACATTAAAAAAGATTGAATCAGATAATGGCAGTAACATAGCTGCCAGAAATGTTACAGGTAAATATGTATATGATAATAGAAAGGTGTTTGAATTCGAGGTGCGCCTATGATAACAGAAATAATGCTTGTAGAAGGCGTGTCAGATATACAGTTGATTAGTTACTTTTTGCAAAATGTATATGGATGGAAATTCCAAAAAGATAATAGATATAAAATTAAACCACTTGATGAGTATGAGCATATTGAAACACTTTCAAAAAATGAAAATCAATTAATTTTGTGTGGAGTTGGAGGAAATGGCAAATTTGCACATTTTGTTGAACAACATCATATTAATGACATGATAATTGAGGAGGAAATAGCTACATTAATGGTTGTTACAGACAGAGATGAGGACTCAAACGCTAAGATTGGAAGAATAATAAATAATTCATTTAAGAATATATCTGTCAGGGCAGACCAATGGATTAATAATAGAATTACAGGCTCATTTGGGCAACCGAAGAATATTAATACATATCTTATGATTATTCCGGCAAATGAAAGTGGTGCATTGGAAAAGGTGATAATTAATGCACTTAGTGATATTGTGGAAGAAAGCGATTTAGTTCATGAAGTGGTTCGTTTTATTGATTATCTAAAAATTGGGTTAGTACCGGAATTAAGTAAGGTTAATAAAGCTAATAAGGCTACAGTTGGAACATTTTTCAGTATTCGAAATCCTCAAAATGCAATGAGATCATTTGGTACTTTTATTTCTAAGATTGATTGGTCAAAATCAGAATATTTAAAGAATTTATTTTTACCGTTCAAGTATTTGGGAGAAGAAAAACCAACTGAAAATTAGTGTTGGTTATATAAACAGAGATTTTGCAATACATCAGAAGGGAGATTATCATGAAAAACATTAACTGGGCTGTTCTCGGAACAGGTGTTATCGCCAATGAGATGGCGAACGCATTAAAGAAAAACGGCAAAAACATTTATGCAGTCGGCAACAGAACCGAAAAATATGGTATCAAAAAAGTTTATTCGGATTACAATGAAATGTTTACGGACCCGGATGTAGATGTGATTTATATAACAACTCCGCATAATACACATGTAAATTTTGTAAAAAAGGCTATAGAAAACGGTAAGCATGTTCTTATAGAAAAGTCAATTACGCTTAACAGTGATGAATTAAGTGAGATAGTTTCGATGGCAGAAGAAAAAGGCGTGGTTATTGCAGAGGCAATGACTATATATCATATGCCGGTTTATACAAAACTTAGAGAAATTCTAGCATCGGGAAAGCTTGGAAAAGTAAATCTTATAACAATGAATTTTGGAAGCTTTAAAGAATACGATATGAATAACCGCTTTTTTAATCGTAATCTTGCCGGAGGTGCAATGCTTGATATTGGAGTTTATGCACTTTCTTTTATCAGATGGTTTATGGAGTCAAAACCTGACAATATACAGTCACAGGTCAAACTTGCACCGACCGGAGTTGACGAACAGGTGGGAATGTTACTGACTAATAAAGAGGGACAGATGGCAACCGTTATGCTGTCGCTTCATTCAAAACAGCCTAAACGTGGAATGGTCTCATGCGAAAAGGGTTACATTGAAATTATGGAATATCCCAGAGCGTGGGAGGCAAAAATAACATATACCGACAGCGGTGAAACAGAGATAATAAAGGCGGGGGACAATGCAGATGCCCTTGCTTATGAACTTTCCGACATGGAAAAGGCCATTAACGGTGATGAGAACTGCATGTATCTTGATTATACAACAGATGTTATGAATATGATGACCGAGTTTCGTAAGACATGGAACCTTTCATATCCGGAGGAAACCGGAACTGCTAAAATATCACCATCGGCAAACATAGTAAAGGAATCAACCATAATGGGCGATGTGACAGTCGGCGAGAATTGTACAATATTGTTTTATGCCGTGCTTCGGGGCAATGATAATAAGATTGTGGTGGGAGACGGAACAAATATACAGGATAATTGCACATTGCATACGTCACTTGTTGATCCGGTCATACTTGGCAAAAATGTTACGGTAGGACATAATGCGATAGTACATGGCTGCAGGGTTGGAGATAACACCCTCATTGGAATGGGAGCAACCATAATGAACGGTACGGTTATAGGAAAAAACTGTCTCATAGCGGCAGGAAGTCTTGTGCTTGAACACCAGAATATTCCGGATGGAAGTCTTGTTATGGGAAGCCCTGCGAAGGTAAAGCGTAAGCTTACGGATGACGAAATAAAAAATCTTGAAAACAGTGCGGCACATTATATTGAAACAGGCAGAAAACTTAGAGAACATGGATATTGTGTGTAAACATGACGGCTGCATTTCCATACAAAAACTTTACAAACTAATAACCCCTACACCCTTGAGAACCCTTGAAAAATATTATATAATATTACTTAGCGAAATCGGAAAGGTGGATATGATATATGAAGATAGGAATGCTTACCAGCGGTGGAGATTGTCAGAGTCTTAATGCTTCTATGAGAGGTGTTGCGAAAACATTATATAATAATTTAAAGGACGTGGAAATAATAGGGTTTCATGAGGGATACAAAGGACTTATGTACGGAGAGTATCATACTATGGAACCGAAAGATTTTTCGGGAATTCTTACACAGGGTGGAACTATTATAGGAACATCCAGACAGCCTTTTAAACTTATGGGAACACCTGATGCCAACGGAATGGACAAGGTTGAGGCAATGAAGAAAACATATAAGAAATTAGGACTTGAGTGCCTTGTTATTCTTGGTGGAAACGGAACTCACAAGACAGCCAATCTTTTGTCAGAGCAGGGACTTAATGTAGTGACACTTCCTAAGACCATTGACAATGATATATGGGGAACGGATATTACATTTGGTTTCCAGAGTGCGGTAGACATTGCGACAAGTGCAATTGACTGTATCCATACAACGGCAGCATCACACGGAAGAGTGTTCATAGTTGAAGTTATGGGACATAAGGTAGGATGGCTCACATTACATGCCGGAGTTGCAGGCGGAGCGGATATAATCCTTCTGCCGGAGATACCATATGATATAGATAAGGTCGTAAAGGCTATCCAGAAACGTACCGAAGAGGGCAAGAGATTTTCAATACTTGCTGTTGCGGAAGGTGCCATATCAAAAGAGGATGCGGCACTATCAAAGAAAGAATTAAAAAAGAAAAGAGCAAAGACCCAGTATCCTTCTATTTCATATGAAGTCGGAGCAGAGATAGAGAAACGTACAGGACAGGAAGTCAGAGTTACCATACCGGGACATACACAGAGAGGTGGCGGACCGTGTCCTTATGACAGAGTTATTTCGACAAGATTCGGTTCGGCAGCAGCAGAACTTATATTGAATAAAGAATACGGATACATGGTTGGAATGAAAAATGGAGAGATAGTAAAAGTTCCACTTGGAGAAGTGGCAGGAAAACTTAAGATGGTAGAGCCTGACTCTTCATTTATACATGAGATAAAGAATCTGGGAATAAGCTTCGGAGATTAATAAAATGTCATATACAGCGTTATATAGAAAATTCAGACCGCAGGATTTTGAAGGTGTTAAGGGACAGGAACATATTACTTCGACACTTAAAAATCAGATAAGAGCAGATAGGATAGGACATGCCTATCTGTTTTGCGGAACAAGAGGAACAGGTAAGACAAGTGTTGCCAAGATATTTGCAAAGGCGGTAAATTGTCTGAATCCGGTGGATGGGAATCCGTGCAATGAATGTGAAGTGTGCAAATCCATAAATAATGGAACATCCATGAATGTCATTGAGATAGATGCCGCATCAAATAACGGCGTGGAAAATATCAGGCAGATAGTAGAGGAAGTCAAGTATTCACCGACAGAGGGAAGATATAAGGTATACATCATAGATGAGGTTCATATGCTGTCCATAGGAGCGTTCAACGCATTGTTAAAGACACTGGAGGAACCACCGTCATATGTAATGTTTGTACTTGCAACGACTGAGGTGCATAAGATACCCATAACCATACTTTCGAGATGTCAGCGATATGATTTTAAGAGGATAAATGTGGATACCATATCTGCCAGAATGTGTGAACTGTGCGATATAGAGGGTATGCAGGCAGAGGACAGGGCGCTTAAATATATAGCCAAAGCGGCAGACGGTTCCATGCGAGACGCACTCAGTCTGCTGGACCAGTGCAGTGCATTTTACATGGATAGGGAACTTACTTATGATAATGTACTCGAAGTACTTGGTGCGGTGGATACGCAGGTGTTTAGTGAAATGTTAGAACATATTGTGGCAGGAGATTCCATCAGCTGCATACACAAGCTTGATGAACTTATTATGCTTGGAAGAGATTTGTCACAATTCGTTATGGATTTTGTCTGGTATTTAAGAAATCTGTTGCTTATATCGGCATCTGACAATGCACAGGAAGTTGTGGATGCGTCGGCTGAGCGTATGGCTGCCATGCAGGAAGAGGCAGAGAAGATAAACACAGACACACTGATGAGATATATCAGGGTATTTTCGGAACTCAGCGGTAAGTTAAAGTTTGCATCGCAAAAGAGAGTTCTTATAGAAGTTGCACTCATTAAACTTACAAGACCGGCGATGGAGAAGAATTATGATTCTATTCTTCAGAGACTTGAACAGATAGAACACAGACTGGATTCAGGTGAGATAAATATAAGTATTCCACAGCAGAGTACGGAGACGCAGCAGATAAATACTATATTGCAAAATGTACCGGCAGAGACTAAGGCACCACTCCCGAAGGCTATCCCTGAGGATATAAAACAGGCGGCGGCAAACTGGGGCAGAATAATGATGCAGATGAACGGTGCACAGAGAGCATGTCTCCGTGACTGCAAGGTAAGTGCAGGAGAAGATAATAAGCTTTATCTTGTATTTCAGAATGAAATCAATTATACTATGTTTATTGGCCGTGATAAAAGTGAAGAAAATAACAGAACTTCAGAGATTGAAAAGATGCTGGCTGATATAACAGGCAAATCCATAGAAGTTGAGATAAAACTTCTTCAGCCTGAGCAGCATTATAATGACAATTATACGGAAATAAAAAATGCGATTAATATGGATATAGAAGAGGAGGATTTTTAACATGGCAAAAAGAGGAGGATTTCCGGGTGGAATGCCGGGAAACATGAACAACCTTATGAAACAGGCGCAGAAGATGCAGAGACAGATGGAAGAGACTACCAAGGAGCTTGAGAGCAAGGAAGTCACTGCAAAAGCAGGCGGCGGTGCAGTTGAGGTTACGGTATCAGGTAAGAAAGAAGTAGTCAGCGTGAAGATATCGGAAGAGGTTGTTGATCCTGATGATATAGAGATGCTTGAGGACCTTATAGTAGCGGCAACAAATGAAGCACTCAGACAGATGGAAGAGATATCTCAGAGCCAGATGGCTAAGATAACAGGAGGATTAGGCGGAGGATTTCCGTTCTAAGGTAAAGTATGGATTACTACAGTAAATATATTAATAAGTTGATAGAAGAATTTGCAAAGCTTCCGGGTGTTGGCAGCAAGTCAGCCCAGAGGCTTGCGTTCTATATACTCAATATGCCGCAGGAACAGGTGAATGGATTTACGGATGCCATAATCAAGGCGAAGAGTCATGTAAGATATTGCAAATGCTGTTTTACACTGACGGATGATGAAGTATGTCCTATATGCAGAAGTGATAAGAGAGACCACAGTGTTATAATGGTGGTGGAGAATACCAGAGATCTTGCAGCTTATGAAAAGACAGGAAAGTATAATGGTGTGTATCATGTGTTGCATGGTGCCATATCACCGACACTTGGAATAGGACCAAATGACATAAAGTTAAAAGAACTTATGGAAAGACTCCGCGGGGATGTGAAAGAGGTTATCATATCTACGAATTCAAGCGTGGAAGGCGAGGCTACAGCATTATATATAAGTAAGCTTATCAAACCGGCAGGAATCAAGGTCAGCCGAATAGCCAGCGGAGTTCCGGTGGGAGGCGATCTCGAATATATCGATGAAGTGACACTGCTTAGGGCATTAGAGGGCAGAACAGATATGTAATGGAAAGGAACGAAAGCAGATATGTCCGAAGAATATGTGTTGACGCGTGATATTATATATGACCATAGTGAACGTATGCTGAATATCAGAAAATATTACCCATTTTTCAAGGTGGCAGATACATCCTTTAAGCAGTACAGGGATGGAGAATTTGAATGTCTTGATATGGGATATATTCTGATGGCAGTACTACGTTTTTTTATTGAGAAAAATAATTTTGAGGAAGAATATGTAACATATGAGCAGTACTATGATTTTATGGTGGAAATCCTACACAGGGATTTCGGTGTAAGACCTGATGAAGACATTGAGAAAGAACTGGTACTGTATATATTTGATAAGATAAGAAATGATGGAAAACCGTTTGTGTATGAATATTTCAATCCGGTGGATAAGAAGAAGCAGAATGTCAGAGTGCGGTTGATAGACAGCAGGATTGAGAATGACACGGTGTATTACAGTATAACTTCTGATGCAATCGAATTTTATCTTGATACTAAAGAGGTAAAGGATGAGAGCAACATAACTATGGAGCAGCTTCTTTTGGGAAAACTCATATCGTCGAAGAATTTCAGGGGTGGAACACAGGTAGTCAGACGGATTAATAATGAAGTAGGACGGATAATAGCGAGAAAGAACGAGGTTCTTAATATATTAAGCCACGATGTATTTAAGGGTGTCAGGGAATATCAGGACTTTAATGATAATGTAGTTAAGTGGTTTGATGAGGAGCAGAAGCTTTTTGCGAAAAATAAGGAGCTGATAGATCAGGCACTCAGACAGGGTGAGCGGGAGAACAGCTTTTATTCTGCCATGGAGGAAATATACCAGCTTGAGAGTGAACTTAACAGGGCAATCACCAGACATGGAAAACTGTTAAGTGAGTGTACTGATTTGCAGATGAAAGCGGATGAACTTATATCTAAAGCTAAGTATGGAAGACTCAGAACATCATTTGACTTTACGGATTATATGAGCAGAGTTATGGAGACAGACAGGACAGAACTCCTTGAGAATATTATAATGCCGATGCTTGGCTTAAACATCAGAAAAAGATTCGACCTTGTGAGCATAGACGATATGCTGACATATGGGCCGGAAAAAGAAGAGGCGGGAGAAAAAATAACAGATGAGGAGATTAAGGATTATGTCTATGAAGATGAAAAAGAGGATGAGAGAATAAAATGGAATTACCGGATATTTACGGATGTTTTTTTTAAACTAGTGAAATCTAAGCGGGAAATCGAACTTACAGAGTTTGAAAATGCAGTATCAGATACAACGGGAAAAGATGTACTCAAAAATGGTGACTGGTATTCATATCTGGTTCATCTGTGCCAGAAGAAACATTACTCCGTAAATGATATAATCAGCCGGACAGATACATTTCTTGAGGAGATTATAAAAGAGTATCTTGAAGAAAGCGAAGAACGGTATATGGTATATAAAAATCTGGTATTTAATATACAGACAACGGGACAGGAGATAGTATCCGAGGGGATTTCAGAGAGAATGAATCTGATAATCTGTGCAGAAGAAGATAGTCACTAAAGTGTTTGGAAATGGAGTGTGCATATGGAAAACAGAAATCTGGAAAAGGCGCTGGAGATATTTTCAGCATTGATAAAAGGCGAGGAAATCAGCAGAAAAAATAAAGATACAGCCTCTCTTTATGATGAATATAACGATAATGCACAGGTGTATGACATAGTTACAATGATGTGTAAGAAAATGAACCTTTCACTGTATGAATATAAGGATACACTGTATGTTTCACCGGGGGTAGGAAACAAAGTATTCGGATACAGTAACGAGGAATTAAAAAGAGAGATAGGTATAAGAGTAAATCGGGAACTGTATCTGTGTTATTTTATAATGTACGGTGTTATAACAAGATTTTATACGGATACGTCTACAGGTACATTTACAGAGTATGTGAGAAGAGAAGATATAATAAATACAGTTGATGGAATGCTTGCCTCTACCATGAAGAATATAGGAATCATGACACTGGATGAGGTTAAGGAAAACAGCTTTGAGGCTGTAGCGGCATTGTGGGAGGAGCTTCCACTTGTTATCAGCGAGGAGACTTCTGTCGTAAAAGCTGCGAGAGGTTCAAAATCAGGATTTGTAAAGATGGTGTTTAATTTTATGGAGAAACAGGGACTTCTTGTGGAAAATGAGGGAAGATATTATCCTACAGGGAGACTTTCGGCACTGATTGAAAATTACTTTGAACAGTATAAGGGTGAATTGTACAATATAGTGAAAGGAGCAGCAGAAGATGCCACATATAAACAGAATCAGAGTGAATAATGTAAAATACAATTTTGGCACACAGTACTATGATGATTTTATGATGCGTTTTTCAGGAAAGAACACAATCTATGATCTGGCAAACGGTGGCGGAAAAAGTGTGCTTATGCTTCTTCTTATGCAGAATCTTATACCCAATTGTACACTTGATGAGAAGCAGCCTATAGAGAAACTGTTCAGAACAAATCAGGGAAATACAGTTATTCATTCCATGGTGGAATGGATACTCGGAGACGCACATATAAGAGACGGATTTAAATATATGCTCACCGGATTCTGTGCGAGACGTGCTAAGGACAGTGGTGAGGAAAATCAGAGAAATACGGCAGAGATAGAATACTTTAATTACTGCATTTTTTATAAGAAATATAATGACAACGACATAAAAAATCTCCCACTTACAAGAGACGGAGAGAGGGTAACATACAGCGGACTTAAGAATTATCTAAAGGACCTTGAGAGAAAAGATTTTAATGTGGAGGTTCATATTTTTGAGAGAAAAGGCGATTACCAGAAATTCATCAGCAGATATGGACTGTATGAGAGTCATTGGGAGATTATAAGGGGAATAAACAAGACTGAGGGACATGTAAGGACATATTTTGAGACTAATTATAAAACTACAAGAAAAGTGGTTGAGGACCTTCTTATAGAGGAAATCATTCAGAAATCATTTCAGAATAAGTATGGAAATGAAGAAGAACAGAGCAGCATGGCAAAAACGCTTTTAGATATTAAGGATAAGCTGCTTGAACTGTCAAAAAAGAAGAATGAATTGCACAATTATGACAGACAGATGACACTGCTTAAAGATTTCTCCGACAGAATACAGGGTATAAAACAGCTGTATATAGGAATGGACGAGTTGGAAACAGAGATTTCAAAGGCGTACAATACTGTTATAAGAGAAGAGAGCGAGAAGAAGCGGGAAAGAGTCACTGCCGCTGACAGAAAGGCTTATGTGACCGATGAGAAACGGAACTTAAGCCGCAGAGTTGAAACTGCAAAAGTTATGAAAAAGGCAAATGAGCTTGACGGATATAAAATCAGACTTAAAGAATATTCAGATATTATAGCCGGAGAGCAGGAGAAAGAAGACAGACTCAGAAAAGAACTCATTGTAAAAGAAAGCGGAAATGATTACCTTGAGTATATTTATTATAAGCAGGAGTATGACCGCACAAGGGAAATGCTTGACTATTCCATGAAAGATAAAAACAGTCTGACAGACGAACTGAAGTCATTGACATCTGCATGGAAAAAATACTGTGATGAGCGGACGCAGGAGATAGATAACATACTGGCACATGAGAGTGAGATTCTCAGTCAGGAACAGAAAAATATAGATGAATATGGAAGCAGGACTGCCAGTGACGTGAAGGAGATGGCGGTACTTGAATTCAGGCTTGATGATTGCAGGACAAAAAAAGAGAAAATATCAGAAATGTCATCGGAGGCACGAAACAATTCAGGAATACTTCTGCCTGCCATGGCATCTGAAGAGTTAAAAAAGACAGATGAAGCCATAGCGGAGAAAACTAAGATTTTAGATGAACTTACTGCACATTATGAACAGATTGAGAAACAGAGAAAAGAATATATAAATACAAGACAGAATATTGATATTACGATTGATAATCTTAACGACAAACTGAAATGGCATATGGACAGGTTAAGTGAAAATATGGAGAAACAGAAAAAAATTGATGCCATATGCAGGGTGTATGGTGAGGCAGATTATAATAATCTTGATGCTGCCATCAGAAATGCCCTTCGTGATAAGATAAGAGATATCGGGTTAATTCGCGATAAAAAGGAGCTGCTAGAAAAGCGTCTGGATGCCAGAATGAATGGAAAAGCATTTGAGGAGCCGGAAAATGTGGCAGCGGTAATGGACTACATAGAGAGATATCATGGTGATAAGGCAAAAACAGGTCTTGATTATCTAAAGAATACGGATGAGGATGTAAGAAATGAACTTCTGGAAAAATTTCCGATTCTTCCGTACAGCATAGTAGTTACAGATGGATTTGACGAGCTGTCAGGTGACTCAAGGATATGTGAGACAGTGGCGGGTATGACACCGGTAGTGATGATAAATGAGTCAGCACTGACAAAGGAAACATTTGTAAATGACATCTATGATTCTGAAAAGCTGATATACATTGTAGATGATATGGGTCTGACTGAAAATGAAGATAAGAGACTTCAGAATATAAAAGAACTTGGAGATGAGATATCAAAGCTTTGTAAGGAGGCAGACAGGCAGGCGGAGACAGAGAGTGTGATGGAGGATGACTATGCGCTTATAGCGGGAGCTTCGGGACTTGCCGGTGAGAGAGAAAATCTGTCAAAACAGATTGAAGATATTAAATATAATATTAAGCTTAACGAATCGAAGATAGAAAGTCTTATGCAGGATTCGCAGGAATGGGATACAACTCTTGCCGATACCGGACGTGAGATGGAGCAGATAAGAAAATCTCTGTCTGAGGAACAGAAACAAAAGTACATTCTTGAGGAAGTAAAGAAATATTATGAGGAGATAAAGAAAATCGATGCCGAGACATTAAGGGTAAGTGAACGGCTTGAAGAATTGAGAAAGAATAATGAAAATGTAAGGGCAAGAGCAGATGCATTAAAACGGCAGATGGAAAACCGTAAACAGAAGATGGAGACGCTATCTGGAGAAAAAGACAGGATTAATAAAGAATGGAAAGAAATATATGAGCCTTATTACAGCAGTGATATAGCACCGTATGAAACAGAGGATGTAACGCAGTTAAAGGCAAGACTTGACGGTGTCGTGGAGGCAGTGGCAACAGAGCTTAGCGGACTTAAAGACAAGCAGAAACTGTTAAATAACTACAGCGTATCCATGGAGAAAACTTTACAGAGAATAAGGTATAAGGGACAGTCTGCCCAGGAATATGAAAAGCTTTATGCTGCCGGAGAACTTAGCGAAGTATCTGAACAGATATTGGGAGAAATAAAAAATCAGGCAGAGGACATCAGAAAAAATATTGATAAATACACGCAGCTTGAGAGAGAGATGTCATCAAAATGTGACAGGCTTGAGGGAAATATAGCCAATGCAGTTCAGGTAATATCTGAAAAATATGGTTACTATGAGGAGGAGAGTATAGATGCAGACGATGTGGACATTTTCATATCGGAAAATGATGCAATGTTAAATGAATATGTGCAGGAGATAAAGAAAACAGATGAGACACTGGCCGTTCTTGATAATGATATAAACCGACTGACCATGATAAAGAAGGATATAGAAAACAGAATGGAGATGGAGGGAATATCGCTTAAAGAGACGGATGATTATTATGAACGTGGCACAGACATTGAGTCAAAGAGCAGGGATATCATAAAGAAGTATGAAAAGTTCAGAAATGATGTCAGAAGCAGACGTGAAGATTTCATACATGAGAAACAGCTTTTAGAAGAGACCATGAGAAGTGCCGGCGGAGAAGCAATGGCGGAGGAAATCCGTGCAAATGTAGATATGCCGGAGAGCAGTACCCAGACAGATGAACTCACGGAAATGCTTGCTGAGACGGTCAGATGTCTTGAACTTGAAAAAGACATGGTGGGCAGAGGCATAGAGGATATGGAGAAAATAAAAGAGAACTTCGAGAGCCAGTGCCTTCAGAACTGCCTGAATATAAAAACTGAACTTGAGAGACTGCCGAAACTGTCATGCATAGTTATGGATGGAGAGAATATTTCCATGATAAATCTGAGAATCCCGTATAAGAGTCCGGAAGTATATAAGGGGCAGATGTCGGAATATATAGATGAGACTGCGAGAAATGCAGATGAACTTGAAAGTACTGATGAGAGAATAAAATATATAAGAAGCCGGCTGAGCTGGAAAAAACTCTTTGCGGTTATAGTGACGGACATGAATGCAATAAAACTTAACCTTTATAAGCGTGAGCGTATAAAGGAGCAGAGCAGATATCTTCCGTATGAGGAGGCAGTAGGAAGTACAGGACAGTCACAGGGTATATACATACAGTTTCTTGTTTCGGTTATAAACTATATTTCCAGCATAAATTCAAAAAATGCCGATACATCAGGAACCGGAAAAGTAATATTTATAGATAACCCATTTGGAGCGGCAAAAGATGTATACATATGGGAACCGATATTCAAGCTGCTTAAGACAAATAATGTACAGCTTATAGTTCCGGCCCGTGGTGCGACACCTGCCATAACAGGAAGGTTTGACGTTAATTATGTGCTGGGACAGAAACTTGTCGGAAACCGTCAGCAGACCGTGGTTACTGATTATTTCAGCAACATTGAAAATGAGGAAATTGAGTATACGAAAATGTCGTACGAGCAGACATCATTATTTTGACAATAACAATGCAGTGTGTTAAACTAAGTCTGAAAAAGACGGCATCAAATTCAGAGGTGAGAAAATTTTGGATAAATACGAATATAATGTAAAATCTGACCAGATTAAGAAGCTGTACGCAAAAAAAGATTATGAGACTGCGGCAGAGATAGCAGATTCAATAGACTGGAGCAGAGTTAAAAATAACAGTATGCTTGCACTTGTGGCAGATGCATACGAGGGAACAAAACAGTATGACAAGGCGAGAAATGTTCTGGAGATAGCCTATGAGCGTTCTCCTCTCGGAAGACAGCTTGCATACAGACTGACAATATTATCTATACGAATGAGAGATTTTGTGGCTGCTGACCAGTACTATCAGGAGTTTGCAGAGATGGCACCGAGAGACGTGGCACAGTATATTCTCAAGTACAGAATAGCCAGAGCCAAGGGCGAGGCTATAGAGACTCTTATCAGCATACTTGAGGCATATGTTGATGTTGAAATGGATGAGAGATGGCAGTACGAGCTGGCCAAATTGTACCATGAAGCGGGAGAAGATGAGAAGTGTGTCGAGATGTGTGACAAGATAATTCTGTGGTTCAGCGAGGGTAAATATGTTACCAAAGCACTTGAACTCAAGATGAGACACCAGCCGCTTACAGAGGAGCAGCAGGCAAAATATGACGGCAAGTGGGATTATTATAATGAAAGAATAAAAGCTGAGGAGTCTGCCGCAAGAGAAAAGGCAGAAGAAAATGAATCGGATGGAACTGCTGATGACGAAGAAAGTGCATCAGAGTCATCAGATGAATCTCAGGAGGATACGACATCAGAAGCGGGTGCAGAAAATTCTGCAGACGGTGAAGAGGGGATGCCCGAGGATGAAGAGAGTAAAAATGAGCCGGAGCCGGTGAAAGATATATTAAATGATACCACGGCACTTGATTATCTCACTGATTATTCTGAGGATGAAAAGGTGATAAAAGAGCCTGATACCAGCGATATAGATGAGCTGACAGCCATGGAAGTGGAGATGAACCTTTCAAAGGTAGTGGAGGAATCCATAGAGTCTGCCAAAATGGATGCTCAGGATATTTCCGAAATATTTGGAGCAGAAGAAAACGAAACAGAAGAAGCTACGGATGACGAAACTGCTGAATCGGAAGAAACTGTGGATGATGAAACTGTTGAACCGGAAGAGATGACAGATGGTGAAACTGCTGAACCGGAAGAGACTGCAGAAGATGAAGTTGCTGAAGCGGTAGAGACTGAGGATGACGAAACTACTGAATCAGACGAAATTATTGAATCGGAAGAAATTACGGATGACAAAGCAACTGAACCGGTAGAAACTACAGATAACGAAACTGAGGAATCAGAAGAAACTTCAGATGAAGAAATAGAAGAAATCACAGATGATGAAGATGAAAACGAGGAGTACGAGGATTCTGAAGATGATGAATCAGACGAAGAAATGGAACTCGGTGATATTCTTTCAGGCGAAAAAGAGATTATAGATGATAAACTTGTAGAAGACGAGGAGCCTGAAGACGAATCTGACGAGGAGTTTGAACAGACTGAAACTGATGAGAATCAGGCAGACATATCTGACGAATCAGATAAACAGGCTGATGTGGCAGAATCCGATGATACAGATGTTATGGACGACAAGGCAGACACGGAAGATAAAAAGAATGAGGCATCAGACGAAGAGTCAGATGATAAAATAGAGATATATGAGTTTAACGAGAAAAAAGATGGGAATGCTAAGGGTATAGGCGACGAGCTTATGAAGACGGCTGAGATAGATATTGACGAGATAAATGTAAAAGTAAATTCTCCGGAAAATCTTTATGACACAGCAAATATTCAGAAAGCATTGGCGCAGAGTATGCAGATTATTATGAAAGCAGAAAGTGAAAAAGCCACCAGAAATGCATTTGCCCAGTCAGAGATAATGGACGAGCCTACTAAACGAATCGACATATCCGGTGGTGAATCAGGAGAGAAGGCAGAAGTTCAGATGGAAAATGAAGAAAAATATAGCAGTGATGAATATGCTGCAACTGATATTGAAGAAGAAAAAGAGGAGAAAAAGACAGGTCCTGTTTATGAAACAGTTCCGCTTCTACCTATTTATGACAGAGAAGAGGATGGTCAGATAAAGATATTTGAACCGGAGACAGAAGAGGAAGAGCAGGTGGATGGACAGATGAGCATAGAAGATGTACTTCTTGAATTTGAGAAGAGTAAGGAAGAGGCACTTAAAGAGGCAGAGAGAAAAGAAAAGCTTGCTATTGAGGCGGCAAAGAAAGCTGCAGAAGAAGTGGCATTGGCTAAAGAGGCAGTCAGAAAAGCACTTGAAGAGGAAGCAGCAGCCAAGACAGCTCTTGCAAAGGCATCTGAAGTGCAGAAAGTGATAGGAGACTACACTGCGTCAAAGGAAAATCCGGATGGAGCAGAGATGCTTACACAGGATTTGGAGGCAGCATTGGCACAGATACAGGAAACAGTCACTATGGAGGCCATGGCAGAGGCTGCCACTTCCATGGATGAAGATACTGCAGACACAGAGATACCGGAGCAGGAAGAAGTACAGAATCCTGTTGATACCGTAGAGACATTTGAAACAAATCCTCAGGAGGATGAGGTGCCGGAGACAGACAAGGAAGAAGAAAAAGAAAAAGAAGAGGACAAACCTGTAAGTTCAGATGAAACTAAAATTGCAGATGAAAATGAAATTGCAGCTTCAGAAGAGCCGGAATCATCAGAAGATAATGAGGAAGATGAGCAGAAGGGAAGCCTGTCTGATGAAGACAGAAAGCTGTTTATAGAATTTCTTGATATACCGGGACTTGAAGAACAGATATCAGCTACACTCGACAATCTTGTAAATGATTTCGTGGAGGATGGAACATCAAAGACTAATAACGTAATCATTATGGGAGATGCCAAGATAGGAAAAACAACACTTGGTCTGGGAATAATCAAAGCCGCCAACAGAGGAAGAAAACGTCCGGGAAG
Source organism: uncultured Lachnospiraceae bacterium (assembly GCA_902763335.1). Classification (GTDB taxonomy): domain Bacteria; phylum Bacillota; class Clostridia; order Lachnospirales; family Lachnospiraceae; genus UBA2821. Next base: position 3,275 of record CACWRR010000048.1, on the reverse strand, counting down.
AAAAGTTGCCAAAGTAAAGGCTACGGCACTTAACAAAAAAGGCGTCGGACCTGCAATGTCGCAGATACTCGGAACCGATCTTATCATTGAACAGGCGGGTAACCTTATGCCGGGAACAGTGGTTGATCTTATGGCAGCCATGAAGTCATATACAGAAGAAATGATAATAGTACTTGAGGATGATAAGGCTGCATTGGAGCGACTGGTTACAGCACATCCTACACTTGAAGATATGTTTATAAATCAGATATATATCCGTGAATTTGGAATAGATGATTATGTGAAGATAGCCAGAGAGTATGCAGAACAGAAACAGTATGTCATAGATGAAATGGGAACGCTTGCCCTATATGCGAAGATAGATGATATCAATGGCAAAAATCAGGGAATAAGCAGACCTGAAATATACGAGATAATAGATAAGGCAATATCACATGCAGAAAAGTTCAAGATAAGCAAACTTATCGGTAAACTTAAGAGAACGCATTATGAAATGGGAGTATTAAAAGAAGAGGATTTTGAATAAAAACTGAATGATTATCAGTAAATAAGACCGCACTTTTATGGTTTCGTAAAAGTGCGGTTTTGTAATTTCCAAATAGTCATTGCCAAATTGGAAATAATATCCAACAATCATATTGAAAATGTTAAAATTAGGAGTAGGAGGATTCAATATGGTTAAAAAAAGAATGATTTATATGAATTTAAAAAAATTTATCTGTTTTGCACTGACAGCGTGTATGGTGACTGCTTGGACTCCGGCAGTGGCATTTGCTGAGGATAGCAAAGGCACATTACAGGATTTTGCAGTTACTCATGTTTTAAATGAAGAAAACAATTGGGATATTTCTAAAGAGATTATTATGCCGGGAGATTCTTTTGTAATTGAACCGAAGTATGAGTTTTCGCATGAAAAGGTACAAAATGTTGATTTCTGGGCAGCCTGTCCAAGACTTATACATGCATCACTGTACCTGGATTACGTCGGAAGTAATGATTATAATGGTGAAAATGTCAGGTGGTACACTGATAAATTAGTCAGAAGTAAAGCTGAGCCATCCAAGATAGTTCCGTGTAAGAATAATACATATAATGTTATAAAGATGGCATATGACAGAGGTGATCTGGATTCGGTACTCGCAAGTATGAAATCTGATGACGAAGAAAATAAAAAGGCATTAGAAGATGCTTTGAAGGGAGAAGTAACTGTAAATGCAGGGTATGTGAATAATACCGATACACCTATAGTTTTGCAACAGGTGCGTGGAAGTTCTTCGCAGTCTGAAGGAGCAATATATGGCGGAGAATATGGTATGACGGTTCTTGTGGATGCACTTTCCACACAAAACTGGGGATGTACCATACGTTTCTATGAGCCATATTATACAATAACGTATGAAAATCTGCTTGAGGGAGAGGAGAAAGGACTTCCGGACCGCTACTATATAAAGCCTGAGAAACAGGAAATAGTTTTGCCTAATCCTGTGCGTGCAGGATATCATTTCGTTGAGTGGAGAGGCGGACTTAATTTTGCAGATAAAATAAACGATGGTGAGAATACAGTTTACACATTTGACTGGGAGAATAATCTGGCGGAAGCAGGATATGATTTTGGCGATGAGACAATGGAGCCGCATTTTAGCAGTGGATATACGGTTACATTTAATGCAAACGGTGGCTTAATGGGTGACGGAGAGTATGATATATGCGAGCTTGACATGAAGAGCGATGAGTTTCTGGATATCAGCAGACATATTCCAAAACGTGATGGATATGATTTTGTGGGATGGTGTTTGTATCCTGATGCCGGAGATGACAGTCTGATTAAAAATACGGATAATTATGACTGGGTGGATAAATGGGATAGTGCATGGCATAATGACATGTATCCGGATAATGATTATTATGATATTCAGTTATATGCAAAATGGGAAAAGGCGGACCCGTGTGCTAACGGTCATAAGGTACAGAAAAGTATAACTAAGGCTACGACAAAAACTGATGGAAAGATAGTGGCAAAGTGTTCCGTGTGTAATAAGACGATTTCGAAAAAAGTGATAGCTAAGGCATCAGATATTTTTATATCAGATGTTGCATATAGTTATAATGGTAAAGTAAGGAAACCGTCAGTAACGGTAAATGACTCTGATGGAAAGAAGATAGCTACGACAAATTATACGATTTCATATGACAAAGGACGAAAAAATGTCGGCAGTTATGATGTGACCATAAACCTTAAAGGAAATTACAAAGGAAAAGTTAAGAAAACATTTACAATTAATCCTGAACCAACAGTTATATCAAAGCTGACAGAAGGAAAGAAGAAACTTACTGTCAAATGGAAAAAGCAGTCTGTACAGACAACAGGTTATCAGATACAGTACAGTACATCAGGAAAATTTGCCGGTGCAAAGACGGTGACGGTATCGGATAATCCGACAACAGAAAAAACTATTACAGAGCTTAAATCAGGCAAAAAGTATTATGTAAGAATCAGAACTTATAAGAGCGTAAATGTTAATGGGAAAACTAAAAAATTATGTTCTCCATGGAGTAAAATAAAGAGCGTAAAAGTGAAGTGATAAAATAAATATTGTCATATACAATATAAAATCGGCACTAAAAATAAAAAGTGCCCACTAAAAATAAAAAGTGCCGATTTTATACTAATGACGTATCCCCGAAGGAGCGGTTCCTGTTACCGCCTGAGTTAAAAATGCATTGACAGCATTTCCGGTGTTTCGAGGCATAAAGCAGGTATGACCTGTGTCTAATTTTTCAATCAATTGCATTTCCGTATCGGTCAGTTCAAAATCAAAAATATCCAGATTTTCTTTCATTCGCTGTGGAGTAGATGTTTTAACCAAATGTAAGATTCCACGTTGTATTAACCAGTGTAGAATTATCTGCGCCGGTGATTTCTGATGTAATTTGGCGATGGCACAAATAGTATCATTATTAAATAAATCATTTTGCCCTGCCGCAAGTGGGGACCATGCCTGCATTAAAATATTCTGATTTTTAAGATATTCAAGTTCATCATTACGCTGGAAGAAGGGATTAGATTCAAGCAGGTTTGCAGCAGGAGTAATCTTATTCCAGAACATAAAGTCAGCCAGTCTGTCCTGTGTGAAATTATCTACACTGATTGCACGGATTTTCCCTTCTTCATATAAATAATCTCTCGGAATCTTCAGCCCAGTAAAATCAAGGCTTTCTGATTCCTTTTTATTAAAATCCCCCACTTTTTTTGTCAAAAGCACTTGACAAATCGC
>CACWRR010000047.1 GCA_902763335.1 uncultured Lachnospiraceae bacterium | reverse complement strand
CTGAGTGTCATGGCTTTAAGAGATATTTTCTTACTTCCTGCTGACACATTCAGATTAACAGACACATCTGAAGCATTAGCTTTCTTATGTGATTCAGTCAAATCACCACTCTGTGCAAGCTTTGTATCTGCTGCCGGATTGACCGCTGTACAGAACGGATTTACAAAATAAAATCCCGGTTCCCTTAAAGTTCCCTTGTAATCGCCAAACAATGTAAGAACCAATGCTTCCTGCGGCTTTAACACCTTAAGTCCCATCAACGGAATCCATCCTATACTGCATATAACAATTCCCACTACCATAACTGCAATACCTAATGCTGTTTCTTCCACATCGAGGCTGACTCCTCCTGCAATGGTCAGAAATATGCCGGCTGCATATAATACAATTATAGAAATTAATACAGCCATACCTTTTTTCTTAGTAGTATAAATCTTTTCTTTCATGACAAATCCTCCATTTATCTTTTTTGATATCATCATGATATCACTTGAATATCGTTTTGTCAACTCATTGAATTATACCAGCTTTTTGCCCATCATAACACCCATTGCCGATGCCATCATAAGTCCTCTCGTCCATCCGCTTGAATCACCGAGACAATAAAGATTCTTTACACTTGTAATAAGATTTTTATCCATCTTTACTTTGTTGCTGTAAAATTTTAATTCAGGTGAATACAACAATGTCTCCGTGGAAGCAAATCCCGGCACGACATGGTCAACAGCCTGTATGAAATTGATTATGTTTACCATGGCTCTGTATGGCATTGCAGCCGTAATATCACCTGCCACGGCATCCGGCAACGTAGGCTTTACATTTGCCTGCATAAGTTCCTTTGTCCATGTTCTCTTACCATCAAGTATGTCACCATATCTCTGTACCATAATCTGACCTGCCCCAAGCATATTCGTAAGCTCCCCGACTTTTCTTGCATACTCTATCGGCTGGTTAAAAGGTTCGGTAAAATTATGGGAACAGAGTATAGCCAGATTCGTGTTATCTGATTTAAGTTCTTTATAGGAATGACCGTTTACAACTGCAAGATTATTATCATAATTTTCCTGGCTTACAAACCCTCCCGGATTCTGACAGAATGTACGCACCTTATTTTTGTAAGGTCTCGGATATCCTATCAGCTTTGATTCATAGAGAACATTATTTACATCCTCCATTATCTCATTACGGACTTCTACTCTTACACCGATATCTACCGTACCCGGTTTATGTTCTACATCGTATTTGGCACATATTTTTTCCAGCCAGTCAGCACCTCTTCTTCCCGTGGCAATAACAACATCATCTCCATATATCTGCTGTTCATCGCCACCCTGTGTCTTACAGACCACCACACCGGCACATCTGTCATCTTCTATAATAATATCTTTACAACTATAGTCAAACATCATCTCAACACCGTTAGCTTCCAGATACTCCTGTATACTGCTGTATATCTGATGTGCTTTTTCTGTTCCAAGGTGTCTTATAGGACAGTCAACAAGCTTAAGTCCGGACTGAATAGCACGTTTCCTTATCTCCTTCACTTTTTCTCCCTGATTTATTCCTTCTATATGACTGTCTGCACCAAATTCCAGATATATTTTATCTGTATAGTTAATGAGTTCCTGTGCATAATCTTCTCCTACAAGTTCCGGAAAGTCTCCGCCAACTTCATAGCTCAACGACAGTTTACCGTCCGAAAATGCTCCTGCTCCGGAAAATCCGGTTGTAATATTACACGGACTGCAATTTACACACTTCTTTGTCTTATCTTTGGGACATTTTCTTTTTTCAATTGCATGCCCCTTTTCAATCATTATTATCTTCTTTTTACTTTTATTTCTTATCATCTCCAGAGCAGTAAATATACCTGCCGGTCCTGCTCCTACAATTATTACATCTTCCTTCATATGCTTTTCCTCCTATTAAAATATTTTATTTTTACCGTCGAAAAACCGCACGAAAATCGGCATATGCTGTTTCCGGTGCGGTTTTCCATTCTGAGTAATCTCTTTTATTTACATTATTTGCATTAATCACGTAATTTATACTGTTCTATCATATCCATTACGCTGTCAGTATGTCCCAAAAGTTCTTCTGATAATGCTGAGCTTTCTTCTGCAAGAGATGTATTCTGGTCTACAACTGATGCAATCTCATTTGCCGAACTTATCATATCCTTAAGATATGCATCCTGCTTTCTGCTGTCTTCGGTGATTCCTGTAATATTGTTTGAAATCTCTGATGACATCTGTGATATTCCGTTGAGCATCTGAACTGTTTCTCCTGTAATGGATACGCCATTGTCAACAGCTACAATGCTCTTATGTATGAGATCAGTAATGTTCTGGGATGCCTCTGAGCTTGATGATGCCAATGCTCCTATCTCACTTGCAACAACTGCAAATCCCTTACCATGCTCACCTGCTCTTGCAGCCTCTATCGATGCATTAAGTGCTAACAGGTTCGTCTGCTCTGCAATACCTGCAATAACTTCTATAATATTTTCGATTTCATTAGACTCTTTTCTGATAAGATCCATGGCTTCAGATAACTCATGCATTTTTCTTTCGCCTTCACCCATCTTCTCCATTGAATCCTTAGAAAGTTTCTCTACACCTTCAGCAGCTATAGTATTATGATGAACTGACTTAGACACATTCTCAATATTTTCAACAAGCATCTTGATATGTTTTTCCTGCATCTGTGCACCATTGCTCATAGCCTGTGCAGAATCTGCCAAAGAATCTGCCCCACTCTTAACCTGTGAAAATGCCATCTTCAATTCAGAAAATGTATCGTTAAGACTGTCAACAATAGCTTTCATTGACTTGCTTATACTCTCAAATTCACCGACATATTCTTCATTCACCTGCATATTCATATTTTTATTACTCATGTTTTCCATGGTTTCTGATATGCTGCTTACATATTTTTTTAATTTCTCTACTGCACTGTCACCATTCTTAATCATCTTTGCAAATTCATCGTTATATTCATATCCTGTCTTTGCAATCAGATTACCTTCTGCAAGAGCGCTCATCATCTCGTCCATTATACCTACAGGTTCCTTAATACGCTTTATGGTATTTTTTGAAACCTTCTGCAGATACATACATACACCAAGCACACTCAAAATTATAAATGCTGCCAAAACTACTGTCATAACAACAACACGGGTACTGTCATTAAGTCCGATACTGGTATTATGCTTTGCAACCACAAGACCTTCATACCCTGCAAAAGCACCAAGCATCAATAAGAGGACTCCAACCACGATTCCTATCTTCAAAAACTGACCCCTTAAATATTTCTCCACCGAAAGATTTTTCTTAATGTCTTTGACCTTTTTTGCGGCTTTTTCTGCCATCAATTCTTTTGCCATGTCCTTTGCCTCCTGAAGTGTTAATTATGTATATATTATACAATATTAGAATTTCAAAATCAAATAATATATATATTTTTTACAATTAATTATGTAGGATTCAGGTGTCAAAAGGGTGCTACGCACCAGCCAACACAATATGTGATATTGCAAGCCAGCTTGCAAATACACATACTTGTGTTGGCTAGTCCCCGTAGGGGCTTTTGACACCTGAATCTATGTAGTTATATTTATGATACTATTCCAAATTGAATACTCGTTACATGATGATATTTTTCACCAGCTCTTAGAATCACAGATGGAAATTCCGAATGATTTACTGCATCAGGAAAGTTCTGCATTTCAAAGCAAAATCCGCATATTCCCTTATATTCTTTTTCTCCTTTTGCCTTGCCTGCCGGCACATTCACTCCATAAGGCGTATAAAAGTGGATTCCATTCTGTGTTGTTATACATTTCATTTCAATACCCGTTAAATCACTTTTTGCACATGCACTCCATAAACCATCCCTACATTTTACAAATGTATTGTCATATCCGTTTCTGAATATTTTCCCACGATTTTTCTTATCAAGTGCATCTCCTATATTGGTATACTCTCTGAAATCATATACTGTCCCGGTCACCTCATTCATATTGCCTGTAGGAATACAGCTTTTGTCTAGCCCCAGATATTTATCCGCATTAATCATTATCTGATGATTACATATACTATCCCCATCATGTCCATTAAGGTTAAAATAGGTGTGATTTGTCATATTACAAATCGTATCTTTATCAGACACTGCGTCATATTCTATAGTCAGCTTTCCATTATCATCAAATGTATAAATAACTTTAACATCCATATTACCCGGATAATGTTCATCACCGTCTTCACTTCTCAGGTCAAATTCCACACCGTTTTCAATAGGAGTTCCCTTCCACATTTTCTTGGCAAAACCTTTTATCCCACCATGAATGTGGTGTCGTCCCATATTTTTATCAAGCCGATATTCTGTTTCATCTATACTAAATTTACCGTTTGATATCCTGCCACATACTCTTCCTACAGTAGCCCCGAAAAGATTCCAGCCTTTCTCATAATCTGCAATATGTTCATAGCCAAGCACCACATCCTTTAATACTCCATGCCTGTCACTCACCATCAGAGATATTACCGTTGCACCATAATCACAAAGTACCAGTTTTTCCCCCGCTTTATTCACAACAGTATAAAGTCTGGTCATAGTTCCGTCAGACAGTTCCTCAAACTTCTCAACAAAAACATTTCCGTTTTCTAACATATTGTACCTCCGCCAAGTACATAGTCTCCATCATACAGTACAACTGCCTGTCCCGGTGTAACAGCTCTTACGGGATTTGCAAATTCAAGAGTGATTTTTCCATCCTCACACGCTTTGACAACACATTTTTCACCTTTATGAGAATAACGGATTTTTCCTGTCATTTCCATTCCCGGCTCAAATTTCTCTGCTCCCATATAATTTATATTATCTGCCGTAAGCACCGTAGAGAATATGGACTTTTCTTCCTCTGCAAGAATTACTTCATTTGTATCCGTCCTTATCTCCTTGACATATATCGGATGTCCCATAGATATACCAAGTCCCTTTCTCTGTCCAATGGTATAATGTGATATTCCCTTATGTTCTCCAAGTATTTCTCCATCTTCTGTGACAAACATTCCTTTTTTCTCTTTTTCTCCCGTTTCACGCTCTATAAATCCTGCGTAATCATTATCGGGCACAAAACATATCTCCTGACTGTCCGGTTTTACCGCCACCGGAAGTCCTGCTTTCTTTGCTATCTCCCTTATCTGTTCTTTTTCATACTCTCCCACCGGCAGAAGTGTCCGTTTCAGCTGCTCCTGTGTAAGATTATATAATGCATATGTCTGGTCTTTTCTTGCCGTTACAGATTTTCTTATAGACAATCTGCCGTTCTTATATTCTGATATTCTGGCATAATGTCCTGTAGCTATATAATCGGCTCCTATCTCCATACTTCTCTGAAGCAATGACTCCCATTTAACATATCTGTTACATGCTATACACGGATTAGGCGTTCTTCCCTTTCTGTATTCATCAACAAAATAATCTATAACATTTTTCTGGAATTCTTTCTTAAAATTCATTACATAATACGGAATACCAAGTACGTCTGCAACTCTTCTCGCATCATCAACAGCACTGAGACCGCAACAGCCACCATTATCTTCCTGTGCTGTTTCACTCTCATCCTGCCATATCTGCATGGTAACACCTATGACATCATAGCCCTGTTCCTTTAACAGATAAGCTGCAACCGAAGAATCCACTCCTCCGGACATTCCTACTACTACAGTTTTATTCATATTCTTCTCCATTTCCAAGCAATTTCCGTCTTTTTATTGTTTTTCCGTTTCCTGAACATAATGTTCATACAGCGGTGACATAGCCCTTAGCTTTGTGATTATCTGACTTACATTTTCAACAACATAATCTATATCTTCCTTTGTTGTATCCGATGATATGGTAAATCTTATAGAACAGTGTGCCATCTCTTCTGACATTCCTATAGCGAGAAGTACATGTGATGCGTCCATTGCACCTGATGTACACGCCGAACCTGCTGAACAGTATATTCCCTTTCTGTCAAGCATTATAAGTGCCGATTCACCGGGAGCGTATTTAAAACACACATTTATATTATCCGGAAGCCTGTCACTGCTGCTCCCATTTAACTTTATATGGGGAACATTTTCTTTCAGCTTTCCGATAAAATATTCTCTTAAGTCAGTTTCATATTTAATACTTTCATCCATATGTTCCACGGCAATTCTTGCAGCTTCGCCCATTCCGACTATTCCTGGAACATTTAGCGTTCCTGCTCTCCTATGTCTTTCCTGCGAACCGCCATGCATATACGAGCCTGTCTTAATTCCATTTCTGATATATAAAAATCCTGCTCCCTTCGGGCCGTGAAATTTGTGTGCACTTGCACTCAGCATATCTATATTACATGCCTCCACATCCACCTTAACATGTCCAAATGCCTGAACTGCATCTGTGTGAAATATAATACCGTATCTGTGGGCAATCTCTCCTATTTCTTTTACAGGCTGTATAGTACCGATTTCATTGTTAGCAAACATAACGCTGATTAAAATTGTATCATTTTCTATAGCATTTTCAAGGTCCTGTAAATTTATTCTTCCCTCACTGTCCACATCAAGATATGTCACCCTGAATCCCTTCTTCTCAAGATATCCGCATGTATTTAATATGGCATGATGTTCTATCTTTGTTGTAATAATATGGCGTCCCTTTTCTTCCATTGCATCTGCCACTGCTTTTAATGCCCAGTTATCGCTCTCCGTTCCCCCTGACGTGAAATATATCTCAGAACTTTTTGCATTTATTGCATCCCCTATAATCTGTCTGGCATCTTCTACTGCCTTTCTGCTTCTCTGTGCAAAACTATATATTCCGGAGGCATTTCCATACTCTCCCATAAAATACGGCTGCATTTTTTCATATACTTCCTTTGAAAGCATGGTTGTTGCAGCATTGTCCATATATACGTTCATTTTTATTCTCCTTAAAACAGTAAAGTTTCTGTACATAAAACGACAGGATTTTAATATATTATATCAAAATCCTGCCGTAAGGTACATATATTTAAATATAGTACATTTCATCTCCATCTCTGCTGCGACGATTGTAATCATCAACCAGATCCTGTAATGTTATATTACTTATTACATCTCCTGTTTTTTCATTTATTTCATCTATAATACACCTCTGTACGGTGTCCGATATTCCTTTTAACATACAGTCTTCCGGTGTTGTCTCACGCTCTATTTTATATTCACCTTCAACCGCATTTAAAAGTTCCTCTACAGTAATCTGATCCGGCTCCCTGCTAAGATAATAACCACCATTTATTCCATGTATGCTCCGCACTATTCCTGCTCTTTTGAGGCCTGAAAAAATCTGTTCAAGATACTTTACGGATATGTTATTCGCATTAGCGATAGTACTTACCGTCACTTTTTCTTCATCGTTGTTCAAAGCGATATATATTAAGGCCCTGAGAGCGTATCTGCCTTTCTTTGAAATTTTCATTATTAACACACCTTTCAATCAAAATTACCTATAATTCGCAAAGAATTGTATACAATTCCCATTAGATAACTATGATTATAATTTATTTTTCCTAGTGTGTCAATAGAATTTATCAGTTATTTAATTATTACCTTTTTTCCACTAAATGCAAATCCATAATGCTTTATTCTGTTTTTTTCCACCCCATTATTTAACAGTTCTGTATCATATGCCTTTTCCTCTATCTGATTTAAGGCTGCATCTGCTGTATCATTAAGAGTTTTTTCACTGTCTGTATCCATAACTTTAAATTCAATTATTATGGCGTTATCATTATCTTTTAACGGTACAAGCATTATATCATATCTTCCGTATCCGCTCTCTCCGTTAGATTTTATATCATATCTGCCCATAAGTTCAACTAACAGACCAAGCACAAAACCATGATAAAATCTCTCCGGCTGCATTTTTTTTGATGGATGATTTCCTGTATCGAAATTACTGAAAGTACTGAGCGAAATGTCATTCATATATATGTTCATTTCTTTTAAATTATCTCTTAATAACGCAGAGACAAATTCGTTATAATGCACCGACTGACTGCTAAACCAGCCTTTAACCATTACTGCGAAAACACTTAGTGTCTCTCTGTTTGTTATACTAAGAGTGTACCATGGCTCAAGAAGTATTCCCCTGTATTCCACCTTATCCGTCTTAACATAACCACCTGCTAAAAGCAGACTCCAAATAGCATTTTCCTCACTGTCAAGCTGGTTAAACACTATCTGCTCATCAAAATTCACTTCTATACTTTCACCCTTTATCAGTTTTTCCAACATTGTTTTTATATTTGCTGATGATTTCTGTATAATTGCATTTACCAGATTATTAGAACTTGTAGCCGCCCAGTATGGTCTTAATACCTTTTTATCCAGATAATTTGTAATTGACCACGGATTATACACATCCGACTGAGTACCGAACACAAATCCGTCATACCACATTTTTACTTCCTGCTTTTTATCCGACAGTCCATAACTGTCCAGTGCATCAAATACTTCACTTTCAGTAAATCCAAAACTCGTCTCATATTCCTTCGAGGTAGTTGTTACTACATTTAAATTATTCAAATCAGAAAATACGGATTCCTTAGATATACGCGTTATCCCTGTCATTATTGCCCGCTCAAGATACTTATTTGTCTTAAATGTTGAGTTAAACACATTTCTCACAAATGATGTAAATTCATCCCAATATCCATTTACATACGCCTCCTGCATCGGTGTATCATATTCATCGAGCAGTATAATGACTTTTTTCTCATAATAGCGATTAAGATAACTGCACAATTCATTCAATGCTATTGATGCATCAACATCTTCCATATCTATATTTACTCTGTTAAAGAAATTTTTCTCATTTTCGCTTAAAATATTTCCTGACAGAAGAAACTTATTTTCCTCATATACCTTTGTTATCTGCGCTTTTATCTGTTTTTTTGCTCCATACGCTGTATTTTCTTTAACTGATGCAAAGCTCATAAATATAACAGGATATGTTCCCTGAAGTTTTCTGTATTTTTCTTTTTTCCAAATATTAAGATTCTCAAACAAATCTGCCCGGTTATGATATCTGTTTGAAAAGAAACAGTTTAACATACTCATATTAAGTGTTTTGCCAAAACGTCTCGGTCTTGTTATAAGGGTAATATCATCTCCCCCTGCCCACCACTCATCAATGAAATCTGACTTATCTATAAAAAAATATTCATTTTCAATTAACGATTCAAAATCCTGTTTTCCAATGCTTATGGTCTTCACATTTACCCTCCGTTCTGCTTATATAATATAATAACATTATGATTCAGGTGTCAAAAGGGTGCTACGCACCAGCCAAGCACAATATGTGATATTGCAAGCCAGCTTGCAAATACACATACTTGTGTTGGCTATCCCCATATGGGCTTTTGACACCTGAATCCATTATACAATACACATTCTAAATGGTAAATTAATTTTACTCAAAATTAAAATCTTCATATTTACATAATCCCTGTCTGTACCACTCACAGTTATGGCAGCTATTCTCAAATACTTCCTCAGACAGATAACGTTTTGCATAGCTTTTTAATTCTTTATATGTATATACTTCATTTTCTTTTAAATGGAGTGGCGAAATTAATGCCTTGTCCTTTTCATGTACATGATTATTTACATCTACACAATACTTATTCTCCACAAGATTCGGGCATTTCATGCATATCTCGTCAGGATCTGTAACCAGTAAAAGTGGCTCCTCCTGATTGTCGTTTAACCATGTAACCATCTTAGTCATATTCTCACAAAATGTACCACTGTAGCCATAGCCCTGATACAGATTTGTACACATAATGTGATGTACTCTGAATTTTATCATCTTAATTCCTTTCACAGTGCAATTTATTCCCTGTTCTTTAAAACCTCTGCCAGAAGCATATGTTTAATTCTTCTGACCAATAGATTATTTATAATAAAATACAATATAAAAATTGCTGCATATATTATAATATATATCCATATCGGAAACGATTTGTCAACTCCACATGCTACATTAGGTGCAAGTGCCGGTTCATAAATGGCATGCTGCCTGAATCCTTACATTATCCCCTGCCTTAACAAATGACAACAGATTGCCGGCATCACTTTCGAGTTTCAGTTTTTTTAACTCATCCTTAAGTTCATCATCAGTCATGCTGTCATTTAAACGATAGGCATAGTAATATTCTTCTGATTTTACACTTTTTCCCTCATTACGCATAACATCATATGTATCTGAATCCACAAATCCCAGTCCGAAATTCTTGCTGTCACATCCTGTATCACCTAAAGATTTCAACATCGAATCATAATCAGGAACCGTACCTATTCCGGTCACCTTAAATGTCCTGCCACCGAATTTTACCGTATCACCGGGCTTAATATCATGCACCTCTGCATATCTTCGCTCCAGTACGATTTCATTTTCTGTAGCAGCCATATTCCCTTCTTTAAGAATCATCTTATCAATATGTTCGCGATTCTTAAACAATCTGATTGTACTGTTATCCTCTAATGTATAATCCATAAAGAACATTTTTTCAAGTGTAATACCCTTATCTTCAAGTTTTTTCCACTCCTCATCCTTCATAGGTACAAACAGTGAAAACTGTCCGTCTTCAACCTTTGATTTCTCATCAGATTTCAGACTCCCACGAATAATCGTCTCTGCTGATTCAAGCATACTTACCACCAGATACATACTGAGAATAATCAAAAAGCCAAGAGCCAGATAACGTGCAATATTAGCTTTAAAATCACGTAAAATCCTTTTTTGTAATACTTTCTGCATCTTACAAATCCTCCAATTCTGCTGCCGGTACCTTTGTTTCATTTTTGTAATTCTTTTTAATCAGACCGTCCTTTAATATAATTACCTGATCTACCATATCTTTAATAGCGTTATTGTGTGTGACAATAACCATAGTCGTACCAAACTGTGCATTTATCTTTTCAAGCAGAATCAGAATATCTCTGGATGTTTTTGAATCCAATGCTCCTGTCGGCTCATCACACAACAGTAACTTAGGATTTTTTATTAATGCTCTCGCAATCGCGCACCGTTGCTGCTGGCCACCTGATAACTGTGCCGGAAATTTGTTCTGGTGTTCCGTAAGTCCCAGAATATCTAACAGTTCATCCATATTTAACGGATTGTCTGTCAGATACTAACAATGTAGATTTTCCGGAGCCGCTGGTTCCCTGTATAACGCACATATCTCCCTTTTCAATTCCTACAGAAACTCCATTTAATACCTGAATAAATGAACCTCCTTCTCCATAACTCTTCTTTACATCTGATACTTCTACATACATTGACTATTCCTCCTTTAAATTTTACATAGCACTGTTATGTTTTGTTATGTAATCTGGCTATGCCCGATTATGGACATAGCCTTCTAATAATTAATCATTCTTTTTAAATAATGCCTCCCATCCGGATTGCAGATATTGTAAAATCTGCCCCATATGTTCCAACGCCTTCTTTTCATCCTTTTCATGAAGCAGTACATGAACATAAGCATCCATCTCTATATGAACCACCCAGTGAAGTATATAATCATCCGGCGGTTTAACATTTAGCTGTTTAGCCTGTTCTATCGCCAATGCTTTCTGCCCGCTCTCGAAAATATCAACAAATTCATCAATTATATTTTCATATCGCGAACCCTGGCTCTTTGTAAGAATAAGCTGGCATATATCATAATTCTGATATAACATATGAAGAATCTGCTCAGTTGCATTATAATCATCATGTATATTATCTTCATCTGCTATCGGAAAATTCTGAAGTACCATCAGCTCCTGTTTAACATGCTGCGTCGCTATCTCCCGCACCCTTTCAATTGTCGGCTGCACAATAGCCGCAAACAAATCTTCTTTATCCTGAAAAAAGAAATACAAAGCTCCTGTCGTAACTCCTGCTTTTTTGCATATACTTCTCAACGAAGCTTTTTGATAACCTTTTTCCAAAAATTCAGCTCTGGCACATATGAGTAATCTTTCTTTAGCTTCCCGCTCACTCTTCATGGCATTACCTCAATTTCACTTATTTCGTTTGACATAACACCGTTATGTTATCATAGCCCAATCGTATTGTCAATATTCATCTATACAATTCTTTTCTCCTGAGTTGTGTATATGGACGGCTGTTTCTTACTTTCACTGCCTGTTTTATATCTATATCCACATACATAATCCTTTCCTTATCGTCTGCTTTGGATAGTACATCACCATTTGCATCAATTACAACAGATTCTCCTGAGAAAACCATACTGCCTTCTTCTCCCACGCGGTTGCACATTGCTATTATTGCACTGTTTTGAAATGCCTGTACCCTCAATTCCCATTCAAACATTTCTGATGGTTCTGACTTTGCATTTACAGTCGGTATCAATATCAACTCTGCACCTTCCATCACTTCTGTCCTTATGCTTTCCGGGTAATGTCTGTCGAAACATACAACAATACCTATTTTACCATATTTTGTCTCAAATACCTTGAAGCCATCATTTGACGGCGTATAGTAATCCTGTTCATAAAACTGTTTCGCCTGTGCCACATGCACCATTTTCTGAATGCCTATAACCGTACCATCCGTATCTATCAAAATACTTGCGTCATAATTTCTACCATCTTCTGAAAGATATACATTAGGCACCGCCATAATGTGATTTTCTCTGCATACACCACAAAATTTTTTTATTATCTCCGAATCTATGGTAATTTCGTAACCTCTTACATCCTTCCCCGGATATTGCGGAAAAAATTCTGTCAACTGAACTTCAGGAAATAATACAAGTTCCGCTCCATTTGATGCAGCATCTTTAATCGACTCAATACTCTTTTCAAGATTTTTCTCTATATTTCCCGAATTTGACATCTGAACCAGTGCCAGACGCATAAACCACACCTTCTTTCTGCATTTTAATAAGAATTTATCCTTTTGATTTCAATTCTTCAAGTTGCTTTCTAAGTAAGGCAATTTCGTTATCTTTCTTGTTTATTTCAGAATCTTTATCGTTCAGTTGCTCTTTCATACCATTAATTTCACTCTGCATACCATCAATTTCATCCTGCATTTCATCAATCATATATTGCACAGTATTCCTGTCGAGTTCTGCTAATTCTTTAGAAAACATATTCATCACCTTCTCTGTATTAAGGCACATGGTATACACTTCGTCATACATTTTCTTAAAATCGGGATATTTATTAATCAAAGCAACAATATCATCCGGTGCATCTGATGAAAGAAATGTAAGCCATGCATCCAATTTATTATTAATACCTTTATTGTGTAACATATTGATAAATATGTCAAGTGGAATAAATATGTAACGTTGAAGCAGGTCAATCTCAATTCCCGTGTCAGATATCTGCCTAAATTTATGTATATATGTATTCGGATAATCCGAAAAGACTTTGGGACTTGATTCAAATAAAACTATAGTATAAACAGTTTTAATGTTTTTATAACTAAAATTCTTTCCTAATCTGCTACGTACACGCTTATATTGTCTCAGCAGTAAATCAGATGAATAGCATGCAGCACGCTCACCATGAAACATATAACCTATCTTCTGGACTTCTACATTTGCTATAGAACCATCTTTGAGTTCAACTACAATATCAAGTATTACAAGAGATGTTTCATCAGCTATTCTGACTGAATCATTAGGCAGTACCTCTTTGATAACAACTTTTTCACCCAATAACAACGACAGCAGTTCATTAAGCCTTTCAGGAGCATATTCCGGATTCATAATCTCCTTAAAAAATGAATCATATAACATTTTCGCTCCCTTTACTCCACTACAAAAGTCAAGAAACATTTCCTGCTGATCATAATTCCAATCACGAAATATTTTACACAGATCCGGTGTATCATGAATCTCTTTTCTAATATCTTCTCTTTCCCTAATTATCGGGAAGTATAATTTTAAATTATTATTTTTCATATATCTCCTTTATAATATTTACAACTAGCGCATATAATTGGTGCGGTTTTGTATTTATATTATCACATATTAATTATAAGTCAATACCTAGGATATAAAAAATAATAATAATTTAAATAATCACCCCCTTTAATTATACTTATTTTAATCCCACTACAGATACGACTTCGTTCTTCGCATATCTGTAACCAGGTCTTCATTTCCGTCTGCTTTCATAAGTTCTATTAATTTGTCAACGTTATTTATGTCCTCCATTCCGCAGATTCTCTGATAATCTGCTTCAACTACAAATATTTCCATTTTTATTATACATGACAAATCCACTTATTCCAACAGCTTATATCATCCCTGTAACTTATTTCCCCTTTTCCTGATAAATATTATGTTGTATAATCAATCTATCAACTTAAAAGATAAAAGGAATGATAAAAATATGAAAACACGAGTACAAGATGCAGAAAAAAGAAAAATGTGCGGTTACAACTGTGCTCAGGCAGTTGCATGTACCTACTGCGATTTAGCAGGTATAGATGAAGACACAGCCAGAAATCTGACACAGGGATTTGCAGTGGGTATGGGCGGAAGCATGGAAGCCACATGCGGTGCACTAATCGGTGCAGTGAATACACTGGGACTTATCAATAAAAATCCACAAAAGACCATGCAGAGTGCCAGAAAGATGATAGATAAATTCAAATCACAAAACGGTACCGTTATATGCAGAGAATTAAAAGGCGTGGATGACGGAATAGTAAAAAGAGAATGTATCGACTGCGTAAAGGATGCAGCCGCACTATTAGAAAATGAATTGAAATAATCCGCATTAAGAAATTTTTCTTTATATAATACATATTGCAGAGTTTCGCAATTATCTGCTAAGATTCATGTGTCAAAAGCCCCTACGGGGACTAGCCAACACAAGTATGTGTATTTGCAAGCTAGCTTGCAATATCACATACTGTGCTTGGCTGGTGCGTAGCACCCTTTTGACACATGAATCCTGCTAATTAGTATTACTTAAGTTTTCCATACTCTTCATCTGAGACAGGTTCACACCATTCATTTGAGGTATCCTCTCCGGGTACTTCTACTGCAAGATGGCTGAACCAGCTGTCAGTTGCTGCTCCATGCCAGTGTTTAACTTCTGCCGGAATATTAATACAGTCACCCGCTTTCATTTCTATTGCTTCCTTGCCTTCTTCCTGATAATATCCACGTCCTGCAACACATACCAGAATCTGTCCGCCACCATTTTTAGCATGATGTATATGCCAGTTATTTCTGCATCCCGGTTCAAATGTTACATTGAATATTCCAACCTGTTCTGTAGAAACAGGTGCAAGATAACTTTTACCCTTAAAATACTGTGCAAAAGCATCATTCGGCTGTCCGATTGGAAATACCATCTCCTTTGCATGGGCTCTCATAGCCTCATCTTCGTATGGTAAATCTCCTTCATTTACTGACCATACCTCTTTAGCAAGATTAAATACTGCCCAGCCTTTTGGCCATCCTGCGTAAAAAGCCACATGTGTAATAATTGCAGCTATTTCCTTCTGTATCACACCATGATCTTTTGCATTCTGCAAATGAAACTTTAATGATGAATCTGTAATTCCCTGTGCCATAAGAGCAACTACCGTAATAATACTTCTTGTCTTAACATCTATATCCTCATTATTCCAGTTTTCTCCAAAAAGAACATCATCATTAAAATGTGCAAATTCCGGTGCAAACTCACCTAATGCATTTCTTCCTGCCGTCTGTACTATTTTCTTCATTTTTAATTACCCTCTTTCTATAATGTTTTTACCCAGTTTTCAATTTCCTGTTTATTTGTATTGTTAAGAAGTTTTCCCTCTATAAAAGTGGCATCCGGTGCAGAAGGCTGCAATTCCTTAACGGTATTTCCAAATCCGCTGCCGCCTGATGTCGCAAATAAGATAATCTTCTTACCTGCAAAATCATATTTTTCCAAAAATGTATTTATAATTGTCGGTGCTACATACCACCAGATAGGAAATCCAATAAATATTTCATCATAGTTTTCAATCTTTGCATCCTCACCTGCAATTTCAGGTCTTATTTTTTTATCACTCATCTCCACACTGCTTCTGGACTTTTTATCCATCCAGTTAAGGTCAGCACTTGTATATGCTTCTTTCGGTGTAATCTCATATAAATCTGCTTGTGCCGCATCAGCTACCATTTCAGCTACTTTCTTTGTTGTCCCGCTTGCACTAAAATATGCTACTAATTTTTTTCCCATAATTCTCTCTCCAATCTGCGATAATGCTTTTATCAACTAAAAATGTGTAAGATATAATATCTTATATCCTACACATCTATTATATTTCTTTTATTTAATTATGACTAATACTTATATTACATTGTCATCTATGCCTCAAAAGCATTAATTTCTTCTATGAATAATTTAATTGCCTTCGAGTATGGTATATTTCTCCTCCATGCAATAACAGTGCTTGATTTCATTTCAGGATACAGTTTTTTCTGGACAATCAGATCACTCCTCCAATATTTTGCTGCCCCTCTTATCGAAACCGGATATCCAAGCCCGTTTATAGCCATAACTCCTGCATTAGTTCCCAGATTACTCGTAAACGCTATATTGAGTTTCTCAAAATCTTTCCCAAACCAGTTTGCAAGCTCACTCTGAACACTATAGCGTTCCGGCAGAATAAGCGGCAGATTCAGTAAATCTTCCTTTGTTATATATTCTTTTTCCGCCAGCGAATCATCAGGTCTCATACCAACAACCCACCAGTCACTGTCTTTTATTCTTATATAGTCAAGATTTTCAGTGTTCGTCGGCTCCAGAAACAATCCTATATCTATAAGTCTTTATTCATCATTTCAAGAACGTTGTCTGCTGTTCCTGTATGTAATGCAATCTGAACCATGGGATATTTTCTTTTATAGCCCTTTATAATTTTTGCCAGTGTTTCAACCGCTGCAAACTCTCCACACCCAATGGTTATAATACCATCAACAACATCTTCGTTTTCTTTAAATTCATCGACTATCTTATCTTCCAAATCTATAATTTCCAATGCTCTTCTTTTTAACAGCAGTCCCTCATCCGTGAGAGTAATATTTCTTCCGTTTCTGTTAAAAAGTACCGTTTCTAATTCTTCCTCAAGACCTGAAATCTGTCTTGAAAGAGTCGGCTGGGTTATGTGCAGCTGTTCAGCCGCCTTAGTAAAGCTCTGCTCTTTTGCAACCGTAAGAAAATAACGCAATACCCTTAACTCCATCGTTTCACCTCCAATTCACAAATTCATAATATCACAAAAAGCTATGATAAATATTACCATAGCTTTCTTTCATAGAGAGCGCGAGACGGGACTCGAACCCGCGGCCCCGACCTTGGCAAGGTCGTGCTCCACCAACTGAGCCACTCGCGCATATTAAATTATCAATCACATGCTATCATGTAATCAAAAGCGGGTGATGGGAATCGAACCCACGTATCTAGCTTGGAAGGCTAGTGTTCTACCATTGAACTACACCCGCAGAACTCATTCGAAACATACTTATCACGAACAAGCAATATATTATCATAGCAGTTTAAAAATGTCAAGAGTATTTTTATTATTTTCTTCCATTCCGGTAACAGTTCAGCCGGGGAGACTGTCCGAAAACTAACGGTCTAACCGGTTCTTTATAGCGATTGTTTCCGGAAGGAATTAATCATAGATTTTGTACATTGAAAACTGAATAAA
>CACWRR010000046.1 GCA_902763335.1 uncultured Lachnospiraceae bacterium | reverse complement strand
AAACAGTAGTTTCTTCCTGTGTTTCATCATACACTACAGATGCAATGGTTTCTCCTGCAGCATTTGTCTCCGTAACTATATGTGTAGCTACCGGATGCGAACTGTCAGATTTACCATTCTGTGATGTATCATTGTTAGCTGTTCCGTTTGTGCCGGACTGATTTTTATTTCCATTTGCACCTGTCGTCTCATCATTTTTATTATTTCCATGTGTCTCAGACGGTGTGGTTTTTCTCTCATTTCCCGGTTTTGTAGTCTGTTCATTTTTCCTTGTTGTATTGTTTTCTGTCGGTTTCTGAGATGTAGTCGGCTGCACATTCGGTTTTGTAGTAGTCGTTTCAGGTGTTGCAGTTGTAGTCTGTATTGACGCTATATCCGTACCACGCACGCTTATATTATTTATTGCCGTTTCTCCACCCCATGGTATACTTAAATAATTTCCTCCTATAACGGTCTTTTCAGAAGCAGCAATTATTCTTATATATACAATGTCTTTATCTGCCACTGCCTCCGGTAATGAAAATCCATTATAATAATTTATCATATTTTTTCTTGAATCAAATTGTATCTCTATCTGAGAACCTGCTACATCTGTATAATTTGTGCCATCAACACTGTACTGCAATTTCCATATTGATGGTCCATTGCTTGAACCTGCCATTTTAGCTGAAAACTTTATCTGTGTAAAACCCTTTGTAGATACACTGACTGCAAATGAAGGAACACTTCCCCATGTATTTTTTGAACTTGCCCTGACTATCGGAACAATATTTACACCATCATTATTATATTCCGGATCAGACCATTCAAGTGCTCTCGAACTGTCTGTTGCCATATAGCATAATAAATTTCCATTTCCTGCTGTAGATGTGTATCCGTCTTTATCACCATACTCTGTAAGTTTCTCTCCCGATACTTTACCTGATGCATCATAATTAAACTCTACAAGTGTACTCTCTGCTGCAAAAGCATTATTACATCCCAATACAGTCATTGTCATTACTGCTAATATAATTATTTTTATACTTCTTTTCTTTATAGCTTTCATAACGTTAATCTCCATATAAGCATGTTATTTTTTATGCCCGAAGCCACAATGACCCCGGGCATATCATTAACACTGTATACTTATTTCTTTACATGAACTTCCAACTGATCAAAAGGAATCTCTATATCATTTTCATCAAATGTATATTTTATAGTTTCATTTAACTGAAACAAAGCATCCCAATAATCTGTCGTTTTTGTCCATACTCTTATTCCAAGCGTAACCTGACTTGAATCCAGACTATTAACAAAAACTTCTACTTTTTCTTCCTTTAAAACATACTGGCATTTATCTGCTATCTCCTCTAACAGTTCCTTAGCCTTTTTGATATCTGAAGAATAACTTATTCCTACCATAATATCTACACGGCGTTTGTCAAATGTTGTGAGATTAGTCAGATTGCTGTTAGCAAGTGTGCCATTCGGAATAACTATCATTTTATTATCCGGTGTAATCAGGTGTGTATAGAATAAATCTATTCTTGATACTTTTCCCTCTTTTCCACTTCCACCGTCTATAATATAATCTCCGACTACAAACGGTTTAATTAAAAGAATAAGTATTCCACCTGCAAAGTTTGACAGGCTTCCCTGTAATGACAGACCAAGTGCAAGACCTGCTGAACCCATCACCGCAATAAATGATGTAGTCTCAATTCCAACCTGCGCACAAACCACCAGAATCAAAACAATATAGAGAACTGCCTTGATAAATGAATTGAGGAACTTTCGCACACTTATCTCTGTTCCTGCCCTGTCAAAAAATCTGTCACAGATTTTCAAAAGAAACTTAATGATAATCTTTCCAACGATAATCATTAATATTGCAAACAATATTCTAAATCCAAATGCAATAAATGTATCAATGTGTGTCTTTAAATATTCAACAAATGCATTTGCCTTTTTGTTTATATCATCTGCCACTTCACCTGCTGTCATAAGTACATTTTCTGTTGTCGTTTCTGTCTCTGTTTCAGTAAGTAAGAAAAATGGTATCATTACTTTCTACCCTTTCCGGCTTTTTCATCTTTTTCTTCCTGTATTGCCTTAGTAGCTATATTCTTAGCTTTTGTGTCCTTAACTTCTGCTGTCTTTTCAGACTTTACAGCTTTAACTTCTGCTGCTTTCTCAGACTTTACAGCTTTAACTTCTGCTGCTTTCTCAGACTTTACAGCCTTAACCTCTGCCGCTTTCTCAGACTTTGCAACTTTTGTCTCTTTAACTTCCTGCTTTGCTTCAGTCACTTTTGCTGCTGAACTTTTTGCAGTTTTCTTTGTAGCTGTTGTTGTTTTCTTCGCCTCAGCTTTCGCCTTTGCCTTTGATTTTGCTCCGGCATTTCCTGTTACCTTTTCATCTGCTTTTGAATATTTAAGTACTGTTATTCCGAGTGCCGGAACATTGATTCTTACAGATTCAGGTCTTCCGTCACATTCATCTGTTTTCGACTGTTTTAATCTCGGGTTTACAAATCCGTTTCCACCGAATTCAACTCTGTCGCTGTTAAATATTTCTTTATATTTTCCAACTGCAGGTACGCCGATTTTATAGTCTTCTCTGTCAACATCATCAAAGTTACATACAACCACTAATATATCATCAGGCGTCTTTCCTTTTCTGACAAATACAAGAATACTTTCTCTTGCTGATATATTGTTTATCCATTCAAATCCGCTCTCATAATTATCAAGTTCAAAAAGTGCCTTCTCTGATGTATATAATTTGTTAAGTTCCTTAACATAATTATTCATCTGCTTATGTTTATCTTCATCAAGAAGTTTCCAGTCCAGTGTTCCATCCGGATTCCACGGTTCATACTGGGCAAAATCCTGCCCCATAAACATAAGTTTCTTTCCCGGATGTACAAACATATAACCATATGCTGCCCTGAGATTTGCAAATTTGCGTTCCTCTGTATCACCTGTCATTTTTCCTATCATAGACGCATTTCCGTCAGATACCTCATTATGAGGGAAACCTACTATGAAACTGTCCGCATACTGATATACCATACTGAGTGATATCTCATTGTAATGCTGGTTACGAAGGTATGGCACAACTCCCATGTAATTTATAAGGTCATTTCTCCATCCCTCATTCAGCTTAAAGTCAAATCCTATGCAATCCTCAGATACTTCACCTGTAAGCTCCGGATATCCTGAATTGTCATCTGCAATAATAACAGTTCCATCCGTCTTTTTCTTCATAATAGAATTAAGATGCTTTAAAAACTCAATAGCATCGAGATTTTCATTTCCACCATAAATGTTAGGTACCCATTCACCAGGCTTTCTGTCATAATCAAGATACAACATTGACGCAACTGAATGAACCTTTATTCCGTCTGCATGAAAAACATTAATCCAATACAGTGCATTAGCTATAAGGAAACTTGTCACCTCAGGTCTGGCATAATTGAACATGTATGTACCTGTTCTTGGATTTACGCCCTTCTTGTACTCCTCATGCTCATACAGGCACGAACCGTCAAATGCCCGCATTCCCTGTTCATCTGATGAAAATCCATTTGCTGCCCAGTCGAGTATAACACCGATATTTTTCTTATGAAGTGCGTTTATGAGTTTCATCAATTCATCTGCACTGCATATTCTGCTGTCAACAGCATAGAAACTCTTAGTCGCATATCCGACCCTGTCTTCATCTCCGGCACACATAACAGGCATTATCTCCACATGTGTGTAACCCATATCACTTACATACTTTACAATATCATCCGTAACATCAGCCAATGTAATCTTTTCCTCAGCCTTATACCATGATGGTATATGGAGTTCATATATAGACATTGCCCCTGTCAGCAAATCTTTTTTCTTTCTCTCGTTAAGCCACTTTGTGTCATCCCATTTAAATGATTCAACACTGTTTACTATTGATGCGCCTTCCCCCTGCACCTCTGTAGCAAATGCATAAGGATCAGCCTTTATAATATTTTCATCGCCCTTTTTCTTTATCTCATATTTGTATAATGTGCCCTCTTTTACTCCCGGAATGAAAATACTGAATACACCTGTATCTCCAATCTTTGACATCTGATGTTTTCTTCCATCCCAGTCATTAAATTCACCAACAACACTTACTCTCAGTGCAAATGGTGCCCATACGCTGAACTCAACACCGGCAACATTATTTATTCTCTTCGCATGAGCTCCCAAAATATTATATGCATCATAACAGATTCCTGCATTTAACTTTTTAAGCTCGTCCTCCTTAATTGTTGTCTCAAATTCATAAGGATCCCAGTATTCATTCTTATCGCCTGACTCATATTCTGCTTCAAGCTTATATCTTAAATTAACTTTACTGTCAATCAGGACTGCAAAAAAGCCTGCATCATCCATTTTCTCCATCGGGTAACTTTTCTTAAGAGTTGTAAGATTAACCTTTACACTTTTAGCATCAGGTATAAATGCCTGAATCAAAAGTCCGTCATCTGTCAGATGTGGTCCAAGTACACTACCCGGTGTATCCTGATCACAGTACTCTATTCCCTCTATATCCGGCCAATTCATCATTCCATATAACTTGTCATCCATACAAATACCTCCTGTGTTTTGATATAATTCTATCATATTCCCTTGTTTTATTCAATCTCATGTATAAAAAGTCCGCTTCTTAATTTAGGCTCAAACCATGTAGATTTTGGTGGCATCAAAAGTCCGGCATCTGATACATTGAATAATTCATGTATTGATGTAGGATACATCGAAAATGCTATCTGCATATCCTCTTCACATCTTCTTTCTAATTCTTTTGTTCCACGTATTCCTCCGATGAAATCAATTCTCTTATCCGTTCTCGGATCCTCTATGCCAAGTATAGGATTCAAAATATAATTCTGAAGTATTGCCACATCAAGTCCGTCAACAGGTGCATCTGACTTTATTTCATCCTTAGCTGCAAGTTCATACCAGCATTTATCCATATACAGGCCGAATTTTCCCTTCTCATCCGGCTCATATGGTGATTTTTCTGCCTTCTTTACAGTGAATTTTTCAGAAATCTTATTTAAAAACTCTTCTTTTGTATTTCCGTTTAAATCCCTGACTACCCTGTTGTACGGCATAATCATGAGTTCTTCATCAGGAAACAGTACAGAAAGAAAATAATTAAATTCCTCATTGCCTGTATAACCAGGATTTTCTTTTCTTCTCTTAAGTCCTACCTTTACGGCTGAAGCTGCCCTGTGATGGCCGTCAGCTATGTAAATACTCTTTATATCCTCAAATGCTTTTCTTATTCCATCTACATCATTATCATCAGATATTTTCCAGCCTCTGTGCATTATTCCATCATCTGCGGTAAAACCAAATAATTCTTTTTCCTGTTTTACTTTTGATATAATAGCATTTACATTTGCATTCGACGGATATGCAAGGAAAATAGGTCCTGTCTGTGCGCTGCATGTGTCTACATGGCGAATCCTGTCTTCTTCCTTATCAGCTCTTGTATTCTCATGTTTTTTTATAACATTATTTACATAATCATCTATTGATGCACATGCAACAAGACCTGTCTGACTTCTTCCATTCATCGTAAGTTCATATACAAAATAACATGGTTTATCTTCCTGTATAAAGGTTCCGTCACTCTTTCTCTTCTCATAAAGTTCTCTTGCCTTCGCATAAACCCTGTCATCATATATGTCAACATCTTTACTAAACTGTGTCTCAGGTCTGTCTATATTCAAAAATGATAATGGTTTATCCTTAACTTCCTCACATGCCTCATCTCTGTTATAAACATCATAAGGCAATGCTGCAACCAATTCTGCCTTATCTTCTGCCGGTCGCACACATTTAAATGGTTTTATTACTGCCATGTGGTTTTCCTTTCTATCTAAATACTGCCGCAGAATACATAAATATACTGCGGCAGTATCTTTTTATATTATTTATTTTATAATTCTTACTCTTATAACTCCGTCAATAGCCTTGATATCCTCAACCACCTTATCTGTAGCCTTAACATCAAGATCGAGAAGTGTATATGCAAAGTCGCCTCTGCTCTTGTCTGTCATATCTGAAATATTCACACCGTCATTTGCAAGAACAGTTGTAAACTGACCTATCATGTTCGGTATGTTTTTATGAAATATTGCAATACGTGCCGGCTTATCACAAACACCCATGTCGCAATTCGGATAATTAACAGAATTTCTGATATTACCATTTTCCATATAATCCATAATCTCATTTACAGCCATAACTGCACAGTTGTCTTCTGACTCTGCTGTAGATGCACCGATATGTGGTGTAACTATCGCATTTTCCATGTTTACTGAAAGAGTATTTGGGAAATCTGTAACATATTTTCTTACTTTGCCACTCTTTAATGCTTCTGTCATAGCCTCTTCATCTACAAGAACATCTCTTGCAAAGTTGAGAACTACAACTCCGTCTTTCATCATGTCTAATGCTTCTTTGTTTATCATACCTCTTGTACTGTCAAGAAGTGGAACATGAACTGTAATATAATCGCATGTCTTATATATCTCTTCCGGAGTAGCTATATGCTTAACACTTCTTGAAAGATTCCATGCACCTGCAACTGATATATATGGATCATAGCCGTATACTTCCATGCCAAGTGATGAAGCGGCATTTGCCACTTTTACACCTATTGCTCCAAGACCTATAACACCAAGTTTTTTACCATAGATTTCTCCGCCGGCAAAATTCTTCTTCTGTTTTTCGGCAGTTTTGGCAATATCTGCATCATCTTTATCAGATTTTACCCACTCTATACCGCCAACTACATCTCTGGCTGCGATAAGCATTCCTGCGATAACAAGTTCCTTAACACCGTTTGCATTTGCTCCAGGTGTATTGAAAACTACGATTCCTTTTTCTGCGCATTTATCGAGTGGAATATTATTTACTCCTGCACCGGCTCTGGCAACAGCCATAAGTGAATCAGGTAATTCCATCTCATGCATAGATGCACTTCTTACTAAAGCTGCATCTGCATCCTCAAATTTATCAACTATCTCATACTGGTCTGAAAATAAATCAAGACCTGTCTTTGATATTGGATTCAAACAATTAATTTTAGTCATTTTATACCAGCCTTTCCAAACTACTATTTATTCTCTGCTTCAAATTTCTTCATGAACTCAACAAGTTTCTCTACACCTTCGATTGGCATAGCATTGTATATACTTGCTCTCATTCCTCCAACAGTTCTGTGTCCTTTAAGATTTTCAAAACCAGCTGCTTTTGCCTCTGCAACAAATTTTGCATCAAGGTCACTGTCTCCTGTTACGAACGGAACATTCATAAGAGAACGGTCTTTTGGAACAACTGTACCCTTGAATAACTCACTCTCATCAAGGAAATCATATAATATCTTTGCTTTCTTTTCATTATATTCTTTCATTGCAGCAAGTCCGCCTTGCTTCTTTAACCATTTAAATACTTTTCCACAGATATAAATTCCGTATGCAGGCGGTGTATTATATAATGACTGTGCATCTGCATGTGTCTTGTACTGAAGCATTGTCGGTGTTCCCGGTAATACATCCTCTGTAATAAGATCTTCACGTATAATCACTATTACTACTCCGGCAGGTCCGATATTCTTCTGTACTCCACCGTATATAACACCGTATTTTGTTACATCTACCGGCTCAGACAGGAAGCATGATGATACATCTGCAACAAGTGTCTTACCCTTTGTATTAGGAAGCTCCTTAAATTTTGTTCCGTAGATTGTGTTATTTTCACATATATATACATAATCTGCATCCTCAGGTATATCAAGGTCTGAACAATCAGGTATGTAAGAAAATGTCTTATCTTCTGATGAAGCAACCTTAACTGCCTCTCCATATTTCTGTGCTTCCTGATATGCTTTCTTAGCCCACTGTCCTGTTACAATATATGCAGCCTTCTTGTTTTTCATAAGATTCATAGGAATCATTGCAAACTGCTGTGAAGCTCCACCCTGAAGGAATAATACTTTGTAGTTATCAGGAATATTCATTAAATCCCTGATATCCTGCTCTGCTTCTTTAATAATATTGTCGTATGCTTTGGAACGGTGGCTCATCTCCATTACGGACATTCCTGTTCCTCTGTAATCAAGCATCTCATCTGCAGCTTCTTTTAATACCTCTTCAGGCAACACAGCCGGTCCGGCTGAGAAATTATAAACTCTACTCACTTTTAAATCCTCCTTAATATATAGGTAACCATTAAATTTTATTTTACAACTTATGACACTAGCAGTCAAGACCTTTAGCTTTGAGGTCCTCTTCACCAAAAGCCTCACTGATAGGTGCATTCGGTGCTACCATAGGGAATACCTTGTCATCACTTCCTATCTGACAGTCTATTACAACAGGGATATTTAAAGATATTGCTTCCTTAAGTACCGGCTCAAATTCTTCCGGTTTTGTTACCCTGTATGCTTTTGCACCCATAGCCTCTGATAATTTTACATAATCGACCTGATCATTTAAAGTTGTATACGAATATCTCTTTCCATAGAATAAAGTCTGCCACTGTCTTACCATACCGAGAACACTGTTATTTACAATTATCTCGATAACCGGAATATTGTATCTTGTAGCCGTAGCCACTTCATTCATATTCATTCTGAAACATCCGTCGCCTGCAATATTTATAACTATTTTATCTTTATTGCCTACTTTTGAACCAATTGCAGCACCAAGACCATATCCCATGGTTCCTGCACCACCTGATGTAATAAGTGTTCTAGGCTTTGTATATTTGTAATACTGTGCAGCCCACATCTGATGCTGTCCTACGTCTGTTGTTATAATGGCATCACCATTTGTAACTTCATAAATTTTATCTATTATAAACGGTCCGTTAAGATCATTTTCATGGAATGTTGTAGGATATTTCTCCTTCAACTCCTCAATATGTTTTAACCATTCGCTGTGATTACACTGCGGAATTCTGTCATTTAATATTGTAAGAACTTCCTTAACATCACCGATTATACTTGCATTTGTTCTTATGTTTTTATTTACCTCTGCCGCATCAATATCTATATGAAGTATCTTTGCACCTTTGGCAAATTTCTTTGCATTTCCTATTACACGGTCACTGAATCTTGTTCCAATGGCAATCAGAAGGTCACACTCAGTAACTCCCATGTTAGAAACCTTTGTACCATGCATTCCAAGCATACCTGTATATAATTTATCAGTTCCCGGAAATCCACCTTTACCCATAAGCGAATCACAAACCGGTGCATCAACTTTCTTCGCAAATTCAACAAGCTCATCTGAAGCTCCTGATATAACAGTACCACCGCCTGTAAATATAAACGGTTTCTTGCTTTTCTTTATAAGATTTACTGCACTCTCTATATCCTCTTCCGTGATATTTGCACTCTCACGCTCTATAGGTTTAGGCTCTTTTCTTACATAATCAGCTTTATTAGCAGTTACATCTTTTGTAACATCCACAAGTACCGCACCCGGTCTTCCTGACTGTGCAACATAAAATGCCTCTCTAAGCACATCTGCAAGTTTATTAACATCACTTACAATATAGTTATGTTTTGTTATAGGCATTGTGACTCCCACAATGTCAACCTCCTGGAAAGAATCCTTTCCAAGAAGTGCCTTGCCTACATTTGCTGTTATGGCTACCAATGGAACTGAATCCATATTTGCCGTAGCTATTCCTGTTACAAGGTTTGTAGCACCAGGACCTGATGTAGCCATACAAACTCCGACTTTTCCTGTTGAACGTGCATATCCGTCTGCCGCATGGGATGCTCCCTGCTCATGTGAAGTCAGATAATGTGTTATCTCATCTGAATGTTTATATAATTCGTCATATACATTTAAAATTGCTCCGCCGGGATATCCGAATACTGTATCTACTCCCTGCTCTTTCAAGCATTCTATAATTATTTGTGAACCAGTTAATTGCATTATCTCATCATCCTTTTTTATTAATTTAATCCGCTCTTAAGTATTGCACCCTTATCACCTGATGTTACAAGCGATGCATATCTTGCAAGATATCCTGATGTAACCTTAGGCTCTCTAGGCTGCCACTCAGCCTTTCTCTTTGCAAGTTCCTCATCTGAGACTTCGAGATTGATTGTATTTTTATTTATATTAATGTTAATTATATCGCCTTCTTTTACAAGTGCGATAGGTCCTCCGACTGCTGCCTCCGGTGAAACGTGACCTATTGAAGCTCCTCTTGATGCTCCTGAGAAACGTCCGTCTGTAATAAGGGCTACGCTTGAACCGAGTCCCATACCTGCAATGGCAGATGTAGGATTAAGCATCTCTCTCATTCCCGGACCACCCTTTGGTCCCTCATATCTGATAACAACCACGTCACCTTCTACAATCTTTCCACCTTTGATAGCTGCTATGGCATCTTCCTCACATTCAAATACACGGGCAGGACCTGTATGCTCAAGCATTTCAGGAACTACTGCAGAACGTTTAACCACGCTTCCGTCAGGTGCAAGATTTCCCTTTAATACGGCAAGACCTCCTGTTTTACTATATGGATTATCAAGTGGTCTGATGACCTCAGGATTTAAATTCTTTGCATTTGCAATATTTTCTCCAACAGTTTTTCCTGTTACCGTCATACAATCTGTATTAATAAGTCCAAGCTCGTTAAGCTCGTTCATAACTGCATATACACCACCTGCTTCATTCAGGTCTTCCATATATGTAGGACCTGCCGGTGCAAGATGACAGAGGTTAGGTGTCTTTGCACTTATCTCATTTGCAATTGAAATATCAAAATCGCATCCTACTTCATGAGCAATAGCCGGTAAATGAAGCATACTGTTTGTCGAACAACCGAGTGCCATATCAACAGTAAGTGCATTCATTATAGCTTCTTTTGTCATAATATCA
This sequence comes from uncultured Lachnospiraceae bacterium, assembly GCA_902763335.1. Classification (GTDB taxonomy): domain Bacteria; phylum Bacillota; class Clostridia; order Lachnospirales; family Lachnospiraceae; genus UBA2821. The sequence continues at coordinate 7,071 of CACWRR010000046.1, read as the reverse complement.
CGCGGTCTGATATTTTTTCTATACATTTCCATTACAGCCATTCCTGCATGTTTTGCAAGTTTTATTCTTTCTGAATATACTGCCGGAATAGTTCCGTTACCTTTAAGTCCCATACCAAGAACTTCTGTAAGACAGTTCATGCTGTTTGCCGTATACATTCCTGAACACGAACCACATGTAGGACAAACCTTTTCCTCAAACTCTCTCACATCATCCTCTGTCATTGTTCCTGCTGCATAAGAACCAACAGCCTCAAACATTGATGAAAGACTTCTCTTCTTACCTTTTACATGACCTGCAAGCATAGGGCCTCCGCTTACAAATACTGTAGGAACGTTGACTCTGGCTGCTGCCATTAAAAGTCCCGGTACATTCTTGTCACAGTTAGGTATCATGACAAGTGCATCAAACTGATGTGCAAGTGCCATACACTCTGTTGAATCAGCTATAAGATCTCTTGTTACAAGTGAATATTTCATTCCTGTATGACCCATTGCTATTCCGTCACAAACAGCTATAGCAGGGAACATTATCGGTGTTCCGCCTGCCATGGCAACTCCCATTTTAACAGCCTGTGCTATTTTATCCAGATTCATGTGTCCCGGCACTATCTCATTATATGAACAAACAATACCTACTAATGGTCTTTCCAATTCTTCCTTTGTCATTCCAAGGGCATTAAACAGAGAACGGTGTGGTGCCTGCTGCATGCCTGTTTTTACTGCATCGCTTTTCATCTATAATTCCTCCATTCACGTTTGCATTTTTTTTATCTATATCATAAAATCATAAATCAATCTATATACGCGCACAGATTTCATCACCCATCTGTGTACATCCTACCTGTTTCATTCCGTCTGACATGATATCAACAGTTCTTATGCCGTCTTTAAGTACTTTCTTGACTGCATCTTCAATAGCATCAGCTTCTTTGTCAAGATCAAATGAATATCTGAGCATCATGGCTGCTGATAAAATAGTTGCAAGTGGATTTGCTATATCTTTTCCTGCAATATCCGGTGCAGCACCATGGCTAGGCTCGTAAAGTCCCATCTTATTATATCCAAGACTTGCTGATGGAAGCATACCTATCGAACCTGTTATCATGCTGGCTTCATCAGATAAAATATCTCCAAACATGTTCTCTGTAAGTATTACGTCAAACTGTTTAGGATCTCTTACAAGCTGCATTGCACAGTTATCAACAAGCATATTTGAAACCTTAACATCAGGATAATCTTTTGACACTTCCGCAACAATCTTCTGCCATAATCTTGAAGAGTCAAGAACATTTGCCTTATCAACACTTATTACATTCTTATTTCTCTTTCTTGCAATTTCAAATCCCTGAACTGCAATTCTTCTTATTTCATCTTCTGTATATGTGAGTGTATCAACAGCAGTTACCACTCCGTTTACTTCCTTTGTACTTCTCTCACCAAAGTAAAGTCCGCCTGTAAGCTCTCTTACAACTACCATGTCAAAGCCTGCTGCTGCAATCTCCTCTTTAAGAGGGCATGCCTCTTTAAGTTCCTCGTATAAATATGCAGGTCTTAAGTTTGCATAAAGTCCAAGGCTTTTTCTTATCTTAAGTAATCCTGCTTCCGGTCTCTTGTCCGGCGACAACTCATACCATTTATCTTTACCTACTATACCACCGACGGCTCCTAATAATACCGCATCTGATGATTTAGCTGTCTCTATAGCCTCATCTGTAAGCGGAACACCATATGTATCTATGGATATACCACCAATCTTAACTTCTGTGTAATTAAACACATGTCCATATGTACTTCCTACTTTATCAAGTACTTTCTTCGCTTCTCTTACAATCTCCGGTCCGATTCCGTCACCCGGCATTACTGTAATATTGAATTCCATCAGAATCCCTCTTTTCTACATAAATTTAATGATTTAGTAAATATTCTATAATATTTTAATACTTATTTCAACTTTTTTTTATTTTCCATTTATAAAACTTAATCCTGCAAGAATATATCTGACACATATTCCCGCAGGATTATAACCTATTTTATTACTTTTTTTCTTCTATTTCAATTCCGTCAGATGCCTTTTCCACCTCAAGTATTGCAGACTTTTTCATAGGTATTCTGCAATTTTTGTTGTTTCCGAATTCTACGATTACAACCTCTTCATTAATGTCAATAACGATTCCGTAAAATCCTGCTGTTGTAAGAACACTGTCTCCAACCTCCATGGCTGAAACCATGTTATTTATCTCCTGCTGCTGTTTCTTCTGTGGTCTGATCATCATAAAATACATAAGTGCACCAAGACCTACAACCCATACTATGAGCATTATAATACCTGATGCTCCCTGTCCTGCCGCATTTGCACTTGATGTACCGAGAATGCTTAATAAATTCATTTTTCCTTCCTTTCCGCTGATTAACAGCCCTTAACTTTCTCTAATTTTTCTTTTTTATATTCAGAGTATCTGTGCTCCTCTATCGCAAGCCGTATCTCTTCCATCATAGTGTTATAGAAATACAGATTATGCAGTACACACAGTCTCATTCCAAGCATTTCCTTTGCCTTAAGTAAATGTCTTATATATGCCCTGCTGTAGCGTTTACATGTAGGACATCCGCATCCCTCTTCTATAGGTCTGTCATCTGTTTCGTACTTGGCATTAAACAGATTTATCTTTCCTTTATTTGTATATAAATGACCGTGTCTTCCGTTTCGTGTAGGGTAAACGCAGTCAAAGAAATCTACACCTCTCTCCACCGATTCCAGAATATTTGCCGGTGTTCCGACACCCATAAGATATGTCGGCTTCTCAAGCGGAAGATAAGGTATGGTTTTATCAAGAATATCATACATCTGCTCATGTGTCTCACCGACTGCAAGACCGCCTAATGCATATCCGTCAAGGTCAAACTCAGATATTCTCTTCGCCTGTTCAATTCTTATATCTTCAAATGTACCACCCTGATTTATGCCAAACAGCATCTGTTCTTTATTAATCGTATCATCAAGACTGTTAAGTCTCTGCATCTCTTTTTTGCATCTCTCCAACCATCTGGTTGTTCTGTCAACAGAATTCTGCATATATTCTCTGGTAGCAGGATGTGGAGGACACTCATCAAACGCCATTGCTATAGTCGATGCAAGATTTGACTGTATCTGCATACTCTGCTCCGGACCCATAAATATCTTTCTACCGTCTACATGTGAATTAAAATATACGCCTTCTTCTTTTATTTTTCTCAGACCTGCAAGTGAAAATACCTGAAATCCTCCCGAATCTGTAAGTATAGGTTTATCCCACACCATAAATTTGTGAAGTCCGCCCATCTGTTTTACTATATGATCTCCCGGTCTGACATGAAGATGATAGGTATTTGACAGTTCAACCTGAGTGTGTATCCTTTCAAGATCCTCTGTAGATACGGCTCCTTTTATCGCTGCCGCTGTTCCTACATTCATAAACACCGGTGTCTGTATCGTACCATGTACAGTGGTAAATTCACCACGCTTTGCTCTTCCATCCCGTGTAATCAATTTATAATTTTTACTCATACGCATTAATCTCCTTCGCACATAAGCTTCATTATACGTTGATTTTCTGATATTATCAAGTTGTTTATTGTATTTTAATAAGTTTTTGGCGTTATTTAACTTTAAACATTATAAACCTCTGTCCTTCTTTAACTGTTCTACTGAAATCCCAAGAATCTGTGCTCCCCGTTCTAATGTTATCTCTCCGCTATCTATAAGCATATATATGGTTTCGACTTTTCCTTCTTCTCTTCCCCTGTCCATTATCTCATTTATAACATCACTCATAACAACACGACCTCCTTTTTGTTTTTTTAAGGTCTTAAACCCGGCTAAATCAAAAGAACTTTTCTTATTCAGAAAACTCATCAATTCTATCACTTCGTCACTGTGTGACATTTCTGTTTCCTCTGTTTTAAAGTGCTGTGCATAGGACTGTCCGTATTTAAAAACACATACAACTTCCTTAAAATCACTTTTAAATTTCTTTATGGTTTCATCATCAATAAATCTTATATCAAATATGTTTAACTTATAGTCCTGAAGGTAAGGTTTTATTTCTTCAGCTACTTCTCCAAACATATCATACAGACTTTTTGCCTTATTCCATTTGCCTTCTGAAAAATTAAGAACCATTGTAATAACCGGTCTTACAGGATTTTTCTCTATAAGCTGCTGACGATAGCTCGAATAATCATATCCCATGACCCTGATTGGCATATGTGATATGACATCACTCTGGTTTTCTATTCCTATACTTGATATAAGTATATCCGCTCCTCTGATATACTTTAGAGTATCACGGAACTGCTCCTTTGAATCTCCTGTTTCTGCCTTGTATATGGAGGCTGTAGGTCCGGCTGTTATATTTGATTCTTTTATTACCGTCTCTCCATTAAACAGTAATGTATTTACTATATCGGCAAATACATCCGGATAATCCTCCAGTTTCTTCTCTGTAATGTCCTTTTTTCCCATTGTACTCTCCTTCCTCTTTCTGTTTATATTCACCATCGTATATACTTTATAAAACAGAAACAGGAAGCTTTAAACCTTGTCTGTATATGTCACATATAAGATCCACTATGTAACAATATTAACATGTGGACTGTTAAAAAGCAATATCTACCATTCCCATTTTATATTGATGTATGCTTTTGTATCTCGAAATATTTTATTTATAGATTGTAACATAACAATTATATCCAGTCAATTAAAAATGCAACTTTTTGTATAAACCAGTGCTATACAACAAAAAAGTTCCGGAATCAGAATTTATCAACCGATTCCGGAACTTTTCATATTTTTTACTATTTAATTTTAATTTTTACGCTGCCTTTTATTTTTCCATTATCTTTTGAAACTGCAATGATTGTTACAGTTTTACCTTTGCCGGCTTTTTTGGTTTTTACGGTACCACCTGATGTTACCGTTGCATATTTTGTATTACTGCTCTTCCATGTAACGTTTTTATCTGTTGCATTTGAAGGGGTAATATACGCCTTTACCTTTACTGATTTTCCGGCTGCAACAGTAGATTTCTCTGCTTTTACCCTGACTTTTGTAACACTGACTTTTGGTATTTTAATTGTTATGGTATCTTTAACACCACTGCCGTCCTTTGCCGTAGTAGTAATTTTAACTGTGTTTCCTGCTCCGGCAGATTTGATTTTTACAACACCACTTGAACTCACCGTCGCATATTTAGTGTTGCTGCTCTTCCATGTAACATTTTTATCCTGTGCATCTGATGGAGATATGGCAGCCTTCAGTTTAAAGCTGCTACCAACTTTAATCTTTGTCGGCACTCCCGATATCTTTATAGATTCTACTTTAGGGTCTGTTACTGTTAAGTAACAGGTTGCTGTAATTGATGGATCATAATTACTTGTTGCTGTAATTGAAACTGTTCCAGCTTTTTTAGCTGTAATAAGTCCATTTTTATCAACCGTAGCAATTGATTCATCACTACTGCTCCATGTAAGAGTCTTATCTAATGCATTTTCAGGTTCAACAGTAGCTATTAACTGGTGACTTGCACCTGGTTTCAAATCCAATGTTGTGCAATCTAAAGAAAGATTACTAACTGGTACATCATCAACTACATTTACAATACAGTAATCATACAATTCATCAGTTGTATCTTCAGTTGCATATATATATGCTGTTCCAATACCTGTTGCTGTTACATTACCATCTTGGTCAACTGTAGCAATTGATTCATCACTACTTACCCATACAAGATTATCATAGCATACATCATCAGAAAAAATATCAACGTGAAGTTTTAAGGCTTCATCTTTGTTTATATCCATTCGGTTTTCATGTTCTTGGATAGATAATTTCTTCTGAGGGTTTAATGAAGTATCTTTGTAAGAAAGTACTATAAAGTTAGCACAAGAAGGCTCAACAAAGGAGTGTTCTCCAATTAGATTATTTAACTCAAATTTGTACCCCACAAAATATGAATATAAATCAGAGTCACTAATTTTATAGTGTGGAAAGTTACAATAAAAAGTAACCAAACAATAATTTAACGTATAATTTTTGTCATCAATAGTTATTACTTCAGAGTAGTTGTTGTATTTTAGATTTGAGACGAAATATGGTTGATCCATATTATTCTTATCAAATACATTTAATAAAGACATAGATATAGATGCGTTTTGATTAACGTCTTTTAACACAAGATTATCGTTGTATTTTAATAAAATCTTTATACTTTGTCCATCTAAGTTATAGAAAGCGTGATTATACGGATTAGAAGAGATCATTACAGGATATGTTGTATCTAGATCTATTACGAATTTATCTGAAATAGATATTAGATTTCCATCTAATCCAAGTACTCTAAATTGATAAACATTATAGTAGTCTTTGATGTATCTGATGATGAATATATCATGATTTGTATTTGATACTATTTTTTCTTCATTTATATTATACCAGTCACTTGTGATTGCTGTTGATGGATATTCTTGATACGCTTTCATTTCAACGGTATATCCTTCTTTAGCTAAAGACGTTAGAGACTTTCCATTATAAGAAACTTCTATACATGTTTCACAGTTATCATTCATATACCGAAGACCTACCCACAAGTCTTCTTCTCCATCACCATCGATATCACCATTCCTATTATACAAAACCAACTCTTTTTCTGGTTCTTCAGTCTCTGGCTCACTTACGGATGGTTCTGTAGTTGTTCCGGTTGTACTCTCATCAGCAGCCACCATGCCCGTCTGGAATACAACCAATAAAGTTACCGATATAGCCAAAGCTATTTTCTTCATCATTTTACTCATACATTTTCTCCCTTCATCTTTTAGGTAATTTTAATTCGCAAAACCTTTTCATCTTGTATATGCCTGTGCAAACCTGTGAGCATCGTAGTTTGTATATTTTCACAAGTTAAAATACATATAGTAAGATTTCACACTGTATAATTAAACCTAGATTATTCACGGTAATGCCGTGAAAGTGGCTGAAAGTCACATCGTTACTATATTTTAACCGAATATTGTTTTTCACTTATTAAGTGAATGA
>CACWRR010000045.1 GCA_902763335.1 uncultured Lachnospiraceae bacterium | reverse complement strand
CTGACTTTCCTGAATTTACCCAGTTATCATAACATTTAATATAATACTCCATATCTTCTCTGTTATTTAAAACCGGAAGTTTTTCGATTTTTTTATATATAATATTGCGGTTTACATCCATTGCGGATATAATACGCTCCATGTTGTCAAATTCACTTTTTACGGCGCCGTCTTCCCCATGAAGCACTGCCAGATAAACGTCCCTGCATTCATTACTATATCTTCCTGTTACCCTCGCAAATGTAGATACTGAATCCACATTTATCACATTGTATCTGTATTTTATTTCTCCCATAATCAATCTTCTCCGTATTTTACATCCTTTGTCTCTATTCCATCCTGTGTTGCGGTATCAATTTCCATTAATTTACAATTCTAATATTTTACACTGTTCCAGACCGGCACTCCAGAATTTTTCAATAGGCAAACCTTTAACCTGACATATAATGCTTGAATTCATCGCACCATGTCCCACAATAAGAATATCCTTTCCCTCCTGTAACTGAGGTTCTATTATTTCCTTTAAAAATGAACCGGTTCTTGCGAATAACTGGGCAAATGTTTCTGCTCCACCTATAGATTCCTGATATTCTTCCGGATTTTTAAACAGAATATTAATCGGACAATCAGGAATTGCAAAGCTGTTTTCAATCCCTTCATAATCGCCAAAACTCATCTCTACAAGCCGTTCATCCTCAATTATCGGAATATTTCTATCTTTTAACACAATTTGTGCTGTCTCCACAGCTCTTTTCAACGGAGAGCAATAACATACGTCTATGTTTAAATTCTTATACTCTTCGCATGCTCTTGAAGCCATTAATCTTCCCTCCTCATTCAGAGGTATATCGGTTCTTCCCTGCAGCTTATGTAATGAATTCCATTCTGTTTTTCCGTGTCGCATAATATATAACATATTGAATTTTCTCCTAAAATAATAATTTTTTCTTATTTCTTAACCTGTAATTTGGCAAGTGTAGCATAATCTTTTATATCAGGATTGTATATTTTCTATTCTGAATAAGTTTTCACCTGTTTTTTAATATCTGATACTTATTATATTTTATTATCATAAATTCTGCAACCTCTTGAAAACATGAATTGTTGATGTTACTGTACTTAGACGCATTGTTTCAAACACTAAAACAATATCCACTAAAAATAAGAGGTGTTTTCAGTTACCGTACAGCATAAACACTGTATCACAGTAATAACTAAAAAACACCTCTTTTATATTCACTTATTTTTTACTTTTTGCGGTATTTAGGTTCAATCACTACTACATACACCACCATAGCCGCAATACTAATAAGCATCGCACCTAACATGGATATAATAATCAAGCCCGAATTCTGCTTAGATAATAACGGCAAACCAATCAATGAAAACAATACACCATAAACGCACCATAATATACCCACAGCATGATTATAACCTTTCACATCTTCTATGGGTGCCACTTCAGCATTCGCCCAAAATCCGAAAGCTTTTTCTTTCCTTGAGTTGAAATCATAAATCCCCATTGCAATAAATAATACACTAACTATTTCCCAAATAATAAATGCTACAGAACTTCCTTCCATAATACATATCCTTTCTTTTTTATGTATAAAAAACTACCCAAATTCACTTTCATGTCTCTTGAAAAAATCATAAAAATAACGCACATTCTCCAAATCGTTCCATTCAATTATATCATAATCTTTAGTATCAAGATTGTATATTTTTGCATTTAGTGTTCCAAGCATAAAGAGTGAATGTATTGCAATAATAAATTGGCATCTACTACTTAGGCACAAAATACAATCTCTCATGCTTTTATTCGTGTAAGTAATCAATGCAGCATCACTGGTAAAAATAGAAGCCAGTACGGCATCCGTAATATTGCGCATTTCTCTGCGAAGTTCACTGTATCTCAATTTTTCGTTGCCAGATAACACACATATAATGCGTGACTTACATCTGTTACATATTCAGCATTTCCCTTAATCTGGTATCCCTCAAGGTTCTGTGCATCATATACTGAGATAGCAATTTTTACATCGTTTGCTTTAATATTATTTAATGTTGTCTCCAGAAAAACATCGCCAACAATCAGCTTTCCATAATAATTTGATTACTGATTCGTTTAACATTGAATATACCTCCTGTTTCATAATTATATAATATAATTGACGTGTTCATATTAACAAATCAACTTATGATTTAGAAGATATTATCAAATTTATAAGTCACTATTAATTTTAATAGTATATCATCTTTTCAGTGTTTACGATCTCTGATACAGGAATACAGATTTCAATCACAAATTTTTCCGGATCATTTGTGATGCCATAGTCGATGAGTGTAATCTCACGGGAAAATCCTACAATCTGCATCTGATGTTTATTTATATAATCTAATAATTTCTTATACTGTTCCGGAGCTTCTGCATGGCTGCCCCGAAAGCATAAACGGACACACAATGTTTCTGCCACAGTAATGGTCTCTCCATCATAGATATCTTCATCATCAAGTATTAAAAAGATGCCATCATATTTTGCATATTCCGCTTTCTGCAAATGCTCTGCCGAGATTCCAAGTCCCACTTTACCAAGAAATACGACCGCCTCTGTCCGTGACTGATCAAGCTTTCTTATGGAAGCTTCCATATCCTGTGAATCTTTTATTTTCAGAGGAGCATCCACCCATACTATACGTTTCGCCGGAAGTTGTACTAAAGATACAGTATCTAACGGCATATTCTGTGCTTCTGATAAACTATTCAAACGGTGACTTATTTTTTGTTCAACTCGTTTTAATTCCTTTTGTTTTTCCAAAACAATCTTTTTTTGCTGTATCAGTTTTTCTTCAATGTTGCTTATATCCCTGTTTTTCAGAAAATCCTCTATTTCAGCCAACGGTATGTCTAAGGCTCTTAAATATCTGATAGTATTAAGCACCTCAAACTGTTCTGTTCCATAATAACGATACCCGGTATCAGGTGAAGTATATTCCGGATGAATCAGTCCGACATTCTCATAATGCCTCAGGCTGCTGACACTTATATGAAAAAGTTTTGATACCTCACCTATTGAAAACAGCCCTTTTCTATCCATATAATCACGCTCCCTTTATTTCCGGTTCCTTATGATGTATAACATGGAATGCAATCACACAAATCAACACTGATAGTAACGAACCGGCTGCTGTTGCCAGTCCCATAGGAAATAATGTTGTTCTGAATATTCGTGATGTCAGATAAACTCCCGGAATACGCACCAGTACGATTGACAGAATATTGTGCAAAAATGACAATCCTGACTTTCCACAGGCACAGAAATAACCACTGCAGCTAAAATGAATACCCGCAAAAATACAGTCAAAAATGTAACCTCTCAAATACTGACTGCCCAGCCGTATCACATCTGCTCCATCTGATGTATTCCCATCCGTATATAAAGATACAATCGGTCCGGCAGTAAATTGAATTGTAATAGTTGCTAATACTCCAAATCCAACAGCAATTAAAACAGCATATCGCAAAGTTTCAATTGCACGTCTCTGTTTACCCGCCCCGATATTCTGCGCCCCAAGAGCTGAAACTGTAGACAACATGGAAGACGGAACCAAAAACAGAAAACTCATAATTTTCTCTACAATTCCTACGGCTGCAGCATCATTTAACCCTCTCTGGTTTGCAATAATCGTTATCACAATAAAGGCAATCTGAATAAGACCGTCCTGCACAGCGATAGGAATACCAATAGATAGTATTTTCCCCATCACCGGCCGGTGTGGTTTGAAATCTGTCTTAATAAGAACAACACTTTTTCTTTTTATAATAACAATCAAAGATACCAATACACTGATTGCCTGTGAAATGGTTGTTCCAAGTGCAGCTCCCGCAGGGCCAAGTTTAAAAGCACCCATAAAAAGATAATCCAATACAATATTGGTAACACATGCCACTGCAATAAAGTACATAGGACTTTTGCTGTCTCCCATGCCTCTGAAAATAGAGCTGATGATGTTATACGCTGTAATAAACGGAATACCAATAAAACAGATTGTCAGATATGTGACCGTTCCATTTACAGCCTCCGCAGGAGTAGACATTGCAGATACAATAGGGTGTACCAACATGAGCAGCAATGCCATTCCCACGATAGCAACTCCCATAAACAGAACGACTGTATTCCCAATAGCCTTTGATGCCTGTTTTTTGTTATTTGCTCCAATTGCCTGTGCAATACTGACTGTTGTACCCATAGCAAGACCTACTATCATAACGGTAATCATATGCATAATCTGTGAACCGACAGATACCGCTGTAGTACTTGCTACACCATTATATTGCCCAATAATAAACAAATCTGCCATTCCGTAGAGCGTCTGCAAAAAATATGAAAGCAGATACGGTAGCGAAAACAGAATTACATTTTTGAATACACTTCCGGTAGTAAGATTTCTTTCCATAATAATTTCCTCTTTCTTAGCTGATATGGATTCAGGTGTCAAAAGGGTGCTACGCACCAGCCAAGCACAATATGTGATATTGCAAGCCATCTTGCAAATACACATACTTGTGTTGGCTAGTCCCCGTAGGGGCTTTTGACACCTGAATCCTGATATGATAATATCATAAACTCTACAACAGTTGTAGAGTCAATAGAGAACTCAAAAGTTATCAATTATACGAACTGTTATCTCAGTCACATATTCATTGACATCATCTGTTGTAAAATTATCAACCACATATCTTTCTATGTATATGTCATCTGTTTTAAGTCTGTTGGTCTCTTTATATTTTATCAGCCTCTCATATGCCTCACCTATACTGTCCCAATGCCCCTTATGATATGCCGTTATATAATTTCCTCCGGGCATTTTTTTACATTCAAGATTTTGCATGTTTCTCTCAAATAGAAGTATAATATTGTCATACCTATCATATATATGATTCTCAACCATTTCACCATACTGTATATATGCGACCTCATAATTACACTTTGCACCGGTAGTCTGAAACTCATATACCAGTTCACTCATTTTTTTGTAAAATTCCTTTTCAAAATCTCCGGATACTTTCCTGAATAAATAATATCTGTCCTGAAATGTTCCGACTGACACATCCATATAATCAGTCTTAGCTGCAATTTCTATCTTCTGTCTTCTCTGTGCAATCCACTCTTTCATAGACTGTAATTTAAATATTTCCTTATCAATCTGCTGCTCTCTTTCCGTAAATAACTCTATGAATCTGTCCGCATTTCTGTTTTTTATAAATTCCCTGATTTCCTTTAACGGCATGCCCAGATCCTTTAAAATCAATATTGTATCCAATGTCTCCGCCTGATTTATAGAATAATATCTGTAACCGTTTTCACCCACGATTTCAGGACTGAACAGATTAATATCATCATAATGAAACAACGTGTCCTTTGTAACTCCAACCATTTTGGCAAACTCACCCGTTGTCATATAAATACTTCGTTCCATACATACTCCAAACTTTTATATTTTTACTTACAATTTTAAGATAATTTCTCAAATTTCCTTGACTATGGTGTAAGTCTATAGTATAGACTATCACTTGTCAACGTAAAATAATTCATTATATATATTTGCGAAACTCTTTTATATAATCATGTGCAAATTTATAGGCTGCAACGCTCACACGTTTGCACTATCTTCGGCTGGCAGCGGCACATAAGCAACCAAAATACAGTTGCTAAGTGCCGGCCGCCTCAGAATGTCGCTTTTGCAGCCTATAAATTTGCACATGGAGTAATATTACTACAGAGTTTCGCAATAATATTTCGTCAGGATTTAAGTGTCGGCTAGTCCCTGCAGGGACTTTTGACACCTGAATTCTATTGAAAAACTTAGCAATCGCATACGGAGGTATTCTGAGGTACCCGGCACTTAGCGTCTATATCTAAAACATACTGCCCCACACAGTTTTCACATAGACGCTTAGTACCGCTGGTAACCGAAGATAGCGAAAGCGTGCCGACATTGCGATTGCTAAGTTTTCAGTTTAATACAGGAGGCTAAAATCATGAGTAATTCAATAAATAAACACTTTACACCGGTTTCTTTACTGAAGTTTGCAGCGCCATCTATTATAATGATGATTCTTATGTCGCTGTATACTATAACCGACGGAATATTTATATCAAGGTTTGTCGGCAGTAACGCACTTTCTTCATTAAATATTGTATTTCCGGTTTTAAATATAGCCATTGCCATTGCTACCATGCTCGCTACAGGTGGTAATGCCATTATAAGTAAATATCTTGGCGAAGGCAGAAAGCGTGAGGCAAATGAATGTATGACACAGTTTGTTGTGACAACTGTATCGTTAAGTATTATTATTTCCATTTTTACACTGATTTTTTTAACACCTATTTCACGTTTTCTCGGTGCAAGTGACATACTTCTTGCAGACTGTCGCAGTTACCTCGGAACAACCATACTGTTTGCACCTGCCTGTATGCTTCAGGGACTTTTTCAGTCATACCTTGTTACAGCCGGAAAACCGTCTCTCGGACTGATACTTACTATATCTGCCGGAGTCACAAATGTGGTTCTTGACTATGTATTTATCGTATGCCTGAATATGGGCATTGCCGGTGCGGCACTCGCAACCGGAATGGGACAATGTATACCTGCCATCGCCGGAGTATGTTTTTTCATATTCTCCAAAAGCGAACTGCGATTTACAAGATTCAAATTCAGATTCAAGGAACTCGGACAGGCATGTTATAACGGCTCATCAGAAATGGTCACACAGCTCTCAAATGCCATTGTCACATTTTTATTTAACATTGTTCTCATGCGTCTTGCCGGAGAACACGGTGTTGCCGCCATCACCATACTTTTGTACGGGCAGTTCCTGTTTAATGCATTTTATCTTGGATTGTCGATAGGTATAAGCCCTATCGCCGGATTTAACTACGGTGCAAAGAACCATAAAGAGCTGAAAAATATATATAAGATTTCATTTATATTTGTAGCTGCTTCATCAGTTGTAATGGCTGTAGCTGCCATATTATTATCTACACCTATTATGACAGTTTTCACAGATGATGCAGAGACTTTTAATCTGGCAGCATCAGGATTTAAACTCTTTGCCATCAGCTTTTTATTCAGCGGACTTAATATAATGTCATCGGGATTTTTCACTGCTCTGTCAAACGGGAAAATATCCGCAATTATATCATTTTGCAGAACACTTGTATTTATATCACTGTCACTTATTTTATTACCGGAAATAATAGGAATAACAGGTGCATGGATTGCCATCCCTGTAGCAGAATTTCTTACTCTGCTTGTGACCGTTCCAATGCACCTGCAATATTTTATAAAGAGTGGAAAAAGAAATTATTTTACTGATTAATCCTCAAATGGAACAACTGCTCCATCGTATGTTTCATTAATGTAATCTTTAATATCGTCAGATTTGAGTACCTCGATAAGTGCCTTTATAGCGTCACTGTCTTCATTTCCTTCTTTGACTGCTATTACATTAACATATGTTTTAGCAGCCTCTGAATCTGACTTTTCACTTGCAAGAGCATCTTTTCCTACTGAAAATCCTGCCTGAAGAGCATAGTTTCCGTTTAATACGACATATGCTGTTTCATCTACAACTCTTGCTACCTGTGCTGCCTCAAGTTCTACTATCTTGATGTTGTGAGGATTTTCTTCTATATCATTAACTGTCGCCTCAAGTCCGGCACCATCTTTTAATGTAATGATTCCGTTATCCTGTAAAAGCATTAAAGCTCTTGCTTCATTTGTTGTATCATTTGGAACTGCGATAGAATCTCCATCAGCAATGTCATCGAGTGATTTTTTTGTTCCCGGATAAATTCCAAACGGCTCATAATGTATTCCGCCTGCATTTACAAGGTGTGTTCCCTTTTCTTCATTGAAGTTCTCAAGGTATGGAATGTGCTGGAAATAATTTGCATCAAAATCTCCACTTTCTACTACTTCATTTGGCTGTACATAATCATCGAATACTTTTACCTCAAGCTTGTATCCTTTTTTCTCTAATAACGGTTTTGCTTTTTCAAGTATCTCTGCATGAGGTGTTGCAGATGCTGCAACCTTAATCGTCTTTTCTTTGCTTTCTGATTTGCCGCATGCTGTAAGTGAGCTTACTAATACTACTCCTGTTAATGTTACTGCTAATAATTTTTTCAATGTTTTCTTCATAATCAATCTCTCCTTTTTTATCGTTTATCTAAATGTTTTGCTATAAACATTCCAACCGACTGAAATATTTGAACTGTCAGTACCAGAAGTACAACAGTCACAATCATGATATCTGTCTGATACCTGTAGTATCCGTATCTTACTGCGATATCACCAAGTCCGCCTCCGCCTACGGCACCTGCCATGGCTGAATATCCGAGTATGGTTCCTATCGCTATAGTAGCTCCTGTTATTATCGAAGTTCTTCCCTCGACTAAAAGCACCTTCACAATAATTCTAAATGTTCCGGCACCCATGGCTCTCGCCGCTTCTACAACTCCGGCATCCACTTCCTTTAATGAAGATTCTACCATTCTGGCTATAAAAGGTATGGCTGCTGCCACCAGAGGTACTATAGTTGCCGTAGAACCATAACTTTTACCAAGAATAAGTCTGGTGAACGGAATTAACAATATTAATAAAATCAAAAACGGAATACTTCGCACAATATTTGCTATTACATCAAGTATTTTGTATATCACTCTGTTCGGCTTAAGTCCGTCTTTATCTGTAATGCATAACAGCACTCCCATCGGAAGTCCGAACAGATATCCGAAAAATGTAGAAACCAGCGTCATATATAATGTTTCCACAATTCCGTTTTCAATCATCGTTACAACTTCTTCACTCCACATTTATGACACCTTCCTTCCATTTATCATCTACAACTTCCATATCTATATTTCGTTCACGGAAATACTTCTGAACTTCTGAAAGTCCTGCAAAATCTTTTTTAAATTCAAGTATCATCTCACCCTTTGCCACTCCGCCTACATTCTTTGTAGAAGCCTTTAGTATATTAACAGGTTCTTTGAATGTGAGTATCATATTGGAGATAACCGGTTCAAATGCTGAATTTTCTGAGTAAACAATTCTTACTCTGATTCCATTCTGTATATTTGAAGCTGTATGAATGGTTTCTTTATCTGTAGGACTGTCAACATCTGAACTTAACAGTTCTTTTGCAACATCTGATTTCGGATGGTTAAATATTTCTATCGTATCACCCTTTTCAACAATCTGACCTTCTTTCATGATTGCCACATTTTTACATATCTCTCTTACAACTGACATCTGATGAGTGATAATCACTATGGTAATACCAAAGTCCTGATTTATCTTTCTTAGCAGTTCAAGAATGGATGATGTTGTCTGCGGGTCCAATGCACTGGTTGCTTCATCACACAACAATATTTTAGGATTTGAAGCAAGTGCCCTTGCTATGGCAACTCTCTGCTTTTGTCCTCCGGACAACTGTGACGGATACGCCTTAGCCTTATCTGATAACCCGACTATTTTAAGAAGCTCCTCTGCCCTTTTCACTGCTTTCTTCTTAGATACACCCTGTATATATAAAGGAAAACATATATTTTCTATAACTGATTTTTGCATGAGCAGATTGAAATGCTGAAATATCATTCCTATATTTTCACGCTTTTTTCTAAGCTGCTTATTTGATAATTCTGAAAGTTCCTGACCCTGTACTCTAACGCTTCCTTCTGTAGGAGTCTCAAGATAATTCATACATCGCACCAATGTACTCTTACCGGCACCTGACATTCCAATGATTCCAAAGATGTCACCGGCTTCTATCGAAAGACTTACATCATTTAACGCATGTACTTCTCCCTCTTTTGTCTTAAATGTTTTATAAACATGACTTATTTCAATCTCAGCCATTCACCTTCACCTCTTTCCCATATTTTTCCTATGTGATTTATATGATTTAAGCTTATGTTTTGGGATTATACACGGGATTTTCACAATTGTCAAGAGTTTTTTTAATAAAATCAAAAAAAACCGACGTGATTACCACGCCGGTCTTTGAATCATATTAGTCAATTTTGAATTTTCCGATTTCTTCTGTTATCTCAGATACAATATCTTTAAGTTCTTTACCCGCAGATACGACCTTTTCTCCATCTTTTGAAAATTCCTCGGATATCTTTATAACCTGTTCATAGGTCTCACTTATCACCTGGGTACTTGCAGTCTGTTCCTCAACACTGGCTGCCATATCCGTTATAACATTGCTTATATTTTCAATGGCATCATTTACCGTATCCATAAGTGTACTTATCTCTGTTATGCTTCCATTAATCTGTTCAAATACATCAGATGTATTTGTAACGTTTTCAACTCCTGCATTTACCTTATCTATACTGAGTGATGTCTTATCAGAAACAACACCTATAAGTCCATCCATCTTAGTAGTAACTGCCACTATGTCAACCGCTGAATTTCCACAGTCCTCTGCAAGCTTTCTTATTTCTTCTGCCACAACTGCAAAACCTTTTCCTGCCTCACCCGCTCTTGCAGCCTCTATGGAAGCATTTAATGCTAAAAGGTTTGTCTGGTCGGCTATTCCCTGTATAACCTGAACCATATTATTTATGCCTTCAATGCCCTCTGCTACATTATTAACTGCATCTTTAAGTTCCGATGAAACCTCTGAAATACTCTTCATGGTCTCATTCATATGAGTTACCTGTACTTTTCCGTTTTCAACCATCGAAACAGCATTGTGAATCTTATCTTTAACCTGTGAAGATGCCTGAGTGGTATCATACACATTCATTGTAAGTCCGTCCGTTCCCTGTGCAATTACATGAATACCCTCATTTAATCCCTCAAGAGTATCTGTAAGATTCTGCATTGATACAAGCTGCGTGTCTGCTGATTCCTGCAAATGTGCAGCCACTTCCATATTAGTCTCAGACTGGGTATCCATATGCTCCACGTCCGACCTGATTTTCTTCATAGTGTCTTTCAGTTTTTCATCAAGCTGATTCATATTTCTTCCTATACGTCCCAGCTCATCAGAGGATTTAACCGCACATACCGTAGTCAGGTCGAGGTCTTTAATTTTATTTATGGCATTGTCGATTTTCGGAACCGGTTTCATCAATATAGTCAACACTACAATAAGAACTATTATCTGAAGAACTATTCCAAGTGCCATGGTTACAAATGATGCGTTCTTTATTCCAGAAGCTCTTGTTACTACATCATGTTTAGGCACAACAATAACGGTAATAAAATTTGTATCTGTTATTTTATCAGCAGATATATAATATTTACCCGCTTCTTTTACTTTATTATAAGATTTATTACTGACAATATCCTTTACCGTGTCGATAATAATATCGTCTATATCATCCGTTGTTTTTCCGTTCCAATCTTCATTTTCACGGTTTCCCATTATCAGTCCTGATGTCTCATCAATTGCAAATGCATATCCCGAAACACCTATATCCTGTTTCTCCAATGCATCTTTAAGTGTTGTAAGCGGCATGTCCGCTGATATGACACCTATAACCTTACCCGAATCATTTTTTATGTTTGCATAGATTGATATTATGTATTCTCCACTTTCTGCATCAAGATAACACTCACCAAATGTAACTTCATCTGCCTTAAGTCCTTCCGTGTACCAGGGTCTTTCCTTCATGACCCAGTCATCTCCCGGAGTCCACATTTTATCAATATATGTGCCATCCTCAAGTCCACAGTATATTCCGTTAGGAATAATATCAAGATATGCATCGGCTATGCTTAATACATATTTCTTTATGTCTTCCGATGTCTTACATGACTTTTCCACGGATGTCTGGATATTTTTTACCAGACCTATCACCTGATTAAGTTCCGCATGCATCTGATTATTAACATTCTCCTGAGACAGCTCAATCTCATTTATGAAGTTCTCTTCTACAACATTTTTTCCTTCTCCATAAGTGAATATAAATACAAGGAGATATGCCAGAATGACAAACGGTACCATTGTAAACAGAATTTTATTTTTCAAGCTTTTTTTTATAAATTTCATCTGTTTTCCTCCTTCGCAGCATAAATATTTTTTATATTTTATCATTTTTATGCATTTTTTTCCATAATTTTATACACAAAAATATATTAAAATTGCTGTTTTATTCCGGCCATATACTGCCCTCATCAAGATTATTTTTTATAAGCCAGTCATCTTCTGCTCTTACCGCTTTTTCATTTCCATTTTCATCCTCAAGGTATACCGTAACTTTTGCCGGTTCTCCAGGCTGTCGTTCCTCACATCCATAATCTCCATCAAATATCTGCTTTATTTTCCACATTTTACTATTTGCACCTCTATTTTGAATTTTTACATCATCGCAAGCATTATTGTTCCCACAAGAATGCATATAAGTCCAAGCATTGCTTTCTTTGTCAGTTTTTCATGGAATACTAACCACGAAAATGCTATGGTTACGAGAATGCTTAATTTGTCTATCGGCACTACCACACTTGCAGGTCCTTCCTGTAATGCTCTGTAATAGCACATCCATGATGCTCCTGTTGCGAGACCTGACAGCATGATAAATCCCAGTTCTTTCTTTTCTATCTCTTTTACTTCTGAAGTTTTTCCCATTACGAATACCATCATCCACGACATGACTAATACCACCGTCGTTCTGATAGCTGTTCCAAGATTTGAATCAACACCTTCAATTCCTATCTTTCCGAGAATTGCCGTAAGACTGGCAAATACTGCTGACAGAACGGCATATACAAGCCATTCTTTACTGCCGCTCTGCTTATTTTCTGTTTCCTTTTTGGTAATCATTAACATTGTTCCGACACCTATAAGTACAACAGACAATGCCTTACCGTAGCTTAAGCCCTCTCCCAAAAAGATTAATGCCAGTAATATTGTGAGTATGGTACTTGATTTATCAATAGGAACTACTTTATTTATATCACCTTTCTGCAGTGCGTGAAAATAACAGAGCCATGATGCCCCCGTTGCAAGTCCTGATAATACAAGAAACAACAGCGTTTTACTGCTTATGGAAGTTATTCCACCAATTGTTCCCGTAACCAGCACCATAATCCACGAAAACAAAAGTACAATTATTGTACGGATTGCAGTTGCCACGTCAGAATCCGTTTTTTTAATACCACATTTTGCAAGAATTGACGTAATTCCTGCAAAAAACGAAGAACCTATTGCATACAGAATCCACATTTTACATTCCTCTTTTCACATTAATCAATAACCGTTATTACGTCATCAAGCACATACCCAAATGTAGGGGCAGAAGATTTTTCATTCTCTTTATACCCGTTTTTCAGACTAATGGTATCTGTTTTATCGTTTGGATTTGTAGCTGTATAATCACCCTTAAATACATCTATATCTCCATTTATAAGTTTTTTAATATTATCTTTTACTGCCTTTTTAGTTCCTTTGGCAACTATTGCTTCGTTAAGGTCCAAAACTCTCACCCAGTTTTTGTCAAAACCTGCTGCCGAATCCTGACCATATGTATCTGCATCTACAACATCTTCTATTCTCTTATCCTCAAGCATTGCCTCTACAACGGCATCGAAATACGGTTCATAATTCAGATTGCTGCTCACAAGGGAGGTTGTCGGTGCAATCTCTGTCATACTCTTATTGTACCCGACATGATATACAGGCAGGTCACCGTGTGCATTCTCACACGCAACCGCTGGTCCGTTTGTATCGGAGTGTTGGGATATTACCACGCATCCCATATCTATAAGCTGATTTGCAACCTTTTTTTCAAGAGTGTAATTATTCCATGTATTGGTATATTTAACCGTCATGACAGCCTCAGGTACCACTGACCTTACTCCCATGAAAAATGCTGTATAACCTGATATAACCTCAGGATAAGGATAAGCTCCCACATACCCTATCTGTGCCTGTTCCTCTGTTATAATTCCATCATCTATCATTTCCTTTATTTTCATTCCCGCAACCACACCGGTTATGTATCTGCCCTGATATATCGTTCCCATAAAGTTATGATAATTTTTATATACCGGTTCTTCATTTGCATTGCTGCAGGTTGCCTGACAAAATTCTATATCCGGATATTCAGCGGCAAATTTCTTTGCTTCGGTTCCATATCCGTAACTTGCCGTTATGATTACGTCGCATCCTTCATCAACAAGTTCCTGTATATCTGCCTCTGCTGCATTTTCCTCTACATTATACTTTGCAACAGTTTCTACTTTTTTACCATATTTTTCTTCTATGCTTTCCTGAGCATTTATAAAATTGTCCGTATAAGGAGTGATTCTGTCTCCATCATATATAAACCCGACTTTGACCACCTTATCCTCTTTATCAGGAAACAATGTGGCTTTCACGATAAATCCTGCAACGATAAATATAAGTGCTGTGATAGTAGATATAATATATGCCTTCTTCATCTCTTAGTCCTCCTTATGTTGATACAATTCTTCCACATTAATCGTTCCATCTTCAATTAATGACAGCATAATTTCTGCCAGATCAGGATCAAACTGTGTACCACTGCATCTTTTTAATTCATTTATTACATAATCCATATCAAGTTTTTTTCGGTATACTCTGTTTCCCGTCATTGCGTCAAATGTATCTGCAATTCCGATTATTCTCGCCTCAATAGGAATCTCCTTGCCCTTCAGACCTGCACAGTATCCTTTACCGTCATATCTTTCATGATGATACAATGCTCCCACCGCCACATTGTTAATCAGCGTAAAGCCTTTTAATATCTCCCCGCCTTTTAAAACATGGGTCTTCATAATAGCATATTCTTCATCAGTAAGCTTTGCAGGTTTGTTAAGAATGGCATCGGGAATACCTATCTTACCAATATCATGAAGCATTGCTATCTGTCTCAGATTCTCACATCTTTCATCATCAAAACCGTACCTTTTCGCTATTGCCACCGAATACTGTGCCACCCTGATAGAGTGCTGGCTTGTATACGGATCTTTCGCATCAACTGTACGGGCGATGGAAATAATGGTTTCATTTCCCATCTCTATCTGTTTCTTTGCGTATTCCAGTTCAAGCTGCTGCTTAACGATTTTCTTCTGAATCTGTGACCTTGTAATGAACCAGCTAAGCCATACTATTGCAAGTGCGGCTACCAGTATTGCATATACCTTAAACCACCACTTTTTATACATCTCTTCCTTTTTCACAAAGGTATAACTTCCAATCTCAAGCGTCTTGGCCTTTCTGTCATTCAACACTGATATATGGAATACATATTTTCCTGCATCCAGATTCGTATATGTTATTGTCTCCAGTTCACTTAAAGGAACAACTTTCGGCTGTGTGTCAAATCCTTCAAGATAATAGCTTATGTAGGGATCATTTAACGAATAGTTTAAAATCTTAGGTTCAAATTCCAGTCGTGTTGCGTCAGAATCAAGTTCTAAAGTATCAACACGGTTAATCTTATTATATTTTCCATCTACATTTACCCTGTCAAGTATCATTCTGTATGATTTGCCGGTACTGTCATACTTATACATATTTACCACGCACACACCTGCATCACCTGACAGATAGAGATTTCCGTCTTCGTCTGTATAATTCCATGCATTTGCCGTGAGTGATATTCTTAAGCCCCTTTTTTCATTCAGCAGTTCATAGTCGGTATTTTTATTATTAATCAGATTTTCCGTATCAACAACATATATTCCTGCACTTCCAAGCACCCACGATGAACCGTTTCCGTCATTTATTACATCATAATTGTTAGAATACGGAAATTCGCTTAACGAATATACCTTCCCACTCTTATCAATATAGCATAACCCGTTACTGGTAACTACTATGATTCCATCCGATTTCCTGTCATACACCATACGGAGAATAATATCCGAGCTTAGCCCATTTGATTTATTAATGCTTTTTACTACCTTACCGCCATCCAATACTGATATTCCGCCACCATCAGAGCCTGCATAAACCTTTCCGTCCGGTGATTCATACAGACACAGTGTTTTTACATTTACAATACCACTTTCAGAATCATAAACTTTTACAACGGCATCGTCTTGCACATATGCTATCCCGTCATTTCCGGCTGCTGCTATGGTTCCGTCCTTAAGTTCTATAATGCATCTGAACATGTCTCCCGGCGTACCGTTAGCGGATGAGTACTGCATCATATTGTAATGTTCATTATCATCTGTATTTACTTTATAAAATCCATTTCCCATGGTGGCAATCCACAGATTTTTATTTGAATCCGTTAAGAGACATCTTATTCTTATATTTTCAAATTTCTCTGTCAGTTCATTTGAAACAATGGCCCTGTCTGAATAACCTACCGCCTTAAGTCCGTTATCAGTACCGAATAACAGCATGTCATTCCATCTGGTAACAGAGTTGACAACCTCTTCTTCAAGACCTGCCTCTGAGAAAATTTCCGTAAAAGAAGATTTACATAACTTTAACAGCCCAAGCCTTGATGATGCAAGCCACAAATCTCCCTGATAGTCTACAAGCATCTCTTCAACCGAGTTGTCAAACATATTGGTATTAACCGGAATATATTCAAAGTTTTCCGTAAAATATCCTACTCCGCTGTCTGAACATACAAACATCTCATTTTGTTCAGTTTTATAAAATGAATTTATATTAGAAATGTTGCTGCATATATATTCTTCTAAAAGTTTAAATTCTCCTGATGCGTACTTATACTTTCTCACATGATTCGCTGTGGTACCGACATACAAAGAATCATCATCAGACCAGTAGCATGCACTGAATACTTCCGCAGTATCACTCATATTTAATGTAGTAACAACTTTTTCTCCGTTCACTGCATACAGTGTGCCATTTTCCGTAACTATGAATAAATTTCCCTCTGAATCTGTAGACATACTTACGGCATCAGTCACATCATCCATAGTATCAATGAGCTTTACTCCGCCATTTAAAGACACTATTCCTATTCCCTTTGAAGTTCCTATATAATAATTTCCTTCCGAATCACGCTTAATACATTTGACTGAATTCGATGGCAGTCCGTCCGTATCATCTAATACATTTACTATTTCACCTTCAATGATGATGGAAAGCCCATTATCATTTGTTCCAATCCAAAGTCTGCCCTCTTCATCAAGATATAATTCATTTACATTTTTAATGGATTCATACTCACTGTGAAGTACAAATTTAGTTCCGTCATAGCTGTACAAACCTGCATATGTACCTATCCACAGTACACCATCCTTCGTCTGCTCTATAGCATTTGCCTCACCTGCTGACAGACCGTCCACGCCATCATATGTTGACTGTGTATATGCTCCATAATCTTCTGCCTCCTCATCAGCCATAACATTGTACCCTGTAATACCAAATGTCATCGCCCCCGTAAGCAGAATCATTATAATGATATTTGCTTTTTTAAGTATTACCTTCTTATATGTAGCAACCATTCTTGTAATGGCATATATAAACATTACCGTAATGATTTTATCCAGAAATTCAATATAAAATTGTCCTATAATATAGGATATAACCCGCTTAACACCAAATGAACTGTACATTTCACATATCTGGTCTCCCCAGACAGTTCCCGTCATTCCGTGATAAAAAGCTATATTTAGAAAACATGAAAATGTAGTACATACAATCGCAAGTATCATCGCTAATGACATTGCCCCAAATGCGCTTGAAAACATTTTCTTCTTTGACAAAATTCCAACAATAACTCCTATCGCAATCCCCACAAGGGAATTTACAGCCTGTGCATCCACAAATGTTCCGTATACAATATTACTGGCAAACCCGACTACCGCCGCACAGTACGGTCCTGAATAATATCCCATTGCAACCGTTCCCACAGAATCCAGCCACACCGGCAGCGACAGTGTTTGTGCCATCCATTTTCCTGCCAGATTTACAATGATTAATAATACTGTAATAAATGATATAGTTATTCCACTTTTATTTTTCATCCGTGTCCTCTTTTCCATATTTATAATCTCTCGGAATCTCTAAGCCCCATTCTATAAGGCTTTCAGATTCCATTTTTTATAAAATCCCCCACTTTTTTATCAAAAAACTCTTGACAAT
>CACWRR010000044.1 GCA_902763335.1 uncultured Lachnospiraceae bacterium | reverse complement strand
CAAAAAACTAAAGAACTCGCTTCATCTAGGAATTTATGCATTGACACAAATTCTTCCTTGTGTTGTATCAAGATTGTGAACTTGTTTCGCAATTACCTAAAAATTTTTTCATATTGTGTTATATTAGGATATCTGTATCTGTAGTACGCCCATTGTAAACCCTCACAAATACATTAAAGAAATATAATAATATAATGATACCACAAAAATTAGTAAATGTATAGGATATTGAGAATTTAGGTAAAGTTATATCATTACCTTTAAGTATTCTTGACTGGGTAAATGTATTATATTAAAATGATTGTAATTATTGAGATTCAGGAGGATGAAATATGAAGAGGAAACGGGTGAACAGGTGGCTGAGCTTACCGTGAACGGTACTACAACAGTGTACGGCTCATTTATGGAGGCTTATTATAATATAGGGAGTAATACTGATACTGCTACCATCAGGCTGCTTGAGGATTCTGAAGTGACAGCACGTATAGATGATAAGAAACATACTGTTGTGCTGGATTTAAATGGAAAGACTCTGAGCATTGATAAAAATATAACAACTAATGCAATATGGGTAGAGAGGAATTCTGACTGGACAATATGTTCAAGTGAACCGGGAGGAGAGATTCGGGATACCAGAAGTGAACATAATATACTTTTGAATAGCGGTAAGCTGACTATAAAGGAAAATGTGGAGATGTCGACTGAAGGATACAATTCTGTATATGGGTATTCTGAGTCTGGAACAGCTTACATTGAAGGTGCTGTTATAGATAAGATTTTTATTGATGCGGGTGCAGTTAATATAGCATCAGGTGATATATCAATGGAAAGTTTGAAGGTAGGATATTTGTAGGTGCCAGCAATGGAAAAGTGTCTTTGAGGGGCGGGACGTATAGTAAAATTGAGATGGTCAGCTTCTGGATTTGGAATATGGTGCTGAGTTGACAAATGTAGCTGTTGATAAACTTCCGGTAAACATTACAAAGCAGCCGGAGACGAAGGTATCTGATGTAAAGCATCCGGCAGACTGGCAGTGGGACGCAGAAGATGCAGAAAAAGAACTTGAGGAGACTGTTCCTGTGGCAGTAAAGGCGAATTACACAGGTAAGGATAAGGAAAATTATGAGATACAGCAGATAACCATTACGGTTACCCGCAGTGCATGTGAACATCCGGCAACAAAGACAGAAGGAAAAATAGCTTCTACATGTACCCAAAACGGATACACAGGGGATATTTACTGTGAACAGTGTGGAAGAAAGTTAAAGGATGGAATAGAGACTGCAAAACAGCCTCATGAACTGAAGAAGACGGAGAAAAAGGATGCTACGGCAGTAGCGGCAGGAAATATAGAATATTATCACTGCGAGGTATGTGGCAGATATTTCTCTGACAGTGAAGGCAGGAATGAGATAACAAAGGACAGCACAGTGATTCCGGCAACCGGAGAGAAACCGACAGAACCAACAACAGAACCGACGACGGAGCCGACAACGGAACCATCTACGAAACCTGCGGTTAAGCCGGCTAAAAAGGGAACAAAACTTGTTGACAGTAAAGGAACAACATATAGTGTAACAGTTAAAACCACAAAGCTGACTGGTAACAGTGTAGGAACCAACGCATTCAAGGAAATATATTACAAGGCAGTTATAAAAGTTCCAAAGAGCAAATTAAAATATTATACTAAGCTTTTAAAGAAAAGAGGCGTTAGCAGTAAAGCAAAAATAAAAAAATAGAACTTACATATAACATTCAAAACTCTGTGAAACAGGAACATACCGTTTCGCAGAGTTTTCTATATGTAAAAAAACTATTACCAATCTTAAAATTTTATGAAATGAAAAAATTATGCCAAAAAACATATAAATTCATTAAAAAATATGATAAAGTAATTACAACAAAAAATTCATGAATCTTAAGCAGATTTTGCGAAACTAAAAATTATATTTTACCATGTGCAAAATTAACAATTGAATAAGGAGACGTTTCAATTGTTAATTTTGTACATTAGGCATATAAGTAAATTTCGCAAATTGCTTAATAATTATAGATTCACTCAGGAAAGGAATAACAACTTTAAATGAAAACAAAAAACATAAATGAATATTCAAAAATGAAGACCGGCAATTCGGATGCAAAACAGTCCCTGCAAAGGTCGCTTAATCATTTATACATAGCATTGATGTTTGGTGTGCTGTGTTATTACATACTGCCGTTTATGTGCGGTCTGTATTTTGGCGGAAATAAGGATATATTTGTGTATATTCTGTTATATATAAACACTGTATACAGCTTTGGAGCGTGTTATTTTCACGCTATCAAGAACGGATTTAAATGGTATATGCCTGTGGCAATAGGAGTGTTTTTTATTCCGTCATGTCTTGCCTTCGGATATATGTCCATATCATTGATGGCACTTGTGTACATGGTACTCGGATTGTTTGGAAGTTTTTCGGGAAATGTTGTATACAGGAGAAAGATGGGATTGTCAAAGGGATTTATGTATTGGCTTAGAAATAGAAAGAAAAAGAAAGGTAAAGAATAATGAAGAAGAGATTCAGACAGTGGGTGAGAAATAATAAGGCATATGTAATCTGGGTATCCATCATAATGGTATACACATTTGTAATGCTCGGAGTAATTATTTTTATAAGGGCTACGGACAAAGAGGGACAGAACAGTTTTACATCGAGAGTCAATCAGGTTAAGGAAGAAACCACGGAATTTGAAACTGAGGAAGAGACAGAAACAGAAGAATATACAACCGAAGAAATAACTACATTGGAAATTGACGAATAAACGGAGGTTATCTGTATGGCAATGAGAAATAATGATGTGTATGTTATAGGACACAAGAATCCTGATACGGATTCTATATGTTCAGCCATAGCTTACACATATCTGAAAAATCAGCTTGGACAGGGAAGATTTGTGGCGAAACGTGCCGGAGAGATAAATGAGGAGACAAGATTTGTTCTCAACAGATTTAACATGACAGTACCAGAGTATGTTGCGGATGTGAGAACACAGGTCAAGGATATATCCATACGCGAAACTAAGGGGGTTGACAGAAATATTTCCCTGAAAAAAGCATGGATGCTTATGAAGGAACTGAATGTCGTTACGCTGCCGGTTACTAAGCATGGCAGGCTTGAAGGTGTCATAACCACAGAGGACATCGCAGAATCTTATATGGATGTGTATGACAGCAAGATTTTATCAAGAGCGCATACCAGATACAGTAATATTGTAGAGACTCTTGAAGGCAGCATGATAGTTGGAAATATAGAAGAATACTATACAAAGGGTAAGGTTCTTATAGCTGCGGCAAATCCCGATCTGATGGAGAGTTATATAGAAGAAAATGACCTTGTAATACTCGGAAACCGTTATGAGTCACAGCTTTGTGCCATAGAGATGAATGCGGGATGTATAGTGGTATGTGATGGTGCGGAGGTATCCATGACCATAAGACATCTGGCACAGGAGCATGGATGTACGGTCATAAGCTCACCACATGATACTTACACAGTGGCAAGACTTATCAATCAGAGTATGGCGATAAGCTATTTTATGACGAGAGACAATCTTATAACATTCAGAACAGATGCATTTATAGATGATATAAAGAGTGTTATGGCTAAGAAACGTTTTAGGGATTTTCCTATTATGAACAAAAAGGGAGAATATATCGGAATGATTTCCAGAAGAAATCTCCTCGATGCGGGCAAAAAGAAGGTTATCATGGTTGACCATAATGAGAAAACACAGGCGGTTGACGGACTTTATGAGGCAGAGATTCTTGAGATAATCGACCATCACAGACTCGGTGCCATAGAGACCATGTCTCCGGTATTTTTCAGAAACCAGCCTCTGGGATGTACGGCAACGATAGTGTATCAGCTGTTTGGTGAAAACGGTCAGGAAATTCCTAAGAATATAGCCGGAATCCTGTGTGCCGCAATATTGTCTGACACGCTCATGTACCGCTCGCCGACATGTACATCCGTAGACCGTGCGGTTGCGGAGAAACTGGCAGACATAGCCGGAATAAATGTGGAAGAGTTTGCCCTTGAGATGTTCAAGGCGGGAAGCAATCTGAAAACAAAGTCAGCAGAAGAAATCTTTTATCAGGATTTCAAGAAATTTTCAATGGAGGGCGTTACGTTAGGCGTAGGTCAGATAAACTTCATGAACAATGATGAGCTGGCTGACATAAAAGAGAAGTTAAAGCCTTATATTGAGAAGGCATATAAGGAACACGGAGTTCAGATTATCTATATAATGCTCACAAGCATAATTGATGAATCTACGGAAATTATATGTGCCGGTGAGGGAGGAGACAAACTCATAGAAGAAGCATTTGGCGTGAAAATGCAGGACGGCTCGGCAGTCATAAAGGGTATGGTATCGAGAAAGAAACAGCTCATACCTGCCATAATGGAAACGTTGGCAGCAAGATAAAAAGTGTTATAATGCATTGCATATTTAAGTTAAAATTAGTATAATAGTAATAGCGTAAATAACATCAAGGAGGACGCATAATGATAACATTAAGCAAAAACGGAGCGTATTTATTAAACGGCAAGGAAGTCGTTGAGGTTAATGCTGATACAGAGGCATTACTTAAGAATAAATTAGGTGATAAATATTTATCACAGCAGGAAGCGGCTAAGAATACTATGGCATATAATATTCTTCAGTCACATAACACATCGGGAAATACAGAAAAATTACAGATAAAGTTTGACAAGCTGACATCCCATGATATTACTTTCGTAGGAATCATACAGACAGCCAGAGCGTCAGGACTTGAGAAATTCCCTATTCCATATGTACTTACAAACTGTCACAACAGTCTGTGTGCCGTAGGCGGTACAATAAATGAAGATGACCACATGTTTGGACTTACATGTGCAAAGAAATATGGTGGAATATATGTACCACCTCATCAGGCAGTTATACATCAGTTTGCAAGAGAAATGCTTGCAGGCGGAGGCAAGATGATACTCGGTTCAGACAGCCATACACGTTATGGAGCACTCGGAACCATGGCTATGGGAGAAGGCGGACCGGAGCTTGTTAAACAGTTACTTTCACAGACATACGATATCAATATGCCGGGTGTTGTAGGCGTGTACATGACAGGAAAACCACAGCCGGGCGTAGGACCACAGGACGTTGCCATAGCAATTATCGGTAAAGTATTTGGAAACGGATATGTTAAGAATAAGGTTATGGAGTTCGTAGGACCGGGTGTTGAGAATCTCAGTGCTGATTTCAGAATCGGTGTGGACGTAATGACTACAGAGACAACATGTCTGTCATCTATCTGGAAGACAGATGATAAGATTAAGGAATTCTATGATATTCACGGAAGAAGCGAAGAGTACAAAGAACTTAATCCGGGTGATGTGACGTATTATGATGGAATGATATATGTAGACCTTGATAAGGTAAAACCGATGATAGCAATGCCGTTCCATCCAAGTAATGCATACACTATCGAAGAGTTAAATGCAAATCTTATGGACATTCTTGACGAGTGCGAGAAGAAAGCTAAAGTAAGCTTTGGAGATAAAGTAGATTTCACATTGAAAGACAAAGTAATAGACGGAAAACTTTATGTAGAACAGGGAATCATTGCCGGATGTGCAGGTGGCGGATTTGAAAATATCTGTGATGCGGCTGATATATTAAAGGGTGCAAATATCGGATGTGATGAGTTTACACTCAGTGTTTATCCTGCAAGTACACCTATATATGTAGAGCTTGCAAGAAACGGTAAGCTCGCTGACCTTATGGCAGCAGGAGCAGTTGTTAAGACAGCATTCTGCGGACCATGTTTTGGTGCCGGAGATACACCTGCAAATAAGGCGCTCAGTATACGTCACTCTACAAGAAACTTCCCGAACAGAGAAGGTTCTAAGATACAGAACGGACAGATTGCATCAGTTGCACTTATGGATGCCAGATCTATCGCAGCTACGGCAGCAAATAAGGGATTCCTTACAGCAGCTACAGATATCGATGCTAATTATTCTAAACCTAAATATTTCTTTGATAAGACAATATACGAAAACAGAGTATTCGACAGTAAAGGAGTTGCAGATCCTTCAGTTGAGATTAAATTTGGTCCGAACATTAAGGACTGGCCAGAGATGTGTGCTCTTACAGACAACCTTCTTCTTAAAGTTGTATCAGAGATACATGACCCTGTTACAACTACGGACGAGCTTATTCCTTCGGGAGAGACATCTTCATACCGTTCAAATCCTCTCGGTCTTGCAGAGTTTACATTATCAAGAAAAGACCCTGCGTATGTAGGACGTGCCAAAGAGGTTCAGGCAGCAGAGAAGGCAAGAGAAGAGGACAAATGTCCGGCTACTGCATTGCCTGAGATAAAAGGAATAATGGATAAGGTTAAGACAAAATTCCCTGAGGCAGGAAGAGTAAATACAGGTATAGGAAGTACAATATATGCTGTTAAACCTGGTGACGGTTCTGCCAGAGAGCAGGCAGCTTCATGCCAGAAGGTTCTTGGCGGATGGGCTAACATTGCACAGGAATATGCAACAAAGAGATATCGTTCAAACCTTATAAACTGGGGAATGCTTCCATTTATTTATCCTGCTGAGGAGCTTCCGTTTGCAAATGATGATTATATATTTGTGCCTGGCATAGAGAAGGCAATTCGCGAAAAAGCGGACAAAGTAAAAGCATATGTAGTTAAAGATGAGCTTAAAGAATTTGAACTTGGACTTGGAGAACTTACAGATGATGAAAGAGAGATAATTCTTAAGGGATGTCTTATAAACTATAATAGAAAATAAAAAATTTTTGGGGAAGGAAACGATGCTTATGAATATTATTACAGAGACAGACCGTTATCTTTTTGGAAATGGATTACATTACGAAATCTATGAGAAGATGGGTGCCCACGTAATGGAGATTGATGGTGTAAAAGGAACATATTTTGCAGTATGGGCGCCGAATGCAAAAGCAGTAAGTGTGGTTGGGGATTTTAACGACTGGAATGGATATGAGAATATCATGCATCCCCTGGCTACATCAGGAATATGGGAAGCCTTCGTTCCGGGTGCGGATGTAGGAGAAATATATAAATATGCCATAACAGGAAGGGACGGTCAGACACATTATAAGGCAGATCCTTATGGAAACGGTTCAGAGTTCAGACCGGGAAATGCATCAAAAATAACTGATATTCAGGGATTCAAGTGGAGCGATAAAGCATGGCTTGAAAAACAGACTGAAGAGGTAAAGGATATTGTGGACAGACCGATATCCATCTATGAGGTACATCTCGGATCGTGGAAGAAAGATTACTCATACAGTTCTGACGGATTCAGAAATTACAGGGAGATAGCCAAAGACCTTGCAGAATATGTGAAAGATATGGGATATACCCATGTCGAGCTTATGGGAATATCAGAACATCCATTAGATGAATCATGGGGATATCAGGTAACAGGATATTACTGCCCTACATCAAGATACGGAGATGCAAAGGATTTCATGTATTTTATTGATTACATGCATAAAAATGGAATTGGAGTTATATTGGACTGGGTTCCTGCACATTTTCCGAAGGACGAGCATGGTCTTGCAATGTTTGACGGAACACCGTTATATGAATATGCTGATCCTAGAAAGGGTGAGCAAAAGGACTGGGGAACAAAGATATTTGACTATGGCAAGAGTGAGGTGGTCAATTTTCTCGTTGCAAATGCTCTGTTCTGGGTTGAAAAGTTTCATGTGGATGCACTCAGAGTTGATGCAGTGGCATCTATGCTCTATCTCGACTATGGAAGAAAAGCCGGAGAATGGGTACCTAACAAATACGGTGGAAACGGCAATCTTGAGGCAATGGAATTTTTCCGTCATGTGAACAGTATTCTTCATAAAAGAGCACCGAGAGCATATCTTATCGCTGAAGAATCAACTTCATGGCCGAACATTACAAAGTCACCTGAAGAGGGCGGACTTGGATTTAAATTCAAATGGAATATGGGATGGATGCATGACTTCCTTGATTATATGCAGCTTGACCCATATTTTAGGAGAGACAACCATAATAAGATGACATTTAACATGACATATGCATTCAGTGAGAATTTTATTCTTGTGTTATCTCATGATGAGGTTGTACATTTGAAGAAATCATTGTTCTATAAGATGCCGGGAACTATAGAAGAAAAAGCTGAGAACCTTAAGTCGGCATATGCATTTATGATAGGACAGCCGGGCAAGAAGTTACTGTTTATGGGACAGGATTTCGGACAGAGAGAAGAATGGTCTGAAGAGAGAGGACTTGACTGGTATCTGTTAGATGAGCCTGTGCATGCAGGAATACAGAAGTATTTTAAGAAACTTCTTCATCTCTATAAAGAGAATCCTGTAATGTATGCATATGAATCTAAGGAATATGACTGTTTCAGATGGATAAATCCGAATGACAGGGATAAGAGCGTGTTCAGCTTTATAAGAAAAGCACCGGGTACATATAATGACAGTCTTGTATTTATATGTAACTTTACACCGGTTGAGAGAGAAGAATATGTGCTTGGAGCACCTGTGCCGGGTAAGTACAAGAGAGTATTGAGTTCTGTTGATATCGACGGTGTTGAGAATGTAAGCTATACAGCAGAGCCGGCAGATCCCCAGTGCGATTATTTTGATTACTGTATGAAAGTAAGATTAAGACCGTTTGAGACTATTATTCTTGCTACACCGAAAACTATCAGAAAACCGGTACGTGGTAAGAGAAGTGTTTCAAAGAGACATGCAAAAACAAAGAAATAAAGTTAGTATAAAATAATAAAACAGGTTCATTACGAATAAATGTTGTAATGAACCTGTTTTGTAGTCTGTGCATGATAACATGCCGATGGCAACATTATAGTTTGCCGCGGGAAGCGTTGTCATCTATCAGGTTTGATTTTATACGGAGCTCCTTAGGAAGCTTTGAAAATGTTACATTGCGGTACTGGGTATGTACGGTTTCTGATATTCCGTTAATGATAACGGTAGTGCCGGTGTTTACCTGTCCGCTTACGATTATCTTACCATCAAGAGAACGCTGCCTTATATCCGCTATATATTTCTTCTCATTTAGCAAATCGTTTAATTTTCCCTGCAACATTATTTTCTTTCGCATATATTTCATTTTGTCATTAGTAAGAGTCTGGGAGCTTGAAGATTTCAGTCGTTCTGTTATACGTTCATATTCTGAGGCGGCATCTTCAAGTTCAGATTTGCAGTCCTCGATTTTACCATCGATTTCGCTCATGGCAAGTTTGAAATCTTTTTCAAGTCCGACCACTATTTTGGTAGCCACACCTACACGGTTTCCGAGGGTGGATGCGGTTATCTGTTCTGCCGCACAGACTTTGCCGCCGAGAATTGCTCCCATTTTGCCTGACACATTTATTGATATGCCGGCTGTTACATTACAGTTTAGTATGGCACTGGTGTTTATGTTTCCGTCTACGACAATGTCAGTCTGTTCGAGAAATTTTGCTGTCAGGTTGCCACCACATTTAATCTTTCCAATGCCTGATCCCTGCATACCGTTTTTGAGGATAATGTCTCTTCCAGCTATAAGATTTGCTATCTCCACATGACCGTTTATGGTGATGTTTTCTGTTGCCTTAATCGTAACGTTGGAATACACATTTCCTTTTACGACTATATCACCGCGAAAATCAACGTTTCCGGTTGCAGCTTCTAAGTTGCCGTCAACTACGAATACAGGAGTGACCTTAAGTGTGCCGTCTTTGACTGTGACTTTACCTTCACTGCATGAATAGTATTCCATGGTATCTTTGTAGTAGTCCACGTTGTTCAGCTTGAGAGGAGGCAGGTCGATGGCATCATCGGCTTTTAATATTTCGCCTTTTATGTTGCTTCCGTTCTTACCAGGTGTGAGCGGGTGATATACGGCGAGTAGCTGATCCTTGTATACAAGCTCATATTTTCCAAGAGTATTATAATCTACAGTGCCGTCCGGCATAATGATAGGTTTTGTCTCCGGATTTGGATTAAATGTATACTCGAAATATCCGTCCTTTCCGTGGACGGGAGGAGTTCCATTTGCTATATTTACATCTTCGTAGAAACATTTTCCGGCAAGGATTTTGTTTACGGATTCTTCGTTGATTCCATAAACTATGCCGTTATCGTTTAGAAACTTTATAAGTTCCTCTCTTGTGATATCAGAATCATCCGGCTTGAATACCATTATGGATGCACTCATCATATCACCGGCAACTTCAAGTACAAAATTGTCTTTGTGGGAGTTTTCGGGTGCATCTTCCGTGACTTCTTCAGATACGGGCTTTCTGAATTTGAGTGTTTTTCCGGTTTCATCAGTCACTGTGTTAAATGTATATTCTGTCTTACCCGGTTCATCATTCTGATGCAGAGTCTTCTTAAATGAGGTGTCTGATGTAATGGACTGATAGCCTGACATGGGTTTAACAAGAGAACTTTTTTTGTCCTCGTCGACTTCTTTGATTATTATTTTATCTTTTGCTTTGTCGATAAATTTTTTAATATCCATTTCAGCCACCTCCTGTTAATATAATGTAAATTAATTAATAATTTTTGATTATCTCATTAATAAGTTTTACTGAATTTTTTACTGCCATTGCTTCAAATTCAGGATAATCCATATGGGCACTGTCATCGGCTTTGTCAGAGATTGACCTTACGATGAGAAATGGAACGGTATTGAGATATGCTGCCTGTGCGATTGCAGCACCTTCCATCTCTGTACAGTATCCTCCGAAGTTGTCGATAAGCCAGTCTTTTTTCTCCTTGGCAGATATAAACTGGTCACCGCTGACAACACGTCCGACAAAATAATGAATATCATTGCATACGGTGTCACATGCCTTCTCAGCGAGAGCTATAAGCCTTTCGTCCGCTTTAAATGTGGATTCTTTCATCTGTGGAATGACACCTATGTTGTATCCGAATGCCACTGCATCCATATCATGTTGGAGAGCATCCTTTGATAATACAATATCACCGATATTAATATTATCATTTAAAGAGCCTGCGATACCTGTGTTGATAATAGCATCCACATTAAAAATATCACATAAAATCTGGGCACAGATACCAGCATTTACTTTTCCTACACCGGAACGGACTATAACCACGTCTTTACCGTGAAGTTTACCTTTATTAAATTCCATTCCTGCCTTGTTAATAATTTCTATATTGTCGAGTTCAGCCTTAATCTGATTAACTTCGACTTCCATTGCACCTATTATTCCTACCATATATACCTCTTTCTAATCTTCAGGATAAATTAATCTTGTATCGTCAATATTTTCTATTACATTTTTAAGATATTTGTCAGCCAGATATTTAGCCATATTAAGATTCATATCCAGATAATTTCCACAGTCTCTTGCTGATGCACCCGGTACATCACCTGTAAAATCCCGTATAAATTCAAACATTTCTTTTACAAGAGGTACGATATCTTTTGATTCGTAGTCTCCTGCCAGAATGAGATAGAAACCTGTACGGCATCCCATAGGTCCGAAGTATACGGTTTTGTCAGCATAGTTTTTATGGTTTCTCAAAAATGTAGCTGCAAGATGCTCGATAGTGTGAACCTCAGCAGTGTTCATTACAGGCTCAAAATTTGGCTGAGTCATTCTAAGGTCGAATGTAGTCACTACCTCAGTTCCTATATGATCTTTTCGGGAAACATATATGCCCGGTAAAAGCTTTAAGTGATTAATAGTAAAACTTGCTATTTTTTCCATTTAGATTCTCCAATCCGCAGTTGAAAACTGCACAGTATAATATACCATAATTATAATCCCAAACAGGGAGAATGACAAGTGGCGGTATTTGGACGGTGAGTCAGCTCTCGTGATATTCATCATCAGTATTTACGTTCCATATCTCAGATTTGTCATGTGACTTTCCGAGAATATAAGATACAGTTTCAAATGCGGTCAGCATCGAGTGGTCCATATTATTATACCGGTGCTGGCCGTTTCTTCCTATGCAGTACAGATTGTCTATACTTTTCAGATAATCTGTAAGCAAGGGGAGTTCTTTATATGAACCGGAATATGAGGGATAAGCCTTTAAAACATACTCAAAGTGATAATCTGCCATTCGTAATGTGGGCTTAAATAATCCTGTTTTTAAAAGTTCGTTATATATAAAGTCAGTTTTTTCGGAAATTTTCATATTCCAGAAATCATCATTTTCATTGCAAAAGTACTCCATCCCGAGCCAGATATATTTATCAGGTTCTTTTACAAGACTGTCTGACCAGTTGTTAAAAATCTGTAACCTGCCAAGCTTTAAATTTTTATCCTGAATATATATCCAACAGTCATTTATGTTTTTATTTATCATATAGTCTTGCTTCCGGGAACTGTACTTATAAATGATGAAACAGACGGCACATTCCAGTACATTGAATAGTTCACTATAGAATCGGCTGTCTCAATTCGGTAGAAATCATCTGTGCTATCATTTTCTATATCTGCAGGTACTTTTGCAGTCTGTTCTTTGTAAAAGTTGCGTCCCTGTCCGGACACGATATTATAGCCCTGACGGATATGTGTATACATGACTAGCATACAGCATATGGCGGTAGCAATGAGCGTTATGGTCATGTATGATGATTTCTTTTTCTCCAGAATAAATACTATATATATAAGGAATACAAGACATATTCCGCCGCATAGAAGCTCGGATTTATATAAGCCTCTGTTTGAAATGCAAAGTGCATTATTTAGAGATTCTGTAAGGTTTCCTGATATAAGATTCATTATCAGCAGAATAGCATAACCTGAAATACATATGGCTGTGCCGATGAAAAAAGGTTTCTTTTCAAAATGCTTCATTGCCAGTGCACTTGCAAGGGACATAATAAGCAGAGGCATGTAAAACCATCTGGTGTAGTATGTCCGGTTAAATGCTGAAAATGATGAATTAAGCACCGGAATAAATGCGAATATCATACATATAATAATCAGATACTTTATAAATTTATTTTTATTTCGACTGTCTGAGTCAGAGTTTTTTCTATGTATAATAAATGCTATGACTCCGCTGACTGCAAATAGGGGAAGAAAAAGGCTTACGGATGCCAGTGCCCCTTCATCTGTTCCGAATATGGTATAATTCTGTATCAGGTCCGGAGGGAGAAAAAGATTTTTAATAAGTGCTGCATAGGTTTTCCAATCATCGTACAATATTAAACCTTTGAAGGAAATCGTATCTGACACTCTGGGATTTTTTGCAACCGCAATAAATGATGGCAGTATAAAAAAGCATGCAACAGCTATACCGGTAACGGCTTCGAACATTACATTTGCAATGGCACAAATCCTTACTTTTATATTTGAAAATGCAGGCAGATTTTTACCGCAAATCATATATTTTGTGATGATATAAATTAACAAAAAGACCATTTCACCGACAAAAAAGTAATAATTCGTAATAGCTATCAGTGCCGTACAAAAAGCAAAAGGACCTCTCTTTTTATCTTCTGCAAGACGTTCAGCCAATATCAGCCATAATGGAAAAAATACAGTTATATCAAGAAAGTGGTTAAATACGATATTCATTATCTGAAAACCGCTGAATGCATATAATAATCCGCAGATAAAGGCTGCACGGGTATCGTCAGTATATCTGCATGCAAATCTGTAAGCAAATAAGGCTGCAAGGGCAATTTTGAGAACGATAATAAACGGTAACATATAAGGAAGTGCGGCTTCCGGAAACGGAACTGTCAGCCAGAAGAAAGGACTTCCAAGCAGATAAAATGAATATGATGTGTATATACTGCTTCCCAAGTCTGTACACATGTTGATAAACAACTCACCGTTTCTGATGGCGCGATGAACCAGAGTGTAGAATGGGAGCTGCTGCATATTGTAGTCTCCAAAATATACAAAATACATATGGTCTTTTAACAGAAACGGCAGCATACATATAAGTGCCATCAATGCGGCTGTGCAAAATACTGTTATGGAATTTATTTTTATCTTCTTATTCATACGTTTATTCTTCAAGTTAAAATCCTCCCGGAATATGTGTTATACAGTGAGTTCAAAATCATCTGTACACCTGTATATTTTAAAATATTTAAAATGATTTAGCAACAAAAAAAGACTAGCCGTTTGGCTAGTGGTATTTAATATAACACTGTGATATGATAAAGAAGATAAAAATAAGTTTTATTATATGAAGCAGATGCTTCGGAAAGGAAAGATTATATGAGTAGAGAAATTTACAACCGTATTTTCAAATGGTGTGACAGCGTTGGCAGATGCTTCGGTGGATGGTTCAAATGGGGAAGTAACCGTTACGACTGATGAAGAGGGTAACAGAACATTTAAACTTACGGGAGATGTAACAGGTAGATATGAAATAGAGCTAAAAAGCGGGGAAACTGCAGTACTTGACGGACAGGGATATACGTTAAGCGGTATGGAAGATGAAATGGGGCTTAAAGTTATAGCGGCAGAAGGTAGTGTTTATGGAAGTCAGACACTTATTATTAAGAATATAAATATAAAAGGGGGTAATTGTAGGAGGGACCATAGTGAAAATGTTGGAATAAAGGTTATGGGGGATGTAAATGTTATCTTTGAAGGAGATGTAAATGTTACAGCCGGAAGTGCATCAAACGGTAGGACTGAGCAAGAGCCCGGCAGTGACGGCAGTTCAGGAATAGAGTTTTATGGAAACAACATGTCCGTAGACAGCGGAAGCAATGTATCTGTAAAGGCATCAGATGGAGGTCAGGGTGCAGATTCGACTGATGGTGCGGCAGGAGGTACTGCTGTAAAATTTGGCGGTAACATATTAAGCATAAATGATGGTGCAACGTTTAGTGCCATTGCAGGAAGCGGTAGTGACGGACATTATTATGTTGATCCCTTTAATAGAGAATTTGGTGGAAACGGTGGAAACGGTGGAAGCGCTGTAGAAATTTCGCAGGGAACACTTGATATATCAGAAAATGCAGATGTATTATTGAGTCCGGGTGAAGGCGGAAAGAGAGATACAGGTGAGGGAACTTCCGGAACAGATGGAGCAGCAGGCAATAAACTGTCATATAAGAGCGGATTTGTATCTGATGCAACACTGTTAGAGGATGCCGGAGTGACAGATTACAAAACGGTAACGCTAAGATACTTCAGGGGTGAGGAAAAGATTATTGAGAAGTCATTTTTCACGACCATGGATACAGTGGGTAGTGTGAACTGGCTGCCTGAATATGATATAGAGGGCACAGACGGTAATAACGGATGGGAAATAGGCGACAGTGTCCCTTCAGAGGCTGCAGGTGGAACAACGGTGGAGCCGGATAAGGTAAATGGTGACACGGTGCTTAGTGCAGATGAAGTTAACAATCTCATGTTAAGATTTGCAGTTAAGAAGTATAATGTAACATTTGATACGAATGGAGGAAGTGAAGCAGCTTCACAGGTAGTAATCTGGGGTGGAAATGCATCACAACCGGAGAATGCTCCTGTAAAGGAAAGTTATACATTTGCAGGATGGTATGGAGATAAAGAGTGTACAATACCATACGATTTTTCAAAGGGAATTAAAGAGAATACAACAATCTATGCAAAGTGGGCAATAAATACATATAAGGTTTCCTTTGATACAAACGGAGGAAGTAAAGTATCAGACCAGACAGTAGAGTGGAATAAGGTGGCAGCAAAACCTGAGACAGAGCCGGTAAAAGAAGGCTACACATTTGGAGGCTGGTATGCAGATAAAGACTGCAAGACAGAGTATGATTTTAAGACAGCAGTAAAAGCAGATGTGACAATCTATGCGAAATGGACAATAAACAGCTACAAGGTAACATTTGATACAAACGGAGGAAGTGAAGTATCAGGCCAGAGTGTAGAGTGGAATAAGTTGGCAGCAAAACCGGAGACAGAGCCGACAAAAGAAGGCTACACATTTGCAGGCTGGTATGGAGATAAAGAATGCAAGACAGAGTATGACTTTGCGACAGCGGTAAAAGCAGATGTGACAATCTATGCGAAATGGACAATAAACAGCTACAAAGTAACATTTGATACAAACGGAGGAAGTAAAGTATCAGGCCAGAGTGTAGAGTGGAATGATGTGGCAGTAAAACCGGATACTGAACCGACGAAAGAAGGCTACACATTTGCGGGCTGGTATACCGATAAGGACTGCAATACAGAGTATAACTTTGAGGCAGCGGTAAAAGCAGATGTAACAATCTATGCGAAATGGACGATAAACAGCTACAAAGTAACATTTAACAGTCTGGGCGGAAGCAATATTGCATCTCAAAAAGTAGTATATAATGATATGGCAAAGAATCCGGAATCACCGGTAAGAAAGAATTGTGGATTTGGAGGCTGGTATACAGATAAGAGTTTCGCAGAGCAGTATGATTTTTCTAAACCGGTGACACAGAATGTGAAATTATATGCCAAGTGGTATAAAGCATCAGCAAATAAGAAGAGTGTTGAGGTTAAAGAGGGAAAATCCACATCAAGCGTAAAGATAAAAGTTAATGATGGGGATGAGATTAAGAGTTGGAAATCTTCTAATACTAAAGTCGCAAAGGTGGATAAAAACGGAAAAATCACCGGAGTGAAAAAGGGAAATGCGACAATAACAGTTACAACTGTAAAGGGCGCAAAAGTTAATGTAAAGGTTGTAGTCAAAGAAGTTAAGATACCGACTAAGAAGATTAAGGTTTCAAATGTGAAAAAGGGAAAACTAAGTCTTAAGTCGGGCAAAAGCTTTGGACTTAATGTTGTGATTACACCTTCAGACAGCACAGATGCGGTTAAATATACGTCATCGGATAAGAAGATTGTTACGGTTGATAAAAATGGTAAAATTAAAGCTGTTAATAAAGGTAAGGCAAAAGTAACCATAACAAGCGGAAAAATAAAGAGGGTTATAACTGTAACAGTAAAATAATGAATAATAAACAACAGATAAACATACAAAACAGAATAATATTTGGAGTTATAGCTGTACTTGCTTTGATAAGACTGATATTTATTGTTAAAACAGGTATATACACACAGGGTATGCAAAATGATGTCGGTACACTGGATGCCTCCCGAAATGGGCATCTGGGGTATATATATTATCTTGCGTATGGTGGAGATGTTATACATAATGATGCAGCAGTTAATTATCAGTTTTATCATCCTCCGCTTCATTATATGATAGCGGCACTATGGTTAAGAATAGTTATGCTGTTCGGAATGTCATTAAAAATGGCAGGCGAGAGCCTTCAATTCCTGACATTGGCATATTCTATAGCCAGCCTTATATTTGTAGATAAGATAGTAAAGAAAATGAACGGAGGATTTAAGGCAAGAATAATTGCATTGATGATGGCAGGATTATTTCCCTATTCCATAATTATGGCTGGATCTGTGAATAACGATGGACTTGTTACACTGCTTATGTTGATAACTATATGGTATATGCTTGAGTATAGTGAAAAACAGGATTTAAAAACAGTTTTTAAGACAGGGATTTTTTTCGGACTTGCCATAATGACCAAAACATCAGCCTTGACGTTGGGACCGGGGATTCTTGTGTTTATGTTGTATCAATATTACAGAAATAAAAAAAGCAGAATGAATTATATTGACCAATATATAGTATTTGGTGTGGTTTCATCTGTAATAGGATTATGGTACCCGCTAAAAAATCATATAATATATAAAATGCCGTTTCTATATGTGCCGAGACTTGGAAATCACAGTAATCAGTATATCGGCGGTTACGGCTTTGTGGAAAGATTGCTTGATTTTACAGGTGGATGGTGGAAAACTCCCGGTGTTGTGTTTGACGAAAAAAATGTGGATTATAACATATTTACAACGTTTTCGAAGTTTGGCATGTTTGCAGAAAGCAGATATTATGAGGGGAGTAAAATAAAAGAAGAACTTTTTAAAGTACTGCTGTGTGTTTTTATGATAGTAATTGTCTTAAGCTTTATATGCGCCTTGCTATGGCTTGCCGGTGAAATAAGACACGGCAACAGACAGGTTGGTATAATGCTTGCTGTTATGTATGCAACGATAATAATATCATATATAAGATTTTGCATAGCATACCCACATGTGTGTACGATGCATGTACGTTATGTAATGGTGGCAGTCTTTATGACAGCAGTGTTTTC
Organism: uncultured Lachnospiraceae bacterium; assembly: GCA_902763335.1. GTDB lineage: Bacteria > Bacillota > Clostridia > Lachnospirales > Lachnospiraceae > UBA2821. The sequence continues at coordinate 310 of CACWRR010000044.1, read as the reverse complement.
AGGTTTGTATATTGAAAAAATAAATAAAAAAAGTAGACAGTAATAGAAGAGAGAAGAGCCGTTCATGAAAATTTCATGGGCGGCTCTAAACAGTTATGATAACAGCTAAAAATATTAATTGGATTTCAAATCTTCAAGTTGTTTTCTGAGTAAAGCGATTTCATTATCTTTTTCAGTAATAACGTTATCTTTTTCGGTAATAATGTTGTCTTTTTCAGCAATAACGTTATCTTTTTCAGTAATTATATTATCTTTAAGATTTATAGTATAATCTTTGCCATCAAGTTGCTGCTTCATACCATCAATCTCA
>CACWRR010000043.1:411-20416 GCA_902763335.1 uncultured Lachnospiraceae bacterium | reverse complement strand
GAATCCGGAGTTGCATCCTTATTTCCAAGACCTACGATTAACACTTTTCCTTCACTCATTGCAGGCAGCAGCTCTTCTATATAATAACTTAATTTTTCTGCTAATGCCGTCATATGCTTTTCACTTATATTTTCCCTCAGCCACTCAGATTCCACCGTTATATATGTTCCCTTCGGTTTTCTCATTGCCTCTGCACCCTCGTCTGTTTTTATAATGACTCTGGTCACCTTAATATTTTCATCACAGCATGTCTCTTCCTCAAGCACAACTCCCTTTACTTCTGTATCCGTTCCGTCAAAACTTTCTTTAGTCTCAAGCGCAAGATCCGTCCTTATTTTAAAATCCATACCTTCTCCTTTTCTGAGCCACATTAAATTTTACAATTATTAATAAGTTTCCATTTTTTTTGCGTTTTATGTATTGACATTCAGATAATTATTTATTAAACTATACAAGTGTGTTTGTATGACAAGTCCGCAAGTCCACGTCATCAAACATGATTTGTAAATAATGACTTCATAACTCTCTCAATGAAGTTATACATGATAAAACATATTGTTATTTTCGGAGGTAATTAAATTGGCTAATATTAAATCTGCAAAGAAAAGAATTTTAGTAAATGAGACAAAGGCTGCTAGAAACAAAGCAATCCGTTCTAAGGTTAAGACATCTATAAAGAAAGTTGATGCTGCTATCGCTGCAAACGATAAAGCTGCTGCAGAAGCTGCTTTAAAAGTTGCTACAACAGAGATTGACAAAGCTTGTACAAAGGGTGTTTACCACAAGAACACAGCTTCAAGAAAAGTTTCTCGTTTAGCTTCAGCTGTAAATAAACTTGCTTAATAATTTATGATAATAAAAAATAAGGTTTTGAGCCGGACTCAAAACCTTATTTTTTTATTTTACTTTTCCGGCACTAAATCTTATTAACAGCATTTCAACTCCTGTTTTTTCTTCCATTCTGCCGCTTTTTATATCTTCTTCCACTGCCAGTGATTCATTTATGGCTGTTCTTATCATTCTGTTTGAAAAGTTACCGCACTGCCTTACCGCACCACCGATTACAAATGGTGACATGCCCATTTTAGATGCTATATCCTTTGATGAATATCCCTGAGAAACCAGTTCCTTAACCTGAAGCATTATGTTAAACTGTCTGGATATCATATACAGGATTTTCATCGGTGCCTCTCTTGTATTTATCAGATCATAATATAAATCAAGTGCCTCCTTCTGCTTTCTGGCTCCCATGGCATCTATCATTGCAAATATTTTTCCATTTATCTCCGGTGAACAGATATTGTCAATATCCTCTATTTCTATAACTTCCTTGCCAATCGTATAACAAAACAGTTTTTCAAGTTCAGAACTTATCTTCTCCATATCATTTCCGGCCGATGCAAGAAAATAATCCATAACAGGCTTTGTTATCTTCTTTCCTTCTCTTCCAAGCATACCCAGTACCCATTTCGATAAATCTGATTCCTTCGGATGTGAACATTCGCACACGTAGCCCTCTGACTTTATAAGCTTATACATCTTGCCACGCTTATCTGCCTCCTGCTCCATTATCACAAGACAGCTCGTATCAGGTATTCCTGTTTTGACATATTCCATAAATTTTTCATCAGTTTTCTTTAAGATACCCGTATTTTCCATAATGACAAGACGCTTATCTCCCAGAAACGGCAGTGTATCGCACATATTCATTATCTCTTTCAAATCAATATTTTTTCCTTCGTATATCGAACAGTTCATACTATCTGCATCACCTGTAAGCCCGGTTATAATACTTTTTTTTATATTCTTTTTTAAGTATTCTTCTTCACCATATACAAGATAAACCTTTTTCATTTTACCATTTTTTATATCCTGTTTTATATTCTTCATCAATGCCTCCATTGTATGTCCCTACTTATAATAAATTTATTATACTGTTATTTTATATAATAATCAACTTTCATTCCCTCCGGTTTTCCGGTTACGGTTATCTGTCCCATTTTGGCAGTACTGTATATCTTAGAGCCTGTTCTCTCAAGTCTTTCTAATGTTTCACGGTGGGGATGTCCATATGAATTGTTAATTCCTGCCGATATCACTGCTATATCAGGTTGTAATTCATTTAAAAATTCATCACCTGATGAACCTTTAGAGCCGTGATGTCCCACTTTAAGCACATTACATTTTCCAATCTTTCCCTTAAGCTTATCTTCACCTTTTTCTCCAAGGTCTCCGGTAAACAGCATAGCCATGTTGTCTGATGTAAGTTTCATCACGACGGACATATCATTCTTATCCGGTGCGTTATCCCCTGCTGCCGGATAAATACACTCAAATGTGCAGCCTCCCGTAATCCATTTATCTCCGGACTTTATATACATAACATTTATTCCATTAGATTCCGCTGTATTTACAAGTTTTATATACGCCTCATCTTTATCTCTGATATCCGGCATAACGAGATTTTTAACAAAGGTCCTGCTGCCTATCCGTTCGTTAAGAATATTTTCCAATCCATTTATGTGGTCATTATCCGAGTGTGTAACAATAATATAATCGAGTCTGTTTAACCCGTTCGCCTTAAGCACCGGAAGTATTCTGTATGTGCCCACATTTTTTATATCACTGCTGCCACCGTCTATCAGATATGCTGCACCGTCAGTCTGTACATATATACTGTCTCCCTGACCTACATCTATATATCTTACTGTCAGTCCGCTATCTCCACCCGCAAATATAATCACGCATGCCGTAACCACAGCCGTGATACTCATTATTATTTTGCCGTACCTTATGTACCAGAATTCTTCCCAAAATTCTCTGTCCTTGTTTTTAAACCTCCTGTATGCAGCTAATAAAACTATCATTATGCAATAATACAAGGCAATCTTCCATACCTCCGGTCTTCCGGTCACATATTCCGATGCCGGCAGTGCTGACACACTTTCACATATTTTATCGTAAATGCCAAGGCACATGCTTCCGGTACCTGCGGCAAATCTTCCTGCTGCCGGAACCATACCATAAGCTGCAATGCTTAAGAAACCGGATGACAATACATAAGCCATGCACGGTACAAGAACTATATTTATAAATACACCATAAACCGATACCTGATAATAGAAAAATGATACCGCCGGCAATGTACATAGCTGAATGACCACACTGCATACAAATGCTTTTTTTATTCCCTTACCGACAGAATAAAATCTCTTAACCTCCGGTAACACCATCCCGATTGATGCCACCGCCCCAAAGGACATTATAAATCCTGAATTCAGAATAACCATCGGATTAACAGCCATCATTATAACAGCCGCCAGAGAAAGTGAAGATATCATGTCATATGTGCGTCCGATAATATCTCCCGCCATCCTCACCGACAGCATGATAACTGAACGTACAACCGATACCCCCATCCCTGTAAACACACCATATATAATCACAGCAACTATACCACACACACCTGAAAACATATATTTATGTCTCCGTCTGAGAAATCCATACACTACCATACCTATAAGTGCCATATGGGTTCCTGATATACATACGAGATGGTATATCCCTGCCGTTTTATATAACTCTTTCACATCCTCGTCCATATCACTTTTATTTCCAAGTAGCATGGCAGAATATACAGATGCATGCCTGTCACTGTAAAGCCTGTATAAAATATCATTAATATGGGTTCTTATTTCATACATTTTTCTTCTGACAGTAAAATGTCTGTCTCCTGTTATCTCAAAACTCCGACATTTAAACCGTGCCCATATATTCTCTGACCGATAGTATTCCCTGTCATTAAAATTCCCCTGATTTCTCTGACCAGTGTACTCCATATAATCTGCCACTGTCTCGAATTCATAACCGGGATATACCTCCATCTCCTCATCCGAATACAATAATACCCTGTATTTTTCCTCATTTATATGTGCCGTGTATATATAACCGTTTTCACTTTGTCTGACATCAAGTATAACTCCGTTAAGTTCGGATTTACCACTTTCTTTAAATTTCTGCTCTGTCTGTGCAAAATGAAGTATTTTTCCTTGCATCAATATATATCCGGCAAATACAAATATGGTGCCTGCCATTATCCGGCGCAGTGTGACCTTACTGCCATCTGCCACCGTCCATGCAATGCACCATACTGCCAATATCATCAATGCTGAGATAATAATTTCTTTGTTTCCGTATGCAATCAACTCTCCAAGTCCGACCGCCACCATTACAAACAGTAATGGTCTTTTTATATTACCTCATCCTTTCTTAATCCTGTTGTTCACATATATCCAGATTTCTGGAAAATGTTTTGTTCAAATCAAATTTACCGTGCAGTTTCATATTCGTATCTCCGTCTATGCTGAACTGCACCTTATTTACATTTGTGAGTTCACACAGTGAATTTACTATGGAATAAATCTCCACCTCATCTGTCACGTCAAGGGTGTCGGATAAAAATGTTCCGCCAAGATTTACATAACATATTCCATCCTTTGTAGTAACACTTATAACCTTTGTCTGCTCCGGCACCGTTCTGGTCATTTCACTGTCTCCCGGTCCCTTTATCAGACTGTCAACTATATATCTTTCCATCGATACATTCTCAGAATAAATTTTGCTGAATTTCTGCTCTACAAGTTTATCTCCACCACTGTTTCCGAAAAACAATGTGATTTCCACATTCTGATAGCTGTTTATCGACGAGCCGGCACTGTCCACAAAGTCAGCCGCTTTCATCGGTCCTATATTTTCTCCTGTAGAATTCTTTAGCGGTTCATTCTCCACGCTGAAAGATACATAATCTATTCCCTTTATCTGTGTCATTGTAAGAACTATGGCAGCACGACACATTATCTCTCTTGATTTCTTCATCGTCAGATATTCCATGCTAAAACTCATAGATAGTGTATTATCGTTTATTTCATAGCCCTTAATCTTTACACCTTCCGGCAATGCATTAATATAATTTATCTTCTTTGAAACCTTTGAAAGCCTGTCTGCCACCTCTTCCACAGCCTTATCCGTTTCATCATTCTTGAGCGTATATCCGACTGACATGAGCTTATTCTCACTTTTATTAAGGTAATAAATCTTAAATCCGTCATCAGACTCAACACTTTTTTCTTTTCCACAGCCACATATGACACTGACACACAATATTAACAATATACACCAAAAACGGTTTTTCATACAGTTCCTCATTTCTGAGCGGTTCTACAGACGCTATGCGTCAATTAATATTCATTGTACTGTTTACATGAGTAAGCGGTATTCTCATATTAAATGTAGTTCCCTCTCCCTCTTTGCTATACACTCTTATTGCTCCCTGATGCATAACTACTATATTCTTAGTTATCGCAAGACCGAGTCCCGTTCCTCCGGTTTCTCTTGATCTTGTCTTATCTACCCTGTAGAATCTCTCAAACACTTTTTCCTGTGCCTCTTCAGGAATTCCTACTCCCGAATCCGATACCTTTATATAGAAATATTTATGATCAGAATTTAAAGTTACCCTGACCCATCCGTCCATGACATTATATTTTATGGCATTTTCTACAAGATTTGATATGGCACTTGATATCTTTGCCTCATCAACTTCAGCCATGACAGGTCTGAAACTCTCATATACCAGTTCAATATTCTGCTTTGCAGCCAATGGTCTCAGTCTTTTTAAAATAACTTCCACGAGCTCATTTATATTAACCTGGGTTATGGCAAGTTCCTCTGTCTTTTTCTCAAGTTTGACCATAGTAAGAAGATCCGTTATTATATCACTTTCCCTTGTAATCTCCTGTGCAATGTCAGTCAGAAATTCCCTGTAAAGCTCGTTCGGAACATCTTCCTGCATAAGCAGTGAGTCTGCCAACACCTTTATGGATGTTATAGGTGTCTTTAATTCATGCGACACATTTGATACAAATTCCTGCCTTGTCTCATCAGATTTTCTTATACGCTCAAGCATATGATTAAATGCTTCACCTATCTTCTCTGTCTCCGTATACTCATCAAGCATAAGCTTTTCATCAGAATAGCCACCGCTTATCTTTCCTATGGTTGATTCAATTTTTCTAAACGGTCTTACAAGAGACTTTGACCATATTATGGCAAGTACAATCGAAACAACAAATATAACAAGCTCTATCAGGCTTGCCCTTGTTCTGAATCCCACCATCGCCTCACTTATCTCTTTTGTAGAGAAATCAACAAGCATAACTCCGCTTATATTGTCAGAACCACTTGAAGTAATCGGCAGGGTAATCTCTATATATTCATCCTTAGACGAATATTCTGAAATGTTTTTTCCGGCAAAGCACTTGATGACACTGCTTGAAATACAGGTTTTACCCTCATCCATCTGATATGTATCATTTACTATTTTAAAATCACTGTCAACGATAAGTATTCTTCCGTCATACATTCCTGACAACTGCGAAAGTTCTGCATTTATGGCTATTGCTGACATATCTTCCGAATCAGTCATGTCAAGATATCCGAGACTTACGAGATTATTTCTTAAAATATTACACTGTCCCTGCAGTCTGTCCATCTTCTGCCTTACCATGCTGTTCTCAACATTGGCTGCCAGACCAAATTCCAATATAAACGGAGGAATAACAGTCAAAATAAGAACAAACGCCAATGCCCTGAAACGCATGCTTTTAAATATTTTATTCCTAAATATTTTCTGCTTTATATACGACATAATTCACATCTCTATTCCTTAAAGTAATATCCTACTCCCCACTTTGTATACACATATTTAGGCTCACTCGGATTTTTCTCAATCTTCTCACGCAAACGTCTTATATGTACATCAACGGTACGCACATCTCCCGGATACTCGTAATCCCATACTATGTTTAACAGTTTTTCCCTGCTGAATACTTTGTTCGGATTTGTCACAAGTAACTCAAGCACATCAAACTCTTTGGCAGTAAGATTTATCTCCCTGCCCTCTATCATTACACGTCTTGCATCCACATCTATCTGAAGGTCGCCTTTTACAATAACCTTTGTATTCTCCACCGGATTGTTCTTGCCGCTTCTTCTTATGATAGCCTTTATTCTCGCCTTTACTTCCAGAATATTAAATGGTTTTGTAATATAGTCATCCGCACCATACTCAAGACCTAATATTTTATCCATATCATCGCCCTTGGCAGTAAGCATAATAATCGGAACTGAAGAAAATTCTCTTATACGCTTAAGTACTTCAAAACCGTCAAGTGCCGGCAACATCACGTCAAGCAGAATAATATCGTACTGATTCTCTCCCGCAAGTCTTAATGCTTCTTCTCCGTCATATGCACAGTCAACTTTCATTTCATCCTGCTCTAAGCTGTACTTTATTCCTTTTACTATCAATTTTTCGTCATCTACAACAAGAACTTTATTCCCCATGGTCAAATCTCCTTTTGCCTGTTTATACACATATTAAATCCTTAATTTTATCAAATGCAGCCTGCTTTATACCGGATACATTCATAATATCCTCTATGGTACCATATCTGCCATTATCATCTCTGTACCTTATTATAGCGTCAGCTTTCGACCGACCTATACCCGGCAGTGACATGAGAGTTTCTGTATCTGCCGTATTGATATTTATCCTGCCATCTGTATCTGATGCTTCGGTAACGTTTCCGTCCCCAGACTCAGTGCATTTCTCACCTATAGCCGGAATATATATCTGCTGTCCGTCTGACACTGTCTGTGCCTGATTGACCGCCGTGACATCTGCTTCGGGTGTCATGCCTCCTGCCATGTCAACCACTTCATACACTCTTGTCCCATCACCTACACGGAACACCCCCGGATTTGTAACACATCCGCATATCTGAACAACTACTTCCATAGATTCAGTACTGTCTGAGGAGACAACAACTTCTTTTGTACTTTCCTCTTCTGCCATGTCAGTCTCATCCGCATCTGAACTTATGAATGCATCCTTATCCCTGCCGTCCGTCATGCCACCTTTGCAGTAAAAAATGCCCGCTGCAACTACTGCAAGTATTATCAGTGCATACCTGATATAACTAATATATTTCATTTTTCTCCTTTTCCCATAGAAAAAGAGATACTCTAAACACTATTATTTATTGTACAAAAATTTTTAATAATTGACAATAGTAAATTTTCATAAGAAATTAACAAAATCACTGCTTTGAAAACATAAAAACTCCTACTATGGCAATGATTCCGCCAATGGCCTTTCTCCACTCAAATCCTGCCTTGTCAACACCAAACATTCCAAATAATTCTATGGCATAGGCAGATAATATCTGGGATATAACTATGACCATTACCGCCTGTGCCGGTCCCATTATATCCATACTTTTTATAACCGTATATGTGATAAATGCTCCTATAATTCCTCCGAGCAGCATGTATTTCGGAGACACGTTTAAAAGCCCTGTGAAACTTTTTTTATCTGTTATAAACCACGCACATATACAGACAACAAATGCTGACAACTGTACCCAGCTGTTTGATACCCACATGGATGTCTCCTTTGTGACCTGTGTGTTAAAAACCCCCTGCACACTCATAAGAACTCCCGATACCAATGCAATAATAAAACCCATTTAAATTCACCTCCTGTAATAGGATTTCCTTTAAATGGGTAATTATTCAGAACTATATATTTTATAATGTTCCAAGCAGTGCTGCTATGTCACCGCCTGTCCATATGCCGTTTAATACCGACTCTAGCTTTGCTCCAAAATCGCCTGCTTCCATAAGTTTCGGAAGATTTACCGACTTTTCATACTGGTCAACCATCACATTAATCTGATTGTCATCGTACGCAATGTCCTTTCTTCCCGACGGCTTACCTGTAAGTTCATACATTTCTTCTGCCATCTTATATGAGATATAATCTGCAAAATCATCTGCAAGCCTTGTGTCTGCCGCATACGGATTTACCACTGCCACATTTGTCACGGCAGGAGTTTTTGACTTAAGCTCTCCGTTCATATCCGGCATCATGCATAATCCGTAAGATACATGTGTCTGCTGCTCATCCAGCTTCTTTATTATATCAGTTCCGGCAATGGTATACACTATTTTTCCCTGCGAAAATCTGGTGATTATATCATCATAGGATGAATTATTTATATCAATGGAAAATATCTGGTTCAGATTGTGATAATAGTTCATTGCCTGAACAAGATTCTCTCCGGTAAATGATTTTGCAGTCGGATCATCACCGTTTTTTCCACCATATTCAAGATATGCTCCCGCAAATCCATAATTATACATAAGGTCTCTTATATCCCATGCAAGCACATTTTCTACCATACCGCTCATAGTATCATCCATACTGTTTGAAAATGCTATAATATCATCAAACGTAGCCGGTGCTGCCTGAGTATATGCCTGATTGTATATCATTACACTTGTATCAAAATTGAGAGGATATGCCTGTTTTCTTCCCTTATAGGTAATTGCCTGTATTGCAGTCTTTGAATAGTTTTCATCATTGTATATTGAATCCGACTTATTTTCCATCGAAAGACCTGCAAGAACTGCCTTTTCAAGCATCGTGGAATTCATTATATATATCCCCGGCACATCATTTCCGGAAATGTTATATTCATTAATCTTCTCAAGATAATTTTCTTCCGGCACTTTTATGCAGTTGACTCTGATGCCGTTAGACTTTTCATACTCCTGCGCTGCTTTTTCAAGGTATGTGACAAATGATTCATCATAATACCAGACATTTATCTCTTCCTTTGTCTGCCGGGACGGTGTCATCACACCCGCAGTCATCTTTCCTTTTCCCTTACCATCTGCAAGGCTGTTTCCAAGCAGAACCGTAATTATTCCCATAAGCACCATAAATACGACGGTTGCGCCTATTCCTGCTGCCTCTTTTTTATTAATTTTCATACAATTACTGCAATGCCTTTCTTAATATTGTTATCATCTCATCAACATTTTCTTTTGTGATGATAAGCGGCGGAACCATTCTAAGTACTTCTGCTCCTGCCGAAATCACAAGCAGCCCCTCATCCATAGCCTTTAATATAACATCATTTGCAGGTTTGTTAAGAATAAGTCCCTGCATAAGTCCTTTTCCACGTCTTCCTTTTACGCAGTCAAATTCATCAACCAGCTTATCAAGCTCACTCTCAAGATATGCCGATACTTCATTTACATTTGAAAGGATATCGGTATTCTCAAACAGATCAAGCACTGCATTGATAGCTGCAGTTGCCAGCGGATTACCACCGTAAGTAGTTCCATGGTCACCCGGTTTTAATGCTGCTGCCTTCTCAGTAGTCAGAAATGCTCCTACAGGTATTCCGCATCCGAGTGCCTTTGCAAGTGTCATAACATCAGGCTTAACACCGTAATACTCATGGGCAAGCATTTTTCCGGTTCTTCCCATTCCGCACTGGATTTCATCAAATATAAGAAGAATGTCATTCTCATCACAAATCTTTCTGACGCCCTTTATAAATTCTTCTGTAGCCGGATATATTCCGCCCTCACCCTGAACAGGCTCAAGTATAATTGCACATGTCTTATCAGTCACAAGTTCCTTTACACTGTCAAGATTGTTAAATTCAGCAAATTTCACACCGCCGATAAGTGGTTTAAACGGTTCCTGATACTTATCATTTCCTGTAACAGAAAGTGCTCCCATACTTCTTCCGTGGAATGAATGTTTCATTGCGATTATCTCATGGTCAGTAGTTCCATCTTTGTCATACGCATATCTTCTTGCTGTCTTTACGGCACCCTCTATGGCTTCTGTTCCACTGTTTGTGAAAAACACCCTGTCAAGCCCGCTTATTTTAACAAGTCGCTCTGCTGCAACTGTTGCAGGAATGTTATAATAAAGATTTGATGTATGTATTATTTTATCTATCTGTTCTTTTAATGCATCATTATACACTTTGTTTCCATATCCGAAGGCAAATACGGCTATACCTGCCGCAAAGTCGAGATATTTCTTTCCATCTGTATCATACAGATATACCCCGTCACCCTTTTCTAACACTATCTGATATCTGTTATATGTATGAAGAAGGTTCTTCTCAGCGATATCTATATATTCTTTCGTTGTCATTACTGCTCCTCCTTATAATATCTTGTTCCGTTTTCTCCAAATATTGCCGTTCCGATACCCTTGTTAGTAAATATTTCAAGAAGGAGGCAGTGTGGTATTCTTCCGTCAAGGATATGCACTCTTGAAACACCATTTTCAATCGCATCAATACAGTTGTTAAGCTTCGGAAGCATACCTCCGCCTATTGTACCCGACTCTATAAGTTCTTTTGCCTCTGAAACCATGAGTTCTGATATAAGTGTTGACTTATCTTCAGGATCCTTATATACACCTTCAACGTCTGTCAGAAATGCAAGTTTTTCTGCATTCATTTCCCTTGCTATGGCACATGCAGCGTCATCAGCGTTTATGTTGTATGTATTAAACTCATCGTCAAGTCCTATCGGACACACTATAGGAAGAAAATCCTTCTCAAGAAGATCATAGAGAATTGAAGGGTTTACTTTCTTTATGTCACCGACAAAACCTATATCCTCACCATTTGAATATTTCTTGTCAACTGTGAGAAGTCCGCCGTCTTTTCCACTTATGCTTACTGCCTTTACGCCAAGTTCCTCTACCATGGTAACTAATGATTTTCCGACTTTTCCAAGAACCATTTCAGCTATTTCCATTGTAGCCGCATCAGTAACTCTGAGACCGTTTATAAATTTCGGCTCCATACCGACCTTGTTTACCCATGAACTGATTTCCTTGCCGCCACCGTGAACAATTATAGGTTTAAAACCTACAAGTTTAAGCAGTGTTACATCTTTTATAACATTTCTCTTTAATTCTTCATCTACCATGGCACTTCCGCCATACTTAACAACTATTATTTTTCTGTTAAATCTCTGTATATAAGGCAATGCCTCTATAAGTACACCTGCCTTTTCAAGCAGTGCTTCCATATCTGAACTCATTTTTTTACCTCCGAATGTTTAACTTCTATAATCTGCATTTATCTTTACATAGTCGTATGTAAGGTCACATCCCCACGCTGTTGCCTCCATGGCACCCTGTTTAATATCAGCAATGGCTGTAACTTCCGGCTCTGACAGTATCTTTGTAGCCTCTTCTTCACTGTAATCTGTGGCTGTACCGTCCTCAACTATTTTAATCTTTCCTGCCTTGCTCTCAAAATATATGTCTACCTTATCCGGGTCAAAATCAGCGCCTGAATAACCCATTGCGCACAAAATTCTTCCCCAGTTTGCATCATGTCCGTATATCGCAGCCTTTGTAAGACTTGATGTAACTATTGATTTACTTAATGTAACTGCCTGTGCCTTTGATGCCGCATTGATAACCTTAACCTCAAACAATGCCGTTGCACCCTCTCCGTCACCTGCTATCTGCTTTGACAGATATGTTGCAACATATACAAGTGCCTCTTTGAATTTAAAATAGTCATCATTTTCTTCTGTTATCTCTGCATTGCCTGCCTGTCCGTTTGCAAGAAGAAGTACTGTATCGTTTGTCGATGTATCACCGTCTACGGATACCATGTTAAATGTATCCTGCACAGTCTCACTTAATGCTTTCTGAATCATTTTCTTTGATATATTGCAGTCCGTTGATATAAATCCAAGCATTGTACACATATTTATGTGAATCATTCCTGAACCCTTGCACATTCCGCCTATCGTCACCTTTTTGCCTGCAATGTCAACCTCTACGGCTATCTGCTTTGAATGTGTATCAGTTGTCATGATTGCCTCTGCTGCAAGGTTGGCATAATCCTTGGATTCTCCAAGATTTTCTGATAAAATGCCTATTCCTTTATTTATTTTATCCATAGGAAGCTGCATTCCTATAACACCTGTTGATGCTACAAGCACAGACTCAGCCGGCACCTTAAGTGTCTCTGCTGCTTTCTCTGCTATCTGACTACAGTAGTCATAGCCTTCCTTACCTGTACACGCATTTGCTATTCCACTGTTAATCACTACCACATGTGCGTCATTTCCGCTGTTCACTACTTCCCTGTCCCACTTTACCGGTGCAGCCTTTACTCTGTTCGTAGTAAATGTTCCTGCCACCTTACATGGTGTTTTGGAAAATATCATTGCCATATCTTTTTTTCCTGAATGGTTTTCTTTTATTCCGACTTCAATTCCTGCTGCTTCAAATCCTTTGGCAGCCGTTATTCCACCATCTGTAATATTCATACATATTCTCCTTTTCTTCACTCTTCCTATGGGAACATAGGTATCTGCTCAAGACCCATGCTCTCTTCAAGACCAAACATAATATTCATATTCTGTACAGCCTGTCCTGCCGCACCTTTTATAAGATTGTCCATGGCACCCATCATGATTACACGTCCGGTACGCTCATCTATCCTGAAATTAACATCAACATAATTGCTGCCTTCAACCCATCTTGTCTCCGGTACAACATCTTTATCAAGTACTCTCACAAACTTTTCATTTGCATAATATTTATCATACGCAGCCTTAACTTCTTCATATGATACCTTCTTCTTAAGATTTGCATAAGCAGTAACTAAAATTCCTCTCTGCATAGGTATAAGATGAGGTGTGAAATTGATAAGCACCTGCTCACCTGCCGCATATGAAAGCTGTTCTTCTATCTCCGGAGTATGTCTGTGTGTTGCCACTCCGTATGCCTTTATGTTCTCATTAACTTCGCAGAAAAGGTTATTTACCTTTGCTCCACGTCCTGCTCCTGATGTACCCGACTTGGCATCTATTATAATAGAAGAAACATCTACAAGTCCCTCTTTTACCATCGGATAAATGCTGAGTGTCGAACATGTAGGATAACATCCCGGATTTGCAATAAGTCTTGCATTCTTCACTTTATCCCTGTTTATCTCACAAAGTCCGTATACTGCCTCATCTATAAACTGTGGGCTCTTGTGTTCGATACCGTACCATTTCTCATATACAGATACATCTTTAATACGGAAATCCGCACTCAGGTCAATAATCTTAACCTTACTTAATATATCCTCATTTACAAGTGATGCACAAAGTCCCTGAGGTGTTGCCGTAAATATTACATCCACCTGCTTTGCAAGTTCATCCATATTATCATCAAGACACTTGTCATCAACTATCTGAAACATATTCTGAAATACTTCATAATATTTCTTATCTATATAACTTCTTGAACCGTACCACACAACCTCAGCTTCTTTGTGCTGTGTAAGAAGTCTGACCAACTCTACTCCCGCATATCCGGTTGAGCCTATAATTCCTGCTTTAATCATACTGTTTCATTCCTTTCCTTTATCAACTGATAATTCTTATGAATAATCTAAATCCCCACCATTATATTACTTTTTTGAAGATTATGCTACCCCTATCTTTAACGATTTATAATTATACATTTTTTATGTATATTATGCAAGTTATTTTTATAATGTCATGAATAAAATATTCATTTTTTCCTAATATTAATGGTTGATTTTTTCTAAGTCATGTTGTATATTTATGTATAGCTAAGCGGCGGAGATATTTTTTTATCCGTTCCTTATAAAAATACAAGCAGATGGAGGATATTTAATAATGAAAGAAAAAGTTATATTAGCCTACTCAGGCGGACTTGACACAACTGCCATCATCCCATGGCTCAAAGAGAATTATGACTACGAAGTTGTATGCGTATGTATCGACTGTGGACAGGAAGACGAATTAGACGGACTTGAAGAAAGAGCAATCTCTTGCGGAGCTTCAAAATTATACATTGAAGATGTTATCGATGAGTTCTGTGATGAGTACATAGTTCCATGTGTACAGGCTCACGCTGTATATGAGAACAAATATTTACTCGGTACTTCTATGGCAAGACCTGTTATCGCAAAACGTCTTGTAGAAATTGCCCGTAAAGAAGGCGCTACAGCTATCTGCCATGGTGCTACAGGTAAAGGAAATGACCAGATTCGTTTCGAGCTCGGTATCAAAGCCCTCGCTCCTGATCTTAAGATTATCGCTGCATGGAGAGATGACAAGTGGACAATGGATTCCCGTGAATCTGAGATTGAGTACTGTAAAGCTCATGGAATCCACCTTCCATTCTCAGCAGATACAAGCTACAGCCGTGACCGTAACTTATGGCACATCAGCCATGAAGGACTTGAGCTTGAAGATCCTGCAAATGAGCCAAACTTTGATCACCTTCTTGTTCTCGGAACAACACCTGAGAAAGCTCCTGATGAAGGCGAATATGTAACAATGACATTTGAAAAGGGTGTACCTACAAGTGTAAACGGCGAGAAGATGAAAGTTTCAGATATCATCCGTAAACTCAATGAACTCGGCGGAAAACACGGAATCGGTATCATAGATATCGTTGAGAACCGTGTTGTTGGTATGAAATCCCGTGGTGTATATGAGACACCGGGCGGAACTATTCTTTATGAAGCTCACCAGCAGTTAGAGGAATTAATCCTTGACAGAGAGACATATGAACTCAAAGAAGAAATGGGTAACAAACTTGCTCAAATCGTATATGAAGGAAAATGGTTCTCACCACGTCGTGAAGCAGTTCAGGCATTCATTGAGACTACTCAGAAATATGTAACAGGTGAAGTTAAATTCAAACTTTACAAAGGAAACATTATCAAAGCCGGAACTACTTCTCCATACTCATTATACAATGAGTCAATCGCAAGCTTTACAACAGGTGACTTATATGATCACCATGATGCTGAAGGTTTCATCAACTTATTCGGACTTTCAACAAAGGTTCGTGCTATGAAAATGGCAGAGGTTGAAAAAAATAAATAATTTCTGACAAAAAATGCAGCTTTCACAGATAATGTGAAAACTGCATTTTTTTATTATAACATAGTTGCTGTCTGACTGAATTTTTGTTTTAACTGTGCAACCTTATCATCCTGTGCTGCCGGTGTAGGATAGTATCCCATGTCATGCATTTTATTAAACACATCCACCTGAATCTCATGCTCTTTATCCAAGCAATCGAGAATGGCATCTCTTAATCCCTGATGCGCACACTCATTTGCAAGTCTGTTATAATTTTCAGTTGCCGCTTTTTCCGATGCAAGAGCATCTCCCAAAATCTCTTTTTCTGTATAATTTTCCTGCATTTAAATCCCCTCCTAATTTAACTGTGAATATATACTGTTAAAATGTCCCTGATGTTTTCCTGCAATCTCTGTCATCTGTGCTTTTACCGCCGGATCACTGCTATGCTCAGCCAACATCTGGAATTTTTTAATAAGCAATTCCTCTTCACTTAAAATCTCCTGAACTGCCATCAGCTCTTTTTCCGTTAAATTACTCATTACAGATACCTCCATTTCTTTAATACAAATTTAAGTATCTGCATTTAGGTTCAAAAATATGCAAAACCTTTTACCTGTTATCAACTTTTTCAGGATACATATCATGTTCGCAAAGTCGTTTCCATGCAACTTCTTCCCACTTTGTTCCCTCTTTTCCGTAATTGCAGTACGGATCTATGGATATTCCTCCTCTTGGAGTGAATTTTCCCCATACTTCAATATATTTAGGATCCATCAGCTTTATAAGATCCTTCATTATAATATTTACACAGTCCTCATGAAAGTCTCCGTGATTTCTGAAACTGAATAAATATAATTTTAACGATTTACTCTCAACCATTCGTTCGCCCGGAACATATGATATGGTAATTGTCGCAAAATCCGGCTGTCCTGTTATCGGACACAGACTTGTAAATTCCGGACAGTTAAATTTTACAAAATAATCGTTATCCGGATGTTTATTTATAAATGTTTCAAGCATTTCCGGTGCATAATCATCCGGATACTTAGTTCCCTGATTTCCAAGTAATGTTATTCCTTCTTTTTCCTGACTGTTTCTTCCTTCCATCTTTTACCTCCAAATTTATGATAAACTTAACTTATAATGCCGGATCCTTTACTCCGTTAGCCTCAAATGCTTTCGCCCTGTCTATACATGTACCGCATTTTCCGCAGGGTTTATCCCCTCCTTCATAACAGCTCCATGTATATTCATACGGCACCTTAAGTTCAAGTCCTTTTTTTACCACGTCCGCCTTTGTCCATTTTACAAACGGTGCCTCGATTCTTAACTGTTCTCCGCTTCCTATATATATAGCATCAGACATGGCATTATTAAATGCATCACTACAATCCGGATATGCATTACCGGCTGCATCATCACTGTGTGCGCCATAATATATCACATCACAACCTTTGGATATTGCTATGCTGGCAGCAGATGACAGAAATAATCCGTTTCTGAACGGAACATATGTTGACACAGGTTTACCGTACGTTTTCTCAAGCTGGCTTGCATAACTTTCCTCCGGTATCTCTGCATCTGAATGACTTAAGAGTGAGCAGTCACTATATTCAAAAATCTTTGCAAGGTCCAGATAAATATGCTCCACTCCGTAATATGCCGCTATCTTATCAGATGCCTCAATTTCCTTTGTATGCTTCTGACCGTATGAAACAGACAATGCACACACATTTTCCACTCCGTATTTTTCTATCGCCATGCCGAGGCATGTAGTACTGTCTACTCCTCCGCTAAATAACACTAATGCTTTCATATGTTCTCCTTTCCTACATAAACAGCTTCATCTGAAGTGCCATGTCTTCTTTGAATTTTCCACGAAGCGTTGTTGTATGTGTAACTGCTCCCGGTTTCTTAATTCCTCTGGCAGTCATACAACTGTGACTTCCCTTTATCATTACTGCCACGTCTTCAGAGCCGGTTATCATCTCCATTATCTCAGCTATATCAGTTCCTATTCTCTCCTGAAGCTGCAGTCTCTTTGACACCATATCTGCTATTCTTGCTATTTTGCTTAGTCCTATAACCTTACCATTCGGTATATACGCAACCGTGACTTTCATATCATACATAAGCGCCATGTGATGTTCACAATAGCTAAATATGTCTATATCCCTCACTATGACCATATCTTTTGAATCAGTCTCAAAATCCATTTCATCTGTAAATGTTTTATCAAACATTTCTGCTATTTCCTGATTTGTATAATTCATTCCCTCAAAAACTTCCTGATACATTTTTGCCACTCTCTCAGGTGTGTCTTTAAGCCCCTCTCTGTCAGGATCATCTCCCAACGCTACAAGTATTCCTCTTATATGCTTTTTTATTGCTTCAGTATCTATTGCCATTTTTATTACCTCCAGCCATACCTTTCATCAGACACCACGTTTATCCGGCGCCCATATTATTTTGTGCATCTGTAACTGCATGTTTACACCATTTAATTTATATTTTTTCATAAATTCAACCATCATTTCCAGCGAAATTTTCCCATATACCGGTGATAAATATACATTACATTTATCAACCAGGTTATATTTTTCTATTATCTCCCTGAATCTGTTTAAATCATTTTCATCTCCTGCAACAAATTTAACTGTATCCTTCTTTGTGAGAAAATCAAAATTACCGACATTCATATACTGTTCCATTCCGCTTCCCGGAAGTTTATAATCCATTGTAAATGATGCCTTTGATTTGAATCTGCTTAAATCCACACTTCCGTTTGTCTCTATTTCCACATACATGCCCATAGCAAGTATGCAGTCAATCAACAGACGGATTCCCGGCTGCTTTAACGGTTCTCCACCGGTAAGTGTCACATTATGAATGCCTGTTTCCTTTATATATTCACATATTTCCTCAAGGCTCATTTCCTCATACGGAACATCCTCCTCATTCACCCATGTAGTGTCACAAAAACTGCATTTTAAATTACATCCGCAAAATCTTATAAACACCGCAAGCTGTCCCGAGTGTGTTCCCTCACCATTTATACTTACAAATTTTTCTGCAACCTTATATATCATAATTCACATTATTCTCCATTTCTATATGATGCACAATTGTTAGGTGTTTCATATACTGTAGCCATATTTACCGTATATCCTGCCCTGCTCATTACATCATAAAAATACTTTGCAAAATTTTCTGCTGTAGGTCTGAATTTCACTTCCCTTATCAGAAATCCCTCTTCACACATTGCATCCATTGTTTTTTCCTTCAATGTTCCCTCTTCAATAATCATGGTATGGTCAAAATAGTCTACTTCTTTTTTTAAATCATCTTTGAGTTTTCCAAAATCGACAATCATTCCTCTTGTCTGCGCATCTTCACGTAGTTTATCCGCACATATCTGAATTTCAACTTTCCATCTGTGTCCATGAATGTTACTGCATTTACCTTTGTATCCCGACAAAAAATGTGCAGAGTCAAAACATTCTTCGGTTTTTAATATATACATAAATTCTCTCCTTATTTTAACTTTTAAACTAATAGGCGTTTGCGAAACGCTACAAGCCGCCATAAATACGGCGTTTTTTTGTTGTAAAAAAAAGTTCCTGATGCTTCAAAAATCACACGTTTTAAGCAGGACTTTTTACCGGACTTACAATCAGTTTTTGATAATCTCGTTGATATCACAGAACCGATATGCCACGACATTGATGAAAATCTTGCCTCTATGCTCCTGTTTGATACTTCAGGTATTGAAGCATATGTTACCGAAAACAATCCGAAATATGCCAACCGTATTATCAGACAGCTAAAAACTTATGCAAAAGCGAATAACTTTGATGATTCTTATGACCCTTACAAGGCTGCCTATTCTTCCATGCCTACATCTGCAGCTGCTAATCATGAAGTGAAACAGCAATACATTAATGGTCATTTCTGCTATGCCTATAAATTTGGCATTTTAACGAACGGGCTCGGTATCGTTCGCTCCATCGTTTTCTATAACAAAGACTATCTGGATTCTCATCCGGATATAGTCGTTAGAAAGAAATCAAAATCTCCTGACGAGGATAAATCTCTTGCAGATTCAAATGCTTTATTGCCAACCTTAAAAGATTTCAGGCTCAGACATTCCGATTTCGCTCCTGATATTTTTCTGGGTGATGCCGCATTCGATACCATTGAAATC
>CACWRR010000043.1:0-363 GCA_902763335.1 uncultured Lachnospiraceae bacterium | reverse complement strand
CTTCACTCCCTATGAAACGTGAAGGCAGCAAATCTCACTTAAAAAGCAAACTGCCCACAATGAAATTTGTCTGTCCAAAAATGAAATGGGAGTATAATCGCGAAGACAAATCAAAGCGACGTGTTTGTCATTGTGATAATCCATGTACTACTTCTTCCTGTGGACGAATGATTTACATTTATCCGGAGAAAAATCTCCGTGCCTATCCCGGTGTGGAACGTGGTTCCAAAGAATGGGATGAAACATACAAAATCCGGGTAAATGTTGAAAAATCAATCAATCACTTCAAGGACAGTTTCTGTGTCGCGAATCGTAAAACAACAAACGAAAAAACATTACATGCCGATTTACTTCTTGCAGGTA
>CACWRR010000042.1 GCA_902763335.1 uncultured Lachnospiraceae bacterium | reverse complement strand
AGTTATTCACTTTTCATCATTGAATTGGTGCTTAGCACTAATTTTTCTTTGTTTTCAATCATAATTGCAAACGAGCTTAGCGAGTTTCGCAATTACCTAACTTTTAAACTAAAAAAAGCAGGACGTTTCAGTCCTGCTTCACTTAATAATCATTCTTTAGTAATCATTATAATTGAAGTAGTCCTGGTTTTGTTTATAGACAGGATGGTACAAACGAACTGTCTTTCGTTAAGAGTATAGTTCAAAAGCATTCGAGTGTCAACTATCCTCTCCTTAAAAACCAGCGTTGAGGAATGAATTTATATAATTGTACTAAATCAACGCATATCATGTATTATTTAAAACGTTCCACAAATTTCTTATTCTTTTGGGGAGTTATCCACAGTCACATTTTAGACTTTTCCCGTTATATCATTTTTTTGTGGATATTTAATTCATTTTCTCTTCCATTCGACCACCACCTGTTGTATAATAACCTTGTTATTCGAGATATATGCTTGTGTATCTCTTAATGTAAAGTACATCTTCATCTGTTACTATTTGTCTTCTAAAACTTTCTAGTAGCCTTGAAGATGTATTTTTTATACTCTGTTTTATCTCCTTTATCAGTGAACACCATGCTAGATACAGCTGCATTAGGATATCCGCTATCTGCGTCAGGAGATAATGGTTTTTCATGGCATTGCTGTTCCGACTGTTCAGATGCTCTATCCTGTAAATGCCATTCTTCTGATTGTTGAATCCCTCATTTTCTATCTTCCATCGTCCACGTCTGGCTTTTATCATTTCTTCCAGATTATTTTTCGTTAACTCTATATTGGTTAGCCATTGGAACCGGATTTCAATGACACCCTTTGGGGGTTTCTTCTCATAACTATATTCATACAGATTCATGATTTCTTTCTTTCCTGCCAGCTTCTCCATATGATTATAATAACATCCAGTTCCTTCTTCTTTTCCAATCTTTATTCCTGTCTTCTTTGTCTTATCTTCTTCCGAAAGAAGGTTATAATTCTCTGCAACTAACCTCTGTCCGGTTTCCTTTTGCGAAAAAATATATTTCCAGCCATATTTCCTGCATAGCTCCATAACCGGCTCTACTCCATAGAGTGCATCTCCCTGTATACAGATTGGAAGTTTGGGATATTCCTGTTTTATCCGTTTCATCAAGCGTTTGCTGCATTCAGTTCACAGTCCTGTTTACTTACATCCTCTTTCTCATTTTCAATAAATTCCGTTCCAAGACTTATGATTATCTTATCTCCAAGAACCAGTTTTGCCTCCAGAACCTTATGATAATACAACTTTACTTTTTTTCCATCCGCATCACTCCGGACAACACTCAGACAGTTTTCACAATGCCTTTCCTTAAAGCAGAACAGCCCGGTTCCATCTAAAATAACCCTCCAGTATTTTTTTTGCAGTCTGCTCCGGTAAAACTGTTTTCCACGAATCAGGCTTGTTACCATTTTTCTTCTCAGGTCAGACAGACACTGTGGTGACAGTTGTTCCAGATAATAGTTTAGTGTATCATAATGCGGCATTTCCTTCAGGCGGGTATCCCCTGACATAAGCCGGAGTGTAGCAACACAGTTTTCTTCGTTAAATGCTTCCTCCATCTGGCGCATACTTTCAAGGGAACATACATTTTTGAGTATTCCCATATTTACAAAATCGGCTTTTGTATAAATGGTATAACTTGGATTTCTGGGATCTTCCATCTCATTTATCCAGTTCGGCATATCCTTGAAGAAATGCTTATAAATCATTATAAAATCCACAATACCACGATCATTTTTCTTTTTCTCTCGTTTTTCTTTCTTGGTCATCAAGAATCAGCTCCTTTGCTAAAAGTTTTTTATTAATTTTACCGCAAAAGAGCTGTAAATGGCTATATTTCTTATAATTTATTGCGAAAAGTTTTTATTCCTCAAAGCTGCCTTAAAAACTATAAATATCTTACAAGCTCCGAAGGTTTATCTATGAATCTCGTTCCACCGTTTGCAATAAGGAAATCTTTATCTCTGAATCCCCACAATACTGATACTACATCGATTCCTGCATTTTTAGCGGTTGCTATATCAACATCTGAATCACCAACGTATAATGTGTGTGCTTTATCACTTCCAAGTTCAGATATAGCCCTGTTTACAGAATCCGGTGCCGGTTTTCTCCTGACACCTTTGCACTCTCCTATGGCAACGTCTATATATCCCTTAAAGAAAACATCATTAAGTTCCTTGACTGCCTCATCCATTTTGTTAGACACTATAGCCATTTTTACGTTTTTTGCTTTTAATTCATCCATAAGAGCACATATGCCATCATAAGGTTTTGTATTATCCATGCAGTGTTTATCATAATGTTCCATAAAACAGTCAAATGCATTCTTTACTGTATCATCATTCGTCCCATCCGGAACAGCCCTCTGTATAAGTTTCATTATGCCATTTCCCACAAATCTTCTTACCTCATCAAGAGTTCTCTCCGGAAAGTCAAACTCTCTCATAACGTAATTTGTACTGTTTTTCAAATCCTCCAGCGTGTTCAATAATGTTCCGTCTAAATCAAAAACAACTGTATCGTACATCTATTTTCTCCATTTCTCTAAAAACTACATACTTCCATATTCACTGTAAACGCCTTTTCCACGTTCTTTTGCATTATATAACGCTTCATCCGCCTGCGCAAGTACATTATCCATAGATTCTTCGCTGTCATTCAATACTACAACTCCGCCAGACACACCCTTGATTCCAATCACTTCGTTTACGACATCAACCTTCACTTCTTCAAACATTTTCCACAGTCTTTCTAATCTGTCACCTATCTCATCGCGATTTTCACATCCGTACATCATTATACAAAACTCATCTCCGGAGCGCCTTGCAGAAATACATCTGTACTTTGATACCTTATTAAGCACCGCAGTAAATGCCTTTAAATAATTATCTCCCGCATCATGTCCATATGTGTCATTTACACTCTTAAAATCATCAAGATCCATCATAACAACCGCACACAAATTGTCATCTTTCACGGATTTTAAAAGTCTGCTGCCCTGATTTTTAAAATATTTATATCTGTACAATCCCGTCAACTGGTCATGCTCATTTACGTATTTCATTTCCAGCTTTCTCTTAGTATCCTCTGTTACATCAGTTATAATACCCACATAACCGTTTTTCTCATCAACCAGCCTGATATGCACATACTTATCTTCTGCTACCTGATACACATCATTCTCTCCCGGTATAGGTTCACTCATTATTCTCTTTATCATGCCATAGAACAGATTGTTATCCTTATATAAAAGTTCTATATCATCATCCCCAAGACACAACATTTTCTTTAATCCGTTAGTAACAAATACATGCTGCATATCATCATTATATTCAAACGCAACCAATGGCATATCATTAATGTCTATTATCTTTGCAAGTCTGTCTGAGACATTTACAATGCTTCTTACCATCTTATTTATGCCTTCGCTCAGTTCTTCAAATTCTGGATTTCCACCTACATTTACATTTGTGCTAAGATTGCCGTCCGTTATCCTTCTAACATCCCTTAATATTCCATGTATGCCTTTTATAACATTTTTCTCCACAAGATAATTGAGAAGTGCTATGGCAATCAGTTCAATAAAAAGCATATATACAAGCGTTAAAATGATATTCTTCCAATAGCTCTCAAACATATTACTAATGTCCATCGAACCCCCTATAAGTGTATCCCCTGCCTTTTTTGTCACTACATACTTGTATTTGCCGTCAAGTTTACACAAAAATCCTCTTCCCTCTTTAAGATTTGATACGTCATAATCCTTTTTATTATAATCATTATTCGTATGTGCAATAACTTTATTTTCATTTATATCTACCGTAAAATAAGCTTCTCCGTAATTTTTAATGAAATGCGAATAAATATACTGATATGTATATCTCTCCTGCGCCTCCATCTGCCTTACCGGTTCAAGTCCTATCTGAACTATTTCCTCTGCTCGCTCCACTTCCCACAGCCACTCCAACATATTTCATCATCTTTGATTCAGCGGTGTTTGGCTGCGCCTCCTGAATAAAATATTCAAGATTTCCATCAAGAAGCTGCAAAAACTCTCTTGTCTGATCACCATCATGAAAATCTATTCCCACATACTTTTCTACTGATGAACTTCTGATAATACCATCAGCATCTATAGCATGAATCTCATCCACGTTAAGCAGCTTTGCAAGTTCCTGTAATTCATCTACATTACTGCATTTTTCAGGATTCATCTCTATTACATATGCAGCCGCACGGGCTCTTGTAAGATAATCTTCATCAAGATTTTTCTTTATACTTTCTAATTCAGTTTTATTATTCTGCATCATGCTTATTATCTGGTCAATCTTAACAATGCTCATGTTATTTCTCTGTTTTACGACATAATACATATTAGTCACGCAACTAATCAAAAACATAACCATAACCGAAAATGTCATAACCATTATAGTATTTTTTCTAAAAATCTTCTGCATAGTGCCCCTCTTTTCGCTTGTCATTGTAATTTTCTATGATTATATGTCGCTTATATTGTGCAACAAAAAAACGTACAGTCATATCTGAATAACTGTACGTCCTACGAAGCGCGAGACGGGACTCGAACCCGCGGCCCCGACCTTGGCAAGGTCGTGCTCCACCAACTGAGCCACTCGCGCATGCATCAAATGCATAAATAATTATACAGCTACATCATGTTATTGTCAATAACATTTTTAATAGAAATCACATATTCAAGATTATTATATTTCTTATCCTTGAATGATGGTATCTGTTTACTGACTATATCTATCCACTGGCTGTCTGCCGTCATATCAATATTTGCCCTGGCTATTCCGATATTTATATGATTGTAATGAGCCGTTACAGGTAAATGTGCCTTTTTCATAAACAAATGCAGACTGTCTTTATATACAAGCATTCTCCACGGCTGCGAATTAAAAGATGAAGGTGCCATTCTCACCGCCTCTATAAGTTTATCAATATTGACATTCGGTGTATCTTTAAATGTACATATATCCTGTTGTGTATGCCTTGAAGCTTCTATGGATTCTCTGAAACATTCCTCATCAGCATATCCGAATGCAACCACAATAACTTTTTTCCTTCCTTTTGCATCACGCTTTGCAGCATACCCGGAGCTTCCCTGATAGCAGCATCCCAATCCCATGGATACAAGATACATAACCATGTACTGCATAACATATCCCGCATTTTCGCCATATCCCTCTTTCTCCTCTGAGTATATGGTTATATAATGTGGTGCCTTTGCTTTCTTTGAACCTGCTACAACTTCTATATTAATATCTATATTATCATACAGTCTCTCCACTGTATCAGCATAAGCTACAATATCGCCTATTACTTCCTTCGGTAAAATCCTGTCCTCAAATTTTCTGACTGTTTTTCTTTTTATAATAGCTTCGTATAAATCCATTAGACCCTGATCCTTTCATGGCACATCTTCTATAACGTTATTCTACTACACATATATCATATTTTCTATTATTTTTTTAATTTTTATTATATAATAAGATTCAGGTTAAAAAAGGGTGCTACGCACCAGCCAAGCACAATATGTGATATTGCAAGCTAGCTTGCAAATACACATACTTGTGTTGGCTAGTCCCCGTAGGGGCTTTTTACACCTGAATCTTATTAATCGTAATATCTATATAGAAAGGCAGACCTTAAATGAACATATATGCAACCAGCCATTTAGACAACACATTACAATCTGATATCACAAAACTTGCAAGACTGTGCGCCAAATACGACGGTACAAGCGAACATATTTTTCTTGAGGAAGACATAAACGCTCTTCCTGAGCTTCCGGCATATTATATAGCCACAACTAAACCTGATAATACGCTTATCGGATATATGGGTGTTTTTACGCCTGATGAATACAGTTGCGAAGTCTACTGTTATGTTCACCCTGAATATAGAAACAAACATATATTTACCAGTTTATCAGCTCTCCTTAAGAAGAATCTTAAAAATTATGGCACAGATACCATATACTTTGTGGCTGCTCCTGATTCTATCACGGCCACAAAGGTTGCACAACACTTACATGCCCGCCACGAACCATCAGACTATATACTCATAAATACTCTTGGAAACCGAATTGTTTCCACCGGCACAAACGATACATTATATATAGAAGAACTTCCGCACGAAGAAGAATCAGAAGAAACCGTATCAATCATTAATGATGGCATCCGCATAGGCGAATGTGGTCTTTTTTGCCTCGGTTCCTGTGCAACAATACATGGTTTTGAAATATTTGAAAAATACAGAAATAAAGGATTTGGAAAACTTTCCCTCAATCTGATACTCGATTTTCTGGCCGGTAAAAATATAACAGATGTTATACTTCATGTTACAGAAAGCAATAAAGCCGCCTGTCATCTGTATATGACAAACGGCTTCCATATAAAGGAACAGACTGATTATTATTCAATTAATATCTAGGGTATAAGAGGCAAAAGCCCCCATCTAATCAAGCAGATCAAACTCCGGTCCGTTATGCCAGTAGCATAAAACAGCCTTTCCCAATATACTGTCCTCCGAAACAAAATGTGTAGTCTTCCAATATCTTGAGTCCCATGAATTGTTTCTGTTATCACCAAGAACAAAATAACTATTATCCGGCACTGTTATCTCATCAAAGTCTCCAGAGTCATCTCTTGCCACCTTGTTACCATCACGGTCTTTGTATACAACATAGCTTTCATTCTGTTTTACGCCATTTATGTATACAATACCATCAGACATCTTAACACGGTCTCCCGGAACGCCTATAACTCTTTTCACATAATTTTTTGACGGATCATCCGGATATTTAAATATAATGACATCGCCTCTCTCCGGCTTTGAATTAAATTTGTAGCTCCATCTCCACCCTATCATTCTGCTGTCTGTCATTATCGTATTTTCCATTGATCCCGTCGGAACCTCGGCATTGACTATAAGGACATGATCAATAAATACTGCTGCAAATACTGCAAATACTGCAACCTTCAGCCAACTGAAAATCTCCTTTTTTAAATCAAACTTTTCTTCCGGCTCACTTTTTTTATCTTCTACAGGAATCTTTTCCGCTGAATCGACTACCTTCTCAACATTTTCCTCTTCTTCATCTTCTCCCCAGTAAATAATCTCTATATCATCATCTGTATAATTATTTTTTGACATATCATTCTCCATTCTGCACCCACAAATCTGCGCTCGGCTCATCGTTTAAACGGGAGTCTGCTAAGCAAACTCCCGTTCAGACTATATGATATTATAGCACAGTTATGTGAACATAATGTGAAATCATTCCTGATAATATTTTATTCTACAGATTTGTGTAACCCATAAGACTCTCATCTACCTCGCGTGCGGCATCACGTCCTTCACGAATTCCCCACACTACGAGCGACTGTCCTCTGTGCATATCTCCTGCTACAAACACATTCTTTACATTTGTGGCATGGCATCCGGCATCTGTCTTAACATTTGTACGTTCATTTACCTCTACACCGAAAGCATCTGTTACATATTTCTGGCTTCCAAGGAATCCTGCTGCAATAAGTACAAGCTCTGCCTCTACTTCATACTCGCTTCCTTCTATTTCTACCATGTTCATTCTTCCGGTCTTCGGATCTTTCTTTCCCTCAAGTTTTACAAGCTGTACCTTACAGAGATTTCCTTTTTTATCTGCTATAAATTTCTTAACTGTTGTACAGTATACTCTAGGGTCATGTCCAAATACTGCTATAGCCTCTTCCTGACCATAATCAGTTTTGCACACTCTCGGCCACTCCGGCCATGGATTACTTTCTGCTCTTTCATCCGGTGCCTTAGGCATCATTTCAAGCTGAAGTACTGACTTCGCACCATGTCTTATAGATGTTCCTACGCAGTCATTACCTGTATCACCACCACCTATAACTATTACATTCTTTCCTTTTGCAGAAATGTATGTTCCATCTTTAAGTCCTGTATCAAGCAGGCTCTTTGTTGTGGATTTAAGAAAATCAACGGCAAAATATATACCGTTTGCTTCACGTCCCGGTGCCTTTATATCTCTCGGATTAGAAGCACCGCAACACAATACAACCCTGTCATATTTTTTAAGAATTTCAGATGCCTTTATATCCTTTCCTATATCAGCATTTGTAGCAAATTCCACGCCCTCTTCTTTCATAATCTCTACTTTTCTGTCGATGACATGTTTTTCGAGTTTCATATTAGGGATTCCATACATTAACAGTCCGCCTATCCTGTCAGAACGCTCATATACCGTTACACTATGGCCTCTCTGATTGAGCTGGTCTGCTGTTGCAAGTCCCGAAGGGCCAGAACCTATGACAGCCACCTTCTTACCTGTTCTCACCTTTGGAATCCTTGGCTTTGCATAACCTTCTTTATATGCATTTTCAATAATTGCATACTCATTCTGTTTAGATGCCACTGCATTTCCGTTAAGTCCGCATGTACATGCATTCTCACACAATGCCGGACATACTCTTCCGGTAAATTCCGGAAAATTGTTTGTCTTATGCAGTCTTGCGTATGCCTGCTCCCAGTTTCCGTTATATAACAAATCATTCCACTCCGGAACCAGATTGTTAAGCGGACATCCTGAAACCATTCCGCCGAGTACCATTCCTGCCTGGCAGAAAGGTACTCCGCAATCCATACATCTTGCACCCTGAAGCTGCTGCTTCTCTTTAGGAAGAGGAGTATGGAACTCGTTAAAATTTTTTATTCTCTGTTTCGGAGGTACAGCCACGCTGTTCTCACGTTCATAATCTAAAAATCCTGTCGGTTTACCCATTCCATTGTCCTCCTTTAATTTTTCTCACCGGTCATTGCATAGAAGGCTTCTATCTGTGCCTGTTCACTGCTAAGACCCTTTTCTTCCATCTGTACGATTGCCATCATCATCTTGTTATAATCATGTGGTATTACCTTCTTGAATTTTGGCAGATACTCACCAAAGTTCTCAAGAATCTCTTTACCTTTTGCAGAATTTGTGTATGCAACATGATCTGTAATAATCTGTTTAAGTTCCATAACATCATATTTAGATGTTATTTCTGTAGAAGAAACCATTGATTTATTAAGTTTCATATATAAATCTCTGTTTTCATCAAGCACGTAAGCTATACCGCCGCTCATACCTGCTGCAAAGTTCTTACCTGTAGGTCCGAGTATAACGGCACGTCCTCCTGTCATATATTCGCATCCATGATCACCAACACCTTCTACTACGGCTGTTGCGCCTGAATTACGAACACAGAAACGTTCGCCTGCCACACCGTTTATATATGCCTTACCACTTGTGGCACCATACAACGCTACGTTACCGATAATTATATTTTCTTCTGCTTTATATGAAATTCCCTTTGGAGGATAAACTATAAGTTTACCACCTGAAAGTCCTTTACCAAAGTAATCATTACTGTCACCTACAAGTTCAAGCGTAAGTCCCTTTGGAATAAATGCACCGAAACTCTGTCCGCCTGCTCCCGTACATTTTACGGTAAATGTATCTTCCTCAAGGCTTTCACCATATTTTGCAGTTATCTCTGAACCAAATATAGTACCAAATGATCTGTCAGTATTTGTAACGTCCACCTCAATACTTCTCTTCTGTTTCTTCTCAAGTGCCGGTCCGAGTTTCTTCAAAAGCACACGTTCATCAAGTGTTTTCTCAAGCTGGAAATCATATACATTTTTATTGTTATATTCAATCTTCTCAGCATTTGCAAAATCAGAATTAAGTATCTTAGAAAGATCTACTTCACTGGCCTTACCTGATGTAACACCCTTCTTTGCAACAAGAAGATCTGTTCTTCCTACAAGCTCATCAACTGTTCTGATGCCGAGCTTAGCCATATATTCTCTTAATTCCTGTGCTATAAACTTCATAAAGTTTACAACATATTCAGGTTTACCTTTAAATTTCTTTCTGAGTTCAGGATTCTGTGTAGCAACACCAACCGGACATGTGTCAAGGTTACATACTCTCATCATTACACATCCCATAGTTACAAGCGGAGCTGTTGCAAATCCGTACTCTTCAGCACCAAGCATTGCAGCTATTGCCACATCTCTACCACTCATAAGCTTTCCGTCTGTCTCAATGATAACCTTATTTCTAAGTCCGTTCATTATAAGTGTCTGCTGTACTTCTGCAAGCCCGAGCTCCCAAGGAAGTCCTGCATTGTGAATAGAGTTTCTAGGTGCTGCACCTGTACCTCCGTCATATCCTGATACAAGTATTACCTGTGCACCTGCTTTTGCAACACCGGCTGCAACAGTACCAACGCCTGCCTCTGAAACAAGTTTTACTGATATTCTGGCTTTTCTGTTTGCATTCTTACAATCATATATAAGCTGTGCTAAATCCTCGATAGAATATATATCATGGTGTGGCGGTGGAGATATAAGACTTACACCCGGTGTTGAATGTCTGGTCTTTGCTATCCAAGGATAAACCTTTTTGCCCGGAAGATGTCCGCCCTCACCCGGCTTAGCACCCTGTGCCATCTTAATCTGTATCTCCTGTGCACTCATCAGATATTTTGATGTAACGCCAAAACGTCCTGATGCTACCTGCTTAATAGCCGAACAACGGTTAAGTCCGTCTTTTGAAGGATCAAGTCTCTCATCACTCTCTCCACCTTCACCGCTGTTTGATTTACCATGGAGCATGTTCATTGCAATCGCCATAGTTTCATGTGCTTCCTGTGAAATAGAACCATATGACATGGCACCTGTCTTAAATCTCTTAACAATCGAATCAACACTTTCAACTTCATCAATCGGAATAGGTTTGTCAGCATATTTAAAATCAATAAGTCCTCTTAAATGAACTGCATCCATCTCCTCATCAATGAGATGTGTATACTGTTTAAATATATCATAGTTTCCTGTTCTGGTTGCAACCTGAAGCATATGAATAGTCTGAGGATTGTAAAGATGCTCCTCTTTTCCACTTCTGAACTTATGACTTCCCTTACTCTCAAGAGTATCATCAACACCAAGTCCCAGTGAATCAAATGCCTTAGAATGAAGTTCATTAACTCTGTCTTCTATATCTTTAAGTGTAATTCCCTCTATTCTGCTTACTGTATTTGTAAAATATTTATCTATTACTTCTGAGCTTATACCTATTGCCTCAAATATCTGAGAACCCTGATATGACTGTATTGTAGAAATACCCATCTTAGATGCAATCTTTACAATGCCGCTTATAATTGCCTTGTTGTAATCTTCTACTGCTGCATAATAATCTTTATCAAGCATTCTGTTGTCTATAAGTTCTTTTATAGTTTCCTGTGCAAGATATGGATTTATGGCACATGCTCCATATCCGAGCAATGTTGCAAAATGATGTACTTCTCTAGGTTCACCACTCTCAAGCACAAGTGCAAGACTTGTTCTCTTCTTAGTCACTACAAGGTGCTGGTGAAGTGCTGACACTGCCAGAAGTGAAGGAATGGCAACATGGTTCTCATCAACACCACGGTCAGACAATATAAGTATATTTGCTCCATCCTTATGTGCTCTGTCTGCCTCAAGGAACAAATGATCAATAGCTTTCTGCAATGATGTATTCTTATAATATGTAGTCGGAATAACAACAACCTTGAATCCCGGTACATTCATATTTTTAATTTTCAATATATCCGTATTTGTAAGTATCGGATTATGAACCTTAAGAACCTGACAGTTTTCAGGACATTCCTCAAGAATATTTCCGTCCTTACCTATATATACTGTTGTAGATGTAACTATTTCCTCTCGGATTGCATCTATAGGCGGATTCGTAACCTGTGCAAAAAGCTGTTTGAAATAATCAAATAATGGTTCGGCACAGTTTGACAATACAGAAACCGGCTTGTCTGAACCCATGGCTGCAATAGGCTCTGAACCATTCTTTGCCATAGGAAGAATAGATGTCATTACATCCTCATATGTGTAACCAAATGATTTCTGAATCTTCTTTCTCTCATCTTCTGAATACTCTTCAACTCTCTTATTAGGAATCTTTAAATCTTTAAGTTCTACAAGATTGCTGTCAAGCCATTCACCATATGGTCTCTTAGCTGCATATTTCTCTTTAAGTTCATCATCATCAATAAGTCTTCCCTGAACAGTATCAACTAAAAGCATCTTTCCCGGTCTCAAACGTTCTTTTGAAACAATCTTTGCAGGATCAACGTTAAGAACACCGACTTCTGATGAAAGAACAAGATTGTCATCATCTGTTATATAATAACGGGATGGTCTGAGTCCATTTCTGTCAAGAACTGCTCCCATGATATCTCCATCTGTAAACAGGATAGATGCAGGTCCGTCCCACGGCTCCATCATAGTAGCATAGTACTGATAAAAGTCTCTCTTTGCCTGACTGATAGTAGGATTATTGTCCCAAGGTTCAGGTATGGTAATCATTACTGCCAAAGGAAGTTCCATTCCACTCATAACCAAAAATTCAAGTGTATTATCAAGCATTGCCGAATCAGAACCTTCAGAATTAACTACAGGCATAACTTTGTGCATCTGTCCTTTAAGATACTCAGATTCCATCGTCTCCTCACGGGCAAGCATATTATCAGCATTTCCACGAATCGTATTAATCTCTCCGTTATGCACTATCATTCTGTAAGGATGTGCTCTCATCCAGCTTGGCTGTGTATTTGTACTGAATCTTGAGTGAACAAGTGCTATTGCTGACTCATAATCTGCACTCTGCAAATCGTCAAAGAACAATCTGAGCTGTCCTACAAGGAACATACCTTTATATACAATAGTTCTGCTTGAAAGCGAAAGAACATAAGTTGTATCATTACTCTGTTCAAACACACGTCTCACAACGTAAAGTTTTCTGTCAAAATCAAGACCCTTATTAACATTTTCAGGTCTCTTTACAAATGCCTGCATAATACATGGCATACATTCAACAGCTTTGCTTCCAAGTACCTTAGGATTTGTCGGAACCTCTCTCCATCCGAGGAATTCCATTCCCTCTTTTTCCACGATTATCTCAAACATCTTTTTAGATTCGTTACGTTTGAATTCATCCTGTGGAAAGAAGAACATTCCTACTCCGTAATCTCTCTCTGAACCAATTAAAAAGCCGAGCGGTTTGACTGCTTTCTGGAAAAATTTATGAGAAATCTGTAACATGATTCCTACTCCATCACCAGTCTTACCCTCGGCGTCTTTGCCTGCTCTATGTTCCAAGTTTTCAACAATCTTAAGTGCATCCTCTACTGTCGCATGGGATTTCTTTCCCTTAATGTTTACTACAGCACCGATACCACAGTTATCGTGTTCAAATGAAGGATTGTATAATCCTTTATTCTCTGCACTTTTACGAAATTCTCTCTGATTCATTGTGCATTTATCCTTCCTTTTTTTATTAGGTAACCGCTCTTTACTTACACAGTTACGTTTGTTATGTGAATACTATACTATATAATTTCTCATTTGTAAAGTACTACTTTTTATTAAATTGTCTGATAGTTTCCATTTAGAAATTAATTCATTTATTTGTCTGACTATTTATTCATTTTGTTGATATTGTTTTATGTTATGTCTGCAATATATCATCCTCCCCGTCGAACATACAAAAAACAGCAGCTATCATGATCGGTAAAATTCTTCACAATAACTGCTGTTTTGATATTTATTAAATTTTATTATAACTGCTCAAATCAAATTTCCTGAATGTTTTGCATCTTACATAAGGAAATCCTTGATTTTTTTACTTCTGACAGGATTACGCAGTTTTCTTAACGCTTTCGCTTCTATCTGTCTGATTCTCTCTCTGGTAACGTTGAATTCCTTACCTACTTCTTCAAGGGTTCTCGGATGTCCATCCTCCAGACCAAATCGTAAAACGATAACCTGTCTCTCTCTGTCTTTCAAATCCTGTAATAATAAATCTATATGCTCTCTCAACATTACAGACTCCACATTTGCCTCCGGAGTCACAGTATTATTATCAGCCACGAAATCGCCAAGATTTGAATCATCCTCTTCACCTATAGGTGTCTCCAATGATGCCGGTTCTCTGGCAATCTGCATAATCTCCAAAACTTTGCTCTCAGACATGTCAAGTGCCTCTGCAAGCTCTGCTGATGATGGCTCATATCCAAGCTCAAGTGTAAGTTTTCTCTGCATCTTAGACATTCTGTTTATAGTCTCAACCATATGAACAGGAACTCTGATGGTTCTTGCCTGATCTGCCAATGCTCTTGTTACAGACTGTCTGATCCACCATGTGGCATAGGTACTGAGCTTGTAACCTTTCTCATAGTTAAACTTCTCAACACCCTTTATAAGTCCCAGATTGCCTTCCTGAACTAGATCCAGAAAGCTCATGCCTCTACCTGTATATCTCTTTGCTATACTTACTACAAGACGCAAATTTGCCTCTATAAGCCTGTCCTTTGCAACCTCATCGCCTTCAGCCTTACGTTTTGCAAGTCTCAGTTCTTCCTCTGCTGTAAGAAGCGGAACTGTACCAATCTCTTTCAGATACATTCTGACAGGATCTTCAGTACCTATTCCTTCAAGAAGATTAATGGCATCTATATCTACCTTTTCATCCTCTTCTTCCTCCAATTCTTCATCGGTCGGCTGCAAATCATCATCATCAAAGTTGAGTGCCAGTGGTATCTGGTCCTCACTTATCTGAAGAACATCAATCTTATTATCCTCAAGATACTGATATACCATATCCATCTGATCAGCATTTAAATCCATACCCTGAAAATAGTCATTTATTTCCTTTATTGATAAAACATCTTTCTTACTTCTGCCTAATTCTACTAATTCCTTTAATTTCTTTGTAAACTCAGCTGCGTCCACTAATATCGGTCCTTTCTAGAATCATACTCTAATTATATCTACCTCGGAGCAACATTATACACAAAAAAAACTCTGCTGTAAATAAGATACACGAATTTTTTTTATTTTTGTATAAAAGTATAATATTTTGTCGAACATCCATGCCTAAATTAGTTACAATTTAGAGCTTTTACCTTGTCCAATCCCGTCATTATTTCCAATGCATGATGATAATTTCGTATAATCACTTTCTTTGGTGCCCCGCCATACTCTCCATCAAGTACCCACGGTATATTTTCCTCTGTTTCAATCTCTACTCTGGACGTTTTATATGTCTCAACATTATCACACTTTACATCCATTCCTATCAGTCTTCCCAATATAAGCTGAATCTCTATAGGATTCTTAGGCGGACGTATAAGTGTCATTTCAAATAAACCGTCATCAAGTACTATATTTTTTCCTGTCATTCCCTTAAATCCACCAACTGACACAGAATTAGTAACCATGCCATACATATAATCTCCCTCTATAGTTTTATCTTCAATCTCTGCTTTTATTCTATACTTTCGCAATGAAGTTAATTTTTTTACGGCTTCTATTATATATGCCGGATGGCCTAATGTATTCTTCATCTCCTGCGGTGTCATATATGAGACATCAGTAAATGCTCCAAATGCCGCAATATACACAAATTTTTTCTTATTAAATCCGCCTATGTCTACATTTAACGGTGTTCCATTAAGCACAATATCCGCTGATTCGTTCATGTTTTTAGGCAATGAAATGCTTGTGGCAAAATCATTTGTAGAACCTGATGGTATATATCCTATTCTTACCTTTTCATCTAACTCCATCATTCCTGAGACCACTTCATTTAATGTACCATCTCCGCCACTGCACACAACCATATCAAAATCTTCTGCCCATCTGACAACTTTTTCCTTCGCATCCATTTTATTCTGTGTTGGATATAATTCCACCCTGTAACCGGCCTTTACAAATTTATCAACTATTCCTGACAGATAATCCTTTATCATTCCTTTTCCGGACCGTGGATTATATATAAATAACAATTTCTTCATAAAGTTCACATCCTGACAATATATAATAATGCTTCTAATTATGCAAAAAAGGAACCGGTATTTAACACCGGTTCCATGAAAACATTCACCTTAAAGGCTTATTTTTTCTTCTTTCCTAATACGATAGCAACTGCTGCAATTACAACAACTACTACGATTACTACTACTACGATTACACCTGTGTTAGATGATGAATCATCTTTGCTGTCATCAGCCTTTGAAGCTGCTGTTGTATCTTCTTTAGCGTCTGTAGCCTTCTCTGTGATTGTCTCTGTCTCACTCTGCTCTTCACCTGTAACAGACTCATCTTCGCCATCATCTGCTGTTGCTGTCATTGTAACACCAATCTTCTCAGCTAAATCAGCATTTAACTTAGCAACATCCTGACAATCTCTGTCTTTGTTTGTATCACCTGTTGTAGCATTTGGTTCTGCGTTCTCGATGCCTTCCTTTGTAGCTGCTGTGAACTCATATGGATCTTCATCTTTAGATTTCCATCTTACTAAGTAATTGATAGAATTCTTGTCAGCGTCTGCAACTACTACAGCACCTGTTGTAGAATCTACATATACTGT
Source organism: uncultured Lachnospiraceae bacterium (assembly GCA_902763335.1). GTDB lineage: Bacteria > Bacillota > Clostridia > Lachnospirales > Lachnospiraceae > UBA2821. The sequence goes on along the minus strand of CACWRR010000042.1, from coordinate 4,799 downwards.
AACTTCACCTGTTGTCTCAGCAGGAAGTTTGAACTGTGTCTGGTTATCTCCCCATGCGATTGATGGGTTACCTAAACAACACTGATATGTCCATGCAAAATCATCTGCATCTTTTAAAATCTTGAACTCGTATCCTACAGGAATCTCAAGTCCTTTATATTTTGTATCTCCTTCACCTGTATCAGCTGTAGCTATGTTGAATGTAACTGAATATACATTCTCTACATCTGTCTCTGTCATAAGACCCATTTCACCAGGTGCTCCAGGAGTGTTATCATCTGTAGATGCTGCTTCTTTCCAGTCCTCACCTACTAAACCTTCTGCTCCAACTACTTTGTAAGTTGATCCGTCGCCTGCATATGCTAAACAACCCATTGCAATTGTCATTACTGCTGTAGCTGCACATACTGCAACTTTTTTAATCATTTTTCTCATCTCGAAAAACTTCTCCTTTCAATTATGAAATTAAAATTCTTATCTGCTGTAGAAATAATCCCTACAACATTACTATATTGTATATCATATATTAGGTTTTTGCAATCCTTTTTTTGCCATATCTTAACTTTGTAAATGGCAAAAAAGGTCGCATATCCCTATGACATGCAACCCTTTTGTATGTAGTGAATTATTCGTTAACTCTTCTTCTTGAAGCTACGAATACTGCTGCTGCTGCAATACCTGTGAATACGATTGCGTAAGCTGCACTGTCACCTGTCTTTACAGATGTATTAGCTGTAGCTGTTGTTGCTGTTGTAGAACCAGCTGCTGTTGTCTCAGTTGTTGCTGAAGCTGTCTTTACATAGCTTGCAGGAGCTTCTGTTAAGAACTTAGCTGCTGGAGAACTTGTATCTCCTGAGAAATCACACCAGTAATCACCTGATGCTGATGTAAACTGATTCTTAGGGATAAGCTGGTTAGCTGTCTGCTGCTTTCCTGCTGTGTCTTTTGTAAGACCAGACTGATCAACAAATGCCTGATCTGATGCATCTCCGCCCGAAGCTGTATCAACCTGTGTATCTGCTACCATGTTATTGAAGATAGCAACTAATCCCTGTGAAGGATCCTGAACTGTAACTGTGATAGAATACCATCCATCATAGTCAGCCTCTTTTGTAAGTCTTGCACCAGGCCAGATAGCTCTGTTAGTATTTGTGTTGTATGCAGGGCACTTATCCTGTGGCATAATCTGTGTAGTAAATCCTACACCTTCATAAATCCAACCACCAACATCGCTCCAGTTTGCTGCATTTTTAAAATGTAATGTAACATCCTGAGCAGCGAATGCAGATAATGACATAGCTGTTGTCATTGCTGCTGTTAATCCTACTGCAAATAACTTCTTTAAATTTCTCATTTTTTCTCACTTCTCCTTTTTATTTTTTTCATGAAGCAGACCACAATCCGACTTCATATTAATGTTATTATAGCCTAAACTTTCCTATTTTGCAATACTTTTGTTTGAGCATTTTTCACAAAAAATACATATTTTTTTATGAATCTTATACAGTTTTAACAGACATTCTACAAGAAAAGGAGACAATAAATAAATTACTGCCTCCTTCTAAGTTGCTAATAATTATATGTATAAGTTATTAAACTTCTTTCTTCTTTGCTGCTACTGCAACTACTGCTGCAGCTGCGCATAATGTAACTACCATTGCTACAGGAGCTGCATCTCCTGTCTTTGTAGATGCATTCTTAGCTGTTGTAGCTGTGTTAGCTGCTGCTGTTGTAGCTGTGCCGGCTGCTGCTGTTGTAGCTGTGCTAGCTGCTGCTGTTGTCTCAGGTGTTGGTGCAGGTGTGCTTGAAAGCTTAGCTTCAAGTGCTGCATTAAGGCTTGCAAGATCAGGGATAGCTGTACATCCTGCACCCTGTGCTTTAGCTGCCTTATCAGATGCATAATCACTCCATGATGACTTAGACATATCTGCTACTGTCATCCAGTTTAACTCATTATCATATCCTACGAAGCTGATCATGTAATCGATTGAGTTACCGTCAGCATCTTTGATAACTACTGCACCAGTTGTTGTATCCCAGTATACTGTTACTTCTGTCTCTTTGTCTACAGGAATTCTGAATCTTGACATGTTATCCTGATAAAGAGTTGTTCCGGCGATAAGTGAGTGATCCCATCCATCACCAAAAATCATGTTATCAACGATACAAAGCTTGAACTCATTCTTTGATCTTGATTCATCAGTATCTTCAAAAGCCGGTACTGTAAATGTTGCAGAATATACTCCTGCGTAATCTGTCTTTGTAAGCATATTATCAACTGCTAAAGGACCCCACTGAACTTTAGTGAATCCACCACCAATTGTATAATACACTTCACCATCAGCTAATGACATAGGATCGATAGCTGCGTATGAAGTATGTGCTTCATCTGTTAATGTTTCCATAACTGTTGGAATCTCTGCTTTAGCTGTAGTAGCAGGTATAAGTGTTGCTGCTGCAACTGCAACTGCACATGCTAATGCAGAAACTGCTTTAATTGATTTTCTCATTGTAAAATCCATCCCTTTCTTCTTTTTGATTTTATTTTTCCTTATGTCAAAAATGACATGTCTACACAGTATTAATTATATAATATAAGCCCTTTATTTGCAACACTTTTGTAACAAAAACTTCAAAAAAACCGGGTAGTCAAAAACTACCCGGCCATAAGTTTTTATTATTTTTTAACTTTAATCTTCTTATAATCTTTTGCAGAGAACTCTGTCATAGCCTTAATTCCTGCTACATCTTTGTAAGCAGCTGCCTTGTAGTAGTATGTTTTACCCTTCTTAGCTGTCTTATCTGTGTATGTAGTCTTTGTTGTTGAACCGATTGGCTCATAACCGCTCTTCTGTTTTGTAGAACGGTAGATTATGTATCCTGAAGCTTTGCTTACTGCATTTACTTTAACTGTAACTTTACCCTTAGCTGTGTTTGATACAGATTTAAGTGTTGGAACATCTAAAGGAACTGCATATACTGCATTTGATGATGCAATAGATTTTGTTCCCTTAACAGCCTTGATTACAAACTTATAATTCTTACCAGCTTTAAGTGCTTTTTTGTTAACCTTTGTTACTGTTAAATTGTTTTTTGTAGTTGAAGCAACTTTTACATTCTTCTTTGTTGCTGAATCATAGCAGAAAACGTTGTATTTCTGAGCACCTTTGTATTTGTCCCAAGTAAGTTTAATTGAGCTTTTACCTGTTGCAACAGCTGTAGCATTATTAACAACTGTAGATGCTTTCTTCTTGTATGATGCAGGAGCTGTATCGGTAAGTGTAGTTACCGGAATTCTTCCTGGTGCAAATGTAGCATTACTTCCTTTTGGATCGCCATCAAAATCATACCAATATTCTGTAGATGTAAAATATCCAGCAGGAATCAAACAATTAGGTGTCTGGATTTTCTTTGCTCCATTTATATTATTCTTTTTAAGTCCTGCTGCATCAACAAATGCCTGATCTTCCGGATCTCCGCCTGAAGCTGTGTCAACCTGCTCATCAGCCACAAGATTGTTAAATATAAAAATAGTTCCTGCAGATGTATCCTCGAATGTAGCTGTGATTTTATACCATCCATCATACTCAGGTTCTGCTGTCATCTTAGCACCAGGCCAGATTGAATGATCATAAATAGTATCATATGCTGGAGAAGACTCCTTAGGTGTAATATTTTTTGTCCAACCAGCACCTTCATATATCCATGCTCCACAATCTTCCCAATTAGCTGCATTTTTATCTGTAGCTGCCATTGCCATTACTGACATAGCCATTGTCATAGCTGCTGTAGCGCCGACTGCAACAATTTTTTTAAGATTTCTCATAATTCTATCTCCTTCTTTCTCTTTTTTACACTGACCACTTCAGTTAGGATTATTATATATCATTCTGCCCTTTTTTTCAATAGTTTTTGCCTATTTTATTATGTATTTTTACCAACTTCGACGCAAGTTACCACTCTTGTATTCGTCATATTAGCACAATCCCTCCCCTGGCGAAGGCCATTTTATGCAGACATAATGTTGCATGTCACCATTGTATAACGAAAAAATGAGCGTCCCATTAACGAGACGCCCATTGAATAATCTTTAATTAAATTATTTAACTGTAACTTTAACTGTCTTAGTTGCTCCACCGCTTGTAATCTTAACTTTAGCAGTACCTTTCTTAAGACCCTTAACTGTTACTTTGCTTCCTGATGTTGTAATCTTAACTATCTTCTTAGAAGCTGATGTAGCATATGTAGCTTTAAATCCAGCTTTTGAAGGAGAAGTTGTAACTGAAAGTTTTACGCTCTTAGCTTTCTTAAGTGAAACGCTTGAAACTTTCTTAGAACCATTCTTAACTGTGATTGTTGGGTTCTTAACTGTGATTGTTACTTTCTTTGTAATTCCGTTAGCTTTTGCAGAAATTACAACCTTACCAGCTTTCTTAGCTGTTACAACACCCTTAGATGATACTGTTGCAACTTTTGTATTTGATGACTTATATGTTACTTTTTTGCTGTCACCCTTAACTGTTGCCTTGATTGTTGTTTTGTATGTAGATTTTCCTGTGTAAAGTGTCGTTTTACCTGCTTTAATCTTTAACGAAGCTTCTGCAACTGGTTTTGATAAAACATCTGCAAGTTTTGCATTAATTGTTGTAAAATCTGGTATTTTTGTTACACCAGAAAGTATCTTATCAAGTTCCCAATCCTTTGTTATGTCTGATTTTGCTGCTACTTCCAATGATACAAAATCATTGTCATTTTCTTTTATAATTGGTGAGTCTTTTTCATTTCCTACCCAGCTGATT